>JANYKT010000011.1 GCA_025358085.1 Deltaproteobacteria bacterium | reverse complement strand
GTCAACTCGTGTCGGCGCATCACAAGGGTAGATCACGAGACGATCTCGCCGTCGATCCCCCTGCGCCAAGCGATCGACGCTCTTCGGGAATCTCGGACCACCGCACCTGCGGAGTGGCCGAGTTTGCGGACACGCCCTAGTTCCCGCAGTTCGCCTGCACGTGACAGACGAGGCAGGGGAAGTCGCTCCTGCTCGCGCCATTCGTCGAAGGGTGGTGCCACCGCCAGGCCGACGTATACGCGGCGCCGGTGGTGGTGGTGCCATTGCCGGCGGGCGTGGTGTGGCAAAGGCTGCAGTCCCCGAGCGCGGTGGTGGTGGCGCCCGGCGGGAAGAAGTGGAAAGCCGTCGCGGGGATGTTGCACGGGGAGTTCAGCGGACTGGTGAACGGCCGCGTGTCCCCGAGGCCTGCCGAAAGGGTGGTGGCGCCGTTCCAGGTGGCCGCGACCAGAGTGCTGCCCGCCTCGTGGCAGGACCCGCAGTTGTTGTTCATCAAGGCCGAGGAGTGGTCGTAGCCGGTGGCGGGTTTTCCTCCGCTGCTCGTGGCGTGGCAGGCGGTGCAGGCCACTCCGGCGGCGACGGTGGGGTGCGGGAAATTGGCGATCCCCGGCTGCGTCGCGGTGGCGGTCGCGGGAGGCTGCGCGATGGTGAAGCCGCCGACCGCGATGTACTGCGGCATGTCAGTCGCGCCCAGCCAGTTGGGCGCGGTGCTGGTGCCGGTGCCGGGCCACGAGTGGCAGGACGCGCAGTCCTGCTGGCTGGTCTCGGTGAAGGCGCTGTGGTCCGGGTTGAAGGGCGCGCGCGGCTTGACGTTGAGGTGACAGTCGCTGCAGCGCGCGCTGGTGCCGTTCGTCAACAGCGGCTTGCCAGCGTTGAAGTTGGCGTGGAACGAGGCCTGCGCCCACTCCTTGCCCTGAACGCCAGCGGCGGTCGAGACGCCCTTCTGCGTGTGGCAGAAGTTGCAATCGTGGCTCGCGACGTTGAGATCCGCGTGGGTGATTTGATCGAGCGTGCCCGAGGGAACGCCGGTGCTGTTGTCGAGGGCCGCCGAAGTAACGGTGGATGAGTTGGTGAGCCCCAGAGGCAGGTTGTTGTTGGTGCCCGCGACGGTGCCGCGGCCGTTGGTCAGGCCGTGGCAATCCTGGCAGCCGGCGGGGTTCGGTACCGGCCCGTGGAAGAAGTCGGACGGGCTCTTCCATGCGGCGGAGGGAGTCGCCGCGTCCGACGTGTGGCAGACGGCGCAGTCCTTGCCCACCACCGAGGAGGAGCCGTGACTCATCCATTGCGCGGCGTTGGTCGCGGTTCCGCCCAGGGGCAGGTTGTAGCGCACGCCGCTCAGGGTCGACGCGCCCGCCGCCGGCTCCGAGACGGCGTGGCATTCGTTGCAGGCAAGCGGCTGCGCGCCGACGCTGGCGTGGAACGCACCGGTGTTCCAGCGCGCCGCCGCGATCGGCGTGATCGCGGGCCTCGAGCCGTGGCACGTCTCGCAGTTCTGGAAGGTGAGCTGTCCCGACTTGTGGCGCATGGTGAAGCTGACGCCCGAGGCGAGGTCGGCCTTCGCCGCGTCGGCCATCACCGGGTAGTGGCAGACGGTGCAGTCCTGCGGCTGCGCCGTGCCGATGTTGGCGTGGAAGGCGCCGTCCACCCAGGTGGCGCCTGGATGCGTGTGGCAGCTCGCGCAGTCCATCTGGGCCACCGAGCCGGTGCTGAGCGCCGCCTGGTGGTCCATCGGCTGCAGCTCGGAGGCGACTTTTTGCTGGCCGGCTTTGATGTCCGCCGCGCTCGCGGGGCCGAGGTTCGCGGGCGCGAACGAGGGGTCCGCACCTGTGACCACCGAGGCGACGTACTTGCCGCCGCCGTTGAAGCCGTTGATGGCCGTGACCAGCGCCGAGAGCGTCGCGTATTGGCCGAGGTCGAGGCTCAGGTTGTCGGCCGGAGCGCCGGCGCTGGCCGTGGTCAGGATGCCGGCCGCGGTGATGCTGACCGTCGCGGCGGTCCCCGCGCCGGTGTACTGCAGTGCGAGCTTGGCGCCCTCGACGACGTGGCTGGGCCGCATCTGCGCGTGGCAGTCGACGCAGAGGCTCGGCTGCGACATTCCCTGCGCGGTCACCTTGGCGTGGAACTTCCCTCCCGCGAACGTCCCCGAGCCATCGACCGCCGAGACCGCGTGGCACATCGCGCACTTCGGCCAGTCGGTGCTTCCCGAGGGCCGCATCGTCGCTGGCACCAGCGGCGAAGTGTGGACCATGGCGTTGTAGAGCGTGGTCGACGCCGAGCTGGTGCTGGTCACCAAATTGTTCGGCCCGGAGCGGGCCAGCGTGAGCTCGTTGACCGTGATGAACTGGTCCGGCGAGCTGATTGGCGTCGCTCCCGGGTAACCGATGCCGCCCTGCCAGTCCCCGCCGGGGATGGGCGCGTACTTCACGTAATTGACCGTCGAGCGCGAGTGGCAGCCGAAGCAGTCGCCGGTGCCGTTCGCGTTGTGATCGAAGGGCAGGTTCGCGTAAGGGATCTGCGCGGGGAGGATGCCGTTGCGATCGGGGCGCTGGGTGGTGTGGCAGGCAATGCAGGTGCTGGCCGCCAGCGTCGAGGAACCGTGGGTGAAGTGGCCGCGCTTCCAGTCCTGCGTCCCGCCCCAGGCGCCGCCGCCCGGGCCCGTGTGGCAGGTGGCGCACTCCTGTCCCGCGCCGTGCGTGGGCGCTCCGGAGGCGTCCTGCACATAGTCGAACGGCGAGGCGGCGTAGGAGGGGTCCCAGCCGGCCACGCTGGTGGGCCGCTCGCCTTGGTGGCAGGGCAGGCAGGTCGAGGGCGTCGCGCTCCCCGACAGATGGAAGCGCCCGCCGGACCACGCGGTGAACTGCGCCGCGGCCCCGCTCAGGTGGCAGGTCGAGCACTCGCCAAGTGCGGTCCCGGCCGAGTGATCGAACTGCACGTTCGCGGGGAGCGCCGCGCCGGCGGAGGTCAGCAGCGAAGGGCGCGAGTTGGCATGGCAGTCGACGCAGGAGGAGGGCTGCGACGCGGCTGCCAGCGAGGCATGGAACTTCTTCGCGGTCTTCCACGACGCGGGCGCAGGCGTCGCGGCGTGGCACAGGGAGCACTCCTGCGGCGCCGCCAATTTCGCGGTGGGCGCTCCGCTGGTCCACAGCACCGCGTCGTGCTTCATCTCGGCAGACGCCGGGCTGCGCGGAGGGCTGGTCGCCGCCGGCCCAACGAAGCCCGTGGGCACCGAGGTGGCGTGGCAGTCGAGGCAGGTGGTGGGCTGGGTGGCGAGCGAGGCGTGCAGCCGCCCCGGAAAGAAGCTCCCGGAGTTCGCGTTGGCGTGACAGGTGATGCACGACAACCCGGGCGGCACAGCGGCGCTGCGGTGGAACATGGGCATGGCCAGCGTCTCGGACTGCACCGTGATGCTGGTGATCGAGGTGCCCGCGTACGACGGAACGCCGGCGTCCACCACCAGGTCCAACGCGGGATCGCTCTTGCCTTCGGGCGCGATCCCGGCGCCGTTCCAGTTCTCGATGGTGTGGCAGGCACGGCAATCGTTGCCGCCCTTTTCGGGATGCACGAACGAGCCGCCGTCGAGGCCGGTGCCGGCGACCGGAAGCGGATCGAAGGCCGCGCCGCTGCCGTGGCAGGAGGCGCACGCGGCGGTCACCCCGGCGTGGTCGAAGGCGACCCGCGCGCCGGTCGCGTGGCACTGCAGGCAGGAGTCGCTGGAGTAGGCGTAGCCATTGCCTCCATCGGGCAGCGTTCCGCCCGGCGCGACGAGGCTGCGATGCAACTCGTCGGTGAGCGCCTGGTCGTGGCCGGAGCCGTGGCAGTTGAGGCAGGTGAATTGGCGGAAGGTGGTAAAGTTTCCGTGGCAGCTATCGCAGCTCACCGCGTGGACGCCGGTGCTGATCGGAAAGCGGGCGTGGGTCGCGGGCGTGACTACGTTGTTACCCGTGACGCCCGACCCCGCGCGCTGACAGGCCGCGGCGGCGAAGAGCGCGAGCGTCGCGCGAGCCAACCTCATCCGCAATTTTTTCGAAACCGCTCGTTCCGCCATTGAATCCCCCCTGCCCAGTGGCGCTATCACTGCTAGCGCCACTGAATCGATCCCGCTAGCGCGCTTACGATACGCGCCGATCCATTCATCTGAGTACTTGCGGTATCGCGTCGCGAGCGCGCTGACAAGGGGGACACCCTGCGAACTTATCGTTCCGCCGACGGGCGTGTGTAAGGGGCTCCGTCAGTGTGTTTTGATAGTTTGCCGTATCACTGGATTTTACCGGGCAGTATTTGTTCCGCCGAGAGTCCGAGGCGGAGAAACTCCGGTCGAGGGGAATGCGGCGAACAGCCTATAGCTCCCCACAGGCAATATTCCAAGGGCACAGGATTTACGATTTGCCGAAGTCGTGATTTGACCGCTATTGACCCTTGTCAACCGGACGCGGAAACGAAAGGATGCGATCGCGAGCCGCGTGGTAGCGTCGAAGTGAAGCTGCATGATTCTTGATGCTATTCGTGTTGGCGCGGGGGAAGGGTCGTGAATAGCGCAACTTTCATCATTGCCGCCATCGTCGCCGTGCCGGTCCTCCTGCTCGTCACGCAGGTGCGGATGCGGGCGGCGCGGCACCAGCGCACGTTGGAAGAGATCGCGAAGAAGGGCGGCGAGAAAATCCCGCTCACCCTGCACCCGGTGATCGATCCCAACGCCTGCATCGGCAGTCTCACCTGCCTCAAGTCGTGCCCGGAGGGCGACATTCTTGGCGTGGTGAACGGCGCGGCGCGCCTCATCCACGGCGACCACTGCATCGGCCATGGACGCTGCGCGGCCGAGTGCCCGGTGGACGCCATCAAGCTGGTCTTCGGCACCGCCGAGCGCGGCGTGGACCTGCCGATGGTGGATCAATTCTTCGAGTCGAGCCGGCCCGGAGTCCACGTGGTGGGCGAGCTCGGTGGGATGGGACTGATCAAGAACGCCATCATCCAGGGAATCCAGGTGGGCACCCGGCTCGCGGCGGTCACGCCCGGTGCAGGTGGGGGTGGCCCGCCTGAAATCGTGGACGTGGCCATCGTCGGCGCCGGGCCCGCCGGGCTCGCCACGGCGCTGGCGCTCAAGGCCGCGAACCGCAGCTTCCGGCTGCTGGAGCAGGGCTCGCTGGGCGGCACCATCGCCCAGTACCCGCGCCAGAAGGTGGTCATGACCGAAGCCGTGCAGCTTCCGCTCTACGGCAAGTTCGGCCGGAAGCTGATCAGCAAGGAGGAGCTGCTCGGAACCTGGATAAAGGCCATCGAGAAGGGGAAGATCAACGTCGAGGAAGGCATCAAGGTCTCGGGCATCGAGGGGAGCGACGGCGCCTTCGAGCTCATTACCAGCCGCGGTCCGGTGCACGCCCGCAAGGTGGTGCTGGCGACGGGCCGGCGCGGGTCGCCCCGCAAGCTGGGCGTCCCCGGCGAAGAGCTGCCCAAGGTGACCTACAACCTGATCGATCCCGAGCAGTACCAGGACTGCCGCGTGCTGGTGGTGGGCGGCGGCGACTCGGCGCTGGAGGCGGCCATCCAGCTCGCCGAGTCCAGCAACGCGCAGGTGTCCATCTCGTACCGCGGCGAGACCTTCGGGCGCGTGCGCGAGGCCAATCGCAAGCACATCGAGGACCTGGTCGCGAAGAAGCGCATCGCGGCCATGATGGGTTCGGTGGTGGAGAAGATCCTCGACGACGAGGTGGTGCTGACCTCGTCGGGCGCGCCGTTGGTTCTGGAGAACGACTACGTCATCGCCAGCATCGGCGGCGAGCTACCGCTGGAGTTCCTCTCCAAGGCGGGCGTCTCGCTCAAGCGCCACTTCGGCGAGGAGCTGGGCGGCAAGGAGGCGCAGGCCAAGCGGGGCCTCGCGTCGCGCGCGGTCGAGCGGCGACAGTCGCACCGGCTGCGACGCCTCTACTTCGTGCTCGGCGCGGTCATCCTCGCCTGGCTGAGCATCGAGGGCTGGAGCTATTACTGGCTGTCGCACGCGGCCCGGCTGCGCTCGCCGCTCCACGAGAGCTTCCGTCCCGCGGGGCCGTGGGGGCACGGCATCGGCATCGTCGCCACGCTCTTCATGCTCTCCAACTTCATCTACCCGCTGCGCAAGCGGACGCGCTTTCTCTCGGGAGTGGGACGCATCAGCGACTGGCTCGACTTCCACACCTTCGTCGGCTTCATGAGCCCGCTCGTGATCGCCTTCCACGCCGCCTTCCAGTCCAACAACGTGCTCGCGAGCGGGACCGCGGGCGCGCTGGGCGTAGTGGTCTTCACCGGCATCGTCGGGCGCTACATCTACGGGCTGGTCCCTTCCGCCGCGGGCAAGGTGGTGGAGGTCGCGGACCTGCTCGGCAAGTGGGAGCGGCTGCGCGACCGGCTGCGGCCGCTGGTGGACGCGTCCGACGATCCCGCGCTCTTGCACTCGATGTTCGACGAGGCGGCGACGCAGGAGAGGGGACGCTCGTTGATGGCCCTGCTCGTGCGGCTTCCGTTCTTGCGGCTCCGCGACCGGGTCCGGATGTTGCGGGCGCGCTTCCACTTCGTCCAGCACGCCGACTTCCTGGAGTTCGAGCGCGGCTACCGCGGGCTGGAGCAGATGCGCGTGCAGGTCGCATTCTATGATGGCCTCAAGCGCCTGCTGCGCGCGTGGCGCCTGCTGCACACGGCGCTGGCGGTCTTCCTCGTCTTCACCATCACCGCGCACATCGCCGTCTCGCTCTATTTCGGATACCGGTGGATCTTTTGAGCGTCTCGCTTTATTTCGGAAACAAGTGGATTTTGTGAGCGCGCGAGCGGCACTGACAGCGCTGGCGTTGCTCGCGGGCGCCGCGCGCGCTGACCTGCTCTCGCCGGGCCAGCTCATCAAGGGGCACGCGAAGCTCGAGGGCATGTCGAACTGCACCCAGTGCCACGTGAAGGGCGGACAGGTCAGCGAGCAGCGCTGCCTCGACTGCCACACGGAGCTGAAGGAGCGGGTTGCAAAGAAGCAGGGTTTTCACGGAAAGCTTACGCTGGCGGAGCTTTCGTGCAAGTCGTGCCACCACGATCACCAGGGACGCGACTTCGACCCCATCGAGTGGCCCTCCGGCGGAAAGAAGAGTTTCGATCACCGCAAGACCGGCTATCTGCTCGAGGGCAAGCACGCGCAGCTCGACTGCGCGCAGTGCCACGTGCAGAAGCTGATCGTGGACGCCAACGTCCGTACGCTCCTCGCGCAGCATCCGGCGCGGACCACCTTCCTGGGCCTCGGCACGCAGTGCGCGCAGTGCCACTTCGACGAGCACCGCGGGCAGCTCGACGGCGCCTGCTCGACCTGCCACACGCAGACAGCCTGGAAGCCCGCGCCTGGCTTCATCCACGCGAAGACCGACTTTCCGCTGAAGGGAAAGCACGCCACGGTCGATTGCCTCAAGTGCCACGCCCGGACCATGGACGTGGAGGTCCACCGCGACGCGCCAGCGGCGCCAAAGGCAGAGCTGTTCTCGCGCTTCCGGCCAGTCGCGCACGGGACCTGCACGGACTGCCACAAAGATCCGCACGACGGGCGGCTCGGCGTCGACTGCACGAGCTGCCACGTCGAGACCGGGTGGAAGGAAGTGAAGGGCGTCACCGGCGAGCGCGCGTTCCACGAGAAGACGCGCTACCCGCTGCGCGGCGCGCACGTCGATGTCGCCTGCAAGAGCTGCCACGGACCATTTCCCGGCACGCCCGCGGTGTTCAAAGGGCTGCGCTTCGACACCTGCACTGCGTGCCACGTCGACGCGCACCTGGGCCAGATGGGCACGCCGCCGCAGGCCTGCGACGGGTGTCATGACCTCCAGCACTTCCTGCCCGCGCGATACGATCCCGCGACGCACAGCAAGTATCCGCTCGAGGGAGCGCACGCGGTGGTGGCCTGCTCGGCCTGCCACAAGACTGATGCCGCGCTCACGGCGAAGGCGACCGCCACGCGCGCGTGGATCGCGGCGCGCAAGCGCGGAGATCAGGTCAGCCTCACGCAGTTCCATCCCCGCGCGGACGCGGGGCGCTGCGATAGTTGTCACGCGGACGTGCACCACGGCCAGTTCGCCGAGCGGGTGAAGAAGAGCGGCTGTGCCGACTGCCACCAGGTAAAGGCGTTCGCCGCCGTTCGCTTCGATCACGCTCGCGACTCGCGCTTCCCGCTGACCGGCGCGCACGCCAAGGCGGCCTGCGCGGCCTGCCACGTCGAGAGCGGCGGCGTGGTGCGGTACCGGCCGCTGGACATGGCCTGCGCCTCGTGCCACGCCGACCCGCACGCGGGCCAGTTCGCGACCCGCGCGGCGCGCGCCGACTGCGCCGGATGCCACGACAGCACGGCGAAGTGGAAGACTGTCGCCTTCGTGCATCATCCGCCGTTCACCTCGTTTCTGCTCGAGGGCAAGCACGCGCAGATCGCCTGCGATGCCTGCCACCGGCAGGTCGAGGCGCGCGGGGCCCGGGTGGCGCAGTACCGCGGCGTTCCGCAAACCTGCGCGGGCTGCCACGTCGACGTCCATCGCGGGGCTTTCCGGGAGATCGCGAAATGATCGCTTTCGTCGCCCTCCTCGCCGCGGCGCAGGCCGCTCCCCACTCGACCGCGACCCAGGCCGCCCCGCGCTCGGCCGCGGCCCACGCCGTGACCGACACGCGCTGCAGCGCGTGCCATGGCACCTCGGGCTGGCGTCCGGTCACCTTCGATCACAGCCAGACCGGCTTCCCGCTGGAAGGCCGTCATCTCGCCGCGTCCTGCAGCGCCTGCCACAAGTCGAGCGACTTCAAGGCGCCCGTCCCCACCTCGTGCGCCGCCTGCCACCAGGACGTGCACACCGGCGAGTTCAGCACGCGCTGCGCCAGCTGTCACGACGCACGCGACTGGGTGAGCCGCTTCGACGCCAACGCGCACCAGCGCACCAACTTCCCGCTCACCGGACGCCACGCGGCCATCGCCTGCGAGGAGTGCCACCTGGAGCAGCGCGACCACCGCTTCACGCGCGCCACGCTTGACTGCATCGCCTGCCACCAGCAGGACTACGCCCGCACGGCCGGCACCAGCATCGATCACGCGCGCGCCGGCTTCGGCACCGACTGCAAGAGCTGCCACTTCACCACGCGCTTCAAGGGCGCATCGTTCGCGGCGCACCGCGCCTGCTTCCAGATCGACTCAGGTCCGCACGCCGGCATCAGCTGCCTCAAGTGCCACACCACGCTCGCCACCACCACGGTGACCGGCACCTGCAGCGGCGACAACTTCTCCTGCATCCAGTGCCACGCCTGCTCGGCGGTGCAAGGCGTGCACAGGGACGTTAGCGGGTTCCAGTGCAAGGACCGCAAGTGCTACGAGTGCCACTCGTTCACCTCGAGCGGCGGGCAGCGGTCGCTGCGCAAGGGGGTGACGCGATGATGCCGGCGCTCTGCCTGGGCCTTGCGCTCGCCGCCGCGGCCACTCCGCAGAAGCGGCACAAGGCGACGGTGCTCTACGCTACGCAGCAGCGGCTCTACCTGGACGCCGGCGTTCGCGATGGGCTGGCCGCCGGACAGGTGCTGCAGCTTCACCGCGCCGGCAAGCCGGCGGGTTCCTGCAAGGTCGAGTCGGCGGGAGAGAAAGGCGCGACCTGCGCCGGCAGCGGCGCGGCAGGGGAAAGCTTCGACCTCTCACCGCCGCCGCTCGCGCCCGCCGCGCAGGTGCAAAGGCTCGCGCCGCCCGACCCCGCGCCGGTCATCGAAGCGCGGAAGGCGGTCGTGACCAGCGCGCACTTCGACAAGATCGACTTCCACGGCGGGCCCGGCTTCGGCGGCCTCGGCACCAAGGCAGACGTCACCATCTCCCACGCCACCTGGGCCGCGACGGGCGTTGGCCCCTGGCACCAGGAGCGCGCCGACGTCTCGCTGCGCGACGCGCGGCTCGGCGGCGGCTTCACGCTGGACCTCGACATGAGCGCGCGCCGCTGGTCGCTTCGCTCGGACCCCATCAGCTTCCGACCCGACGATCCCACCCAGCTCTACGTCTGGGAGGCGGCGATCTCTCGCACCCCGCGCGAGAACGGCTTCGCGGTGTCGCTGGGCCGGGTGCGCCCCCGCTTCGCGCCCGGGCAAGTGATCCTCGACGGCGCGCAGGCCGGCTTCCGCAGCGGCTCGAGCGAGGCCGGCCTCTTCGGCGGCGTGGTTCCCGACGACGTGACGCTCTCGCCTTCGCTGCAGAACGGCACCTTCGGCGCCTACTGGGCCGGGCAGCACGCGGGCGATGCGGACTCGGCCTTGCGTCTCTTGCGGCACGAGGCGCGGGTCGCGTTCGTCAGCACCGCCTCGCTCGGCAAGCGCGTCGAGGGCGAAGGCCTTATCCAGCTCTTCCTGACCAAGCGGTTCGACGGCTCGGCGAACATTCGCGTCGGCGCCGGCGGCCTCGGCAGCGCGAGCGGCGCGAAGAGCTCGCTCGACGCGCTGCGGATCGACGGTAACTTCGAGCCCGTAGACCGGCTCTCGTTCACCGGCGGCTTCCGCTACGACGGACTCTCGATTCCGGAGCTCGATGGTCCCGCGAACGTGCGGTACGGCGGCGCCGCCCGCCACGCGGATCTCTCGGCGCAATGGGAGCCGGTCGCGGTCCTGCGCATCAGCGCCATCTCCGGGCTCGCCACCGATTTGACCTCCGGCTTGACGCGCCGCTGGCTGGGCCCCGAGCTCGGCGCGCCGCGGCTCTTCGGCGGCAGCACCGCGGTCAGCGTCGGCTATCTCGAGGAACAGGGCTGGGCGAGCGGCCGCAGCGGCTACCTGCAGCTCTCGGCCAGGCTGCGCTCGCGCGCGCAGCTCGTGACGCGTCTCTCGTGGTTCCACAGCGGAAGTGGCCTGTCGCCTCTCGAGACCGACGAGCTGGGCATCTTCGCCAGCCTCCGCGCGCAGCTCTCGCAGCAGATCTCGGTGAGGCTGGCGGCGGCTGGGCGCAGCGCGCTCAATGGCGGGACGTTCGTGCTGGGCGGCCCCGCAACGCAGACGGTCTTCCTTGATGCGGCGCTCTCCGGCGAGTTTTGATCTCTTTTGTCTGCAGTCATTCAGGGGCTTGAATTGCCAGCGGCCCGGCGCGACCGCAGAGAACTATATGCCCTCGGAATTCATCGAGCACCAAGGCCAGCGAATCCTGCTGATGAACTTTTCGCGCATCCGCGATCCGGTCCTGCTGCTGCGCGAGATCGAGCTTGCCCGCGGCGTGGTGGCGAGCCAGCCGCGGCGGAAAGAGCTGCTGACCGTGGTCGACCTGAAAGGGCTGCAGTTCAATGACCAGATCCTGAAGGCATTTCGCGAGCTGGATGTCCAGGACGAGCCTTATGAGCGCGCGGCGGCGGTGTGCGGGCTCAGCGCCATCGGGCGCATCGCCTTCCGGGCGCACAAGCTGCTCACTGGGGGCCGCATGGTGGCGTTCGAGAGCCGCGAGGCCGCGCTGGACTGGCTGGTCCAGCAAAAGCTCTGAACCGCCGCGCAATCGGACAAGGAGCGAGATCCGGAGACACGATACGACCATCGCCTGCGCGACCGTGGGCGCGAAGAGCGCCACCCTGGGAGCCGCGATTGCTCCCCTCGAGATTGGTCCTTGGCGCCAACGGGTCCGATACCAACGGCGCGAACAAGCCAGGCTTCTCCGCCAACAGCAGCGGAGCGGTGGGTTGGGACACGGAGGCCTTTCCCGCGGTCTCCGAGCACCACTTGAGCGCGGGCGTCGGACACGACATCGGCAGACTGACCCCGAAATGGGGGAGCGATGTCGGTCGCCGGCCGCGGGCTGTCGGGTGCCAATGTCGATTACCCGCGCAATGGAGGCCCGGCAATCCATTGGAATTCGACTTCGATGTCGCAGGTGGCCCTCGATTTTAGAATCGCCTATCGACTTTGGCTCTCGCGGACGGAGCCCATCTTTCCGGATAGCTGGGTGAAGACACCCAACGCCGGGTGTAGCGACCCAATGCCGGGTGTCGCGACCCAATGCCGGGTGTAACGGCCCACCCGATGCACCTCCACCTGGTGCAGTTCCAGCTGATCAACCGGGAGGGCTTCAACAAGAAGAGCTACTTCGCGGCATACTCGGCGGCGTTCCCGGCGGTCACCGGAAGCGCTACCTGCACGGGCGGCGTGTACTGCCCGGACTTCGGCCCCCCCTCGACTACAACAAGCCCAATGCGCGCGGCGCCATCGGCGGCAACGTCGACGTTGTTCCTCATCTGCGGGGCCCGATCCAGGTGCCCAAGCCGGAGGAGGCGGGCTCGAAGGACACCATCATGGCGCTACCGGGCGAGGTGACCCGCATCGTCAGGCGTTGGGCGCCCACCTCGATCGCGGCCAACGCGCCGCAGAGCGCAGCCTATTCCCCATTCGATCCGAACGACGGCAACCAGCGCGGTTACGTATGGCACCGTCACATCGTCGATCATGAGGACAACGAGATGATGCGTCCCGACGTGGTCCAGCTCAACCCGGCTGCACCGGCGCCAACGGCCCGGCCGCTAGTGAAGGGCACCGCCTACTGATCGGCAATCACCCGCGCGGCGAGGGACGCAGTGGTCCCTCGCCGACGCGAGTCATGTGACCGGGTATTGTACGCGCTCACGGCTGGACGCCTCCGGGCCCGATATGCAGCGCGTCCGACATCGCGGGTCGGTGCGTGATGACGGGTTTCGCAAAATCAATCAACGATAGCCCGGACCGTTGCGTTCAACCCCGCGCCGCCATTGCTGTGCCTGAAAGAACGCATCGGCCGCGCAGATTGAAAGAAACAGGATGTGGATTGACCGGTGCACCAAGGAGCTTGGGGGCCGCGAATGGCCAAGTCAGTCGGTCAGTGCTCGACGCGTGGATGGATGACGGAGCTCCAGCGCGCTTCTTCCGACCTCACGAAAGGGACGGCTGGAGCCGGCTCGTCAGGAACGCGCGCGTTCCTTCGGCATCGATCGGGTTCGAAAAAAGATATCCCTGCGCCGAATCGCAGCCCACCGTCTTCAGGAATCGGAACTGCTCGTCGGTCTCCACTCCCTCGGCGATGACGCGCTTCCCCAGATCGCGTGCAATGGAAACGATGCGCGTCATCACCTGCCGGTCTGTGCGCGCATTGCCGGCGAGGAACGATCGGTCCATCTTGATCGAATCTACGTTGTCCAGGTGCAGGTGCCGCAGCCACGAGTTGCCCATGCCGAAGTCGTCGATGTGAAGAACGACTCCGCGGCTCCGGAGGGTCGTGAGCGCCACCGAGGGCGCCCCGCTCTGCGCGACGGCTGCCTCGGTGATATCGAGGATGAGGTCGCGCGGCAACAGCGCGCTCTCCCGGAGGACCGCGTCAATGCTGGCCGGGAGATCCTGCTGGCCGAGCACCTGCTCCGAGAGGTTCACCGACAAGGTCAAGCGCGCCAGCGCAGCGGCCTGCGTCCGCCAGTCCCGCAGGTGAAGACTCGCCGTACGCAGTACCCAGTGGTCGATATCGACGATGAGGCCGGTATCAATCGCCATTGCCAGAAAGCGCTCGGGGGAGACCAGACCCAGCCGGGGATGCTGCCAGCGTGCCAGCGCCTCCACGCCGTTCACCACCCCGCTCGCCACATCGACGATCGGCAGGTAATAGACGCGCAGCTGGTTCTGCTCGATGGCGGAGCGCAGGTCGGCTTCGAGCGGCCTTCCCCTGTGCGCGTGCTCGGCGCGCTCTTCCTTGAAGAGGGCGGTGCGCGCGCGCCCTTGCGCCTTGGCCCGGTACATGGCGAAGTCCGCGTCCCTCACCACGTCCTCGGCGCGCAGGTACAGCGCGGATGCAATAGCGACTCCGATGCTGGCGCTCGATTGCACCCGCTGGTCGCCGACATCGAAGGGCGCGCGCATCGCCTCTTGAATGCGCTCTGACACCCGCAGGGCGTCCTCCGGATTGCGGACGTCGTCCACCCACATGGTGAACTCGTCGCCGCCATGCCGCGCCAGCGTATCGCCCTGTCGAAGGGTTGATTCCAGGCGGCGGGCAATCTGGATGAGCAGTTGATCGCCGGCCTCATGGCCGAGGGAATCGTTGATGGCCTTGAAACGGTCGATATCAATGAACAACACCGCGAACCGGTATTCGCTGTGACGCCGGGTCCGCAGGAGAGAATGCCGGAGCAGGTCGAGGAAGAGCGTTCGATTCGGCAGGCTGGTGAGGGCGTCGTGGCGGGCGCCGTGCGCCAGGCGCTCGACCTCGGCCCGGTGGCGGGTGCTGTCCATCAGCAGTCCTACGATCCGCACCGGCTTGTCCAGCCCATGGCGGACAGCGGCGCCGCGCATGGAGACCCAACGCCAGTCGCTGCGGCCAGGCCGAATCCGCACCTCGTGCTCCAGCAGCGCGGCCTGTCCGTCCAGGTGGGCGGCGATGGCCGCGTTGAGGCCCGTCACATCCTCCGGATGTACCCGATCGAGCCAGCGCGACGGCAAGTTGGTCCACCCCGCGGGCGTCTCCGCGAGGCCGACACCGTCCGGGGAGAGCATCATCTGGTCGGTCTCCAGGTTCCAGTCGAACAGCGTGCCTCCCGAGCCCGCCAGCGCCAGCAACATGCGCTCGTCCCGCACCGCCAGTTCGGCGTGGGTATCCGTCCGCGCGCTTTCGTCGCGCCAGAAGATGCGGACGCTGTCGAGCTTGCCGCTGGAAGTCAGCTTGGGAATGCAGACCCAGTCGCAGGAGAGGACCCGGTTGCCCTGCGTCCGGCAGGACAACCTTTGCAGGATTGGCTCCCCACGCGCCAGCCGTGCGTTCCACGAGAGCGTGAGCGCATCCGTTTCGACGGGAACAAGCACGGCGAAGACGGACTTGCCGGGCATGTCCTCCACGCCGCACAGGCGCATGGCTGAGGCGTTGGCGGATCGAATCACGAGGCTTGGGCCGGTCTCCGCCCAGGCGAGACCACCTCGATCAAGAGTCTGGCGGGCCCGCCGCGCGACCTGCTCCGCCTTCTCCCGGCGTCCGTCCTTCGCCTCCCGGCCCGCCGCTTCCTCCTCCTGCGCGCGGTGCAGCAGCGCGAGAAGCGTTTTGACGGAATCGACCGAGCGCGCCATCTCGGCGTCCGCGTCACGATAGGACGCGCCCACTGCATCAAGAAACGAGCGCCACTCGGGGCTCAGCTTCTCCTCGCTCTGCGCGCCCAATTGTTTGCGGAGGCGCGGATGCATCTTCAGGACCTTCCCGACGGCAGGGGCGAGGGGCTGGGACGGCCGACGAGGAATCCCTGGACGAAGTCTGCGCCGTTGTCGCAAGCCCAGCGCATCTCCTCTTCCACCTCGATCCCTTCCACGATTGTATGGATGCCCAGCCCGCGGCCGATCTCGAGCAGCTTTCCAGCGATGAGTCCCTTGACCGGGTCGAGGTGCACGCCGCGAATCAGCTCGCGGTCGAGCTTGATGAAGTCGGGCCGCAGGCGGTGGACCAGGTTGAGCGTGGACCATCCGGCTCCCAGATCGTCGAGCGCGACCCGGAAGCCGGCGCTCCGGTATCCGCGCAGGACCTGGTCCAGGAGCGGCAGGTCGCCGAAGCGATCGGCCTCCACGACCTCGAAAACAACTCGCTCGTGCGCAATGCCCGCACGATCGATGGCCGCAATCATGGCGCGAAGGTTCGTCTCCGGGTCCTTGATCGCGGCCGGAGAGAAGTTGATGAAGACGGACATCCCGGGCCCGTGGCGCGCCGCCTCGCGGATGGCGGACTGGCAAGCGGCGAAGTCCACCTCGAGCAGCATCCCCGCCTGCCGCGCGAGGTCGAGGATGGGCTGCGGTGCCACCAGACTGCCATCGCGCTCGACGCCGCGAAGCAGAGCCTCGTGCGCGAACACGTGCCGCCGGTCGCGCGCATAAACGATGGGATGGAAGAAGCTGGTGAAGCGGCCTTCTGCGAGCTGGTCCAGGAGCCACCCGGAACGGGCCATGACGTCAAGTGAATGCAGCGTCGTCATGCGCGAAAAATCCGCCAACCGCGGCTCGACACAGGGCTGATCGACAAACAGCGCCTTGGTCTCCGCCTGCTCGTTCTCCGGCAGCACGGAGGAAAGGCTGGCGATGCATTCCTGAATCTGGTCCGCCCGCAATTCGATACGGGCACAGGACTCGACGAGTTCGTGTCGCCAGCCGCCGCTGCGCAGCGCCCGCACAATGCGTGTTGTGCGGCGGCCCTCCTGGAGCCAAAGAAAGAGGAGACCATCGCGTCGAAGCCGCTCGGGAAGGCGCCCGTGCAAATTGCGAGCAATGACCGTGGAGGGTTCGGAGATCGAGCTCAATGCGCGGGGTCGTCGCAAGTTAACATAACATAACACGTTTCAATTATCGGTCAATCAATTGCCGCGAGATCGTCGCAGACGCTTTCATTCAATGCACGGTTGACGCGCGACCGCGTCGGTTGAATCGGTTGCGGCCATATCGGGAAAGCGTTTTGCATTGAGCTTGAAAATTCTCAAGAAAGGCAGGCACATCGATCGCCGCAGCTACAGCGCTGTAAACTGCTCCGTGGGGTCGCACGCTCGACATTGTCGATGAGAATGGACCCTGCTCCTGTTGCGCATTTTTGAGTACCATCTCACGCACAAGGGGCTCGAGCTGTTCCCGGCGTTGCTCGCGCTGATCCGCTGGGGCGATCGGTGGACCGCGGACCAGGCTGGGCCTGATCCTGATCGAGCATCGTCATTGTGGCCGCCCGGGGAGCTGGCCGCGGCCGATGTCGAGGCGCAACCAGGGCCGGGAGCACGATAGCGTTGGACTGTGCGCACCGTCGCGCAGCGGACGCGGCGACGGTGCGCCGTCTCCACGACGAGGGTCCGCACACCTCGGATTTGAATCAGAAGCGCGATTTCTGATGATGGTCTTGTTGCCGATTCCAACTACTTTGCGCAGGAGGATCCAAAGCCATGCCAGTACCCATTTTCAGGTTGACGCTTTCACGGTTCACCGGCAATCCGGCTGCTGTCGTCGAGGTGCCCCTCTGCGGCCACGCCACCCTCGCCAGCGCTTGGGTCGTCCTCGAGCGGCTGCGGCAGGAGCGGCAGAGCGTGGCATTTTTGACGCGGAGCGGGCCACCCCGCGTGCGCCGCCACGGCCCCGCCTGCTCGCTGGACTTTTCGAGCAAGCCTGCGACGAGAATCGGATGTGTTCCGTACCTCGAAGGCCAAGTGGAAGTCTGATGCCGCCGGAGAAGACTGATCGCCTCGGCGTGCTTTCGGAATCGAAGCGATGGCGGGGTCGTGCGCTCTGGCTGGTTGGGCTCGTCGCGCTGGCCTGCAGGCCCTCACCGGCCCGGAGCGATCCCGAAAGCGCAATGCCCCCGCTCCCCGACGGCGGGCTGCGTCGATGCGTCGTTCACCTCCACGGGAAGGGCGCTCGGTGCGCGGCTCCCGAGGTCACGGGCGGACTCGTGCACCTCCGGCCCCAGGGAAACGGCGAGGGGTGGGGCGGCCGGCAATGGCTCTACTTTCCCGCGAGTCGATTTCTCGAGATGCGCCAGATCATCGACCACGCCATCGCTGCCGCGGGCTGCACCCAGGTCCTCCTTCACGGCTTCTCCAACGGAGCTTCTGCTGCGGCCCGCCTGGTGTGCAGCGGCGAAAGTTTCGGGGATAAACTCGTGGGCACGATCGTCGATGACCCGGTGCCGGATCACGGCGTCGAAGGCTGTGCGCCGAAAGCAGGCGCAAAGATTCGTCTCTACGTCACGGGTGCTCTGGCCGAAGGAGCAGCGGGAGCGCTGTGCGCTCCACGGGACTGGACTTGCGAAGGCGGCTCAACTATCGGCATCGGGAACTATGCGCGGTTGCTTGGCGTGCCACCCGTGCAATCACCCAATACAACCCACGCGCCGCTCGCCGCTCCCCCCGAATACAAGGAATGGTGGTGAGCGAGATCAGTCTTCAGACGTCGAGGTTTCTTGCCAGCGCGGCGCTTTTGCTCACGCGCCAGATCTTCGAGTCGACATAGAAGTGGTGCAACCGCACGCCGCTGATAAAGGCGCCGAAGACTCTTACTCCCAGCGCGAAGCCGGCGCCGGCGCCCAGGAAGATGAAGGCGTGCCGGAAAATTCCCGCGTCGAGCGCGCGAGCGACTGCGCGGCCAATCGGACCGGCGCCCGGGCCTTGCAGCGTCACGGCTCCGAAGAGCACGCCGAGAGCTGCATAGAGCCAGGCATTCTCAAAGATCGACGAGGGAGCGCGCCGATCGGACGCGCTCTTTCCGGCGTAACGGGAACGTCCATAGGCCCATACGACTCGATGATATTGGGCGCAATGCCCGACGCCGATGAGCGGGACCCAGAGAGTGGCCACCGCCGGATGGAACGAGAAGGTAAAGTAGTAGAGGGAGATCACGGTAACGATATAGACAAGCTTGGGACCGTTGCGTTCGACCCCGCGCCGCCATTGCCGTGCCTGGAAGAACGCATAGGCCGCGCAGATTGAAAGAAACAGGATGTGGATTGACCGGTGTACCAAGGAGCTTAGTGTGGTGCTTCCGACAGCCGTCTGCAGGAACAGGTAGGGCTTGCCGTCGAGATCGACATACCAGGGAGCGGAGAGCATGGCCGCGACAGGCAGCCAGATGGCCAGTTGGAAGAACCAGGAATCGATGTTGCGCTCGATTGAATCAGCCGCTTCGCCGTTCTTGCGCCTGTAGAGTGCGACGAATCCCCAGTGCTGGCGATTGATGTGAAAGAGCGCGTAGAAAGTAAGGAAGTAGCTGAAGGCGAGCCAGCCCGATGTCTCGAGCCCTGCTGGAAGCCCCACCAAGCGGTGAAGCACGTAGGGCAGCAGGATGACGGCCGGACCCGCCAGCAGCCAGGCCAGGGATCCCAGAAAGAGGGCGCTGCGCGTCTTCCATTCGTCGCGATCGGTATAGGTGCGCGCTATCGTTGCCCAGAGATGCGGCGCGTCTACCAGGGGGCCGTATAGATAGAGCAGGACGGCGGACATACCGATCTTCTGGCCAGCCAGCGTGAAGTCCCAGGGCGCGCCACCTCCGGCACCAGCATCGCGCGCCAGGTAAAGGAAAGTGGCCCCGGCGAGCCCCAGCCAGAACGGGGCGAGGTTCCAGGCGAGGTCGTGTCTTGCGCTCCACAGCCAATTCCAGCGCAGGCGCGGTGCGAGGGTGACGGCTGCGGTCGCGGTGCTCATTGCAATGCTCCTGCACGGCCGTGGGCGGTGACGTCGGTCATTCCAGGGTGAGCGCAGCGATTGACCCAATGCCAGCGTGCTGAATGCCATGCACAGGCCCCGTCGTCCCGGCCGGAAACAACCGGTCCCGCAGGCGCAGCATCGGTTGCTCGAGCGCCGCGGCCAATCCGATGCCGATGACGATACTGAGGGTGACGAAAAGCGCGGTAGAGGCGGCGAAGCCAAGCCCGAGCCGCAGCGCAATCTTGTCCGAGATCCAATAGCGCACCGGAAAGTGCCAGACATAGATGGAGTAGGAGCGCGCCCCGACGTAGGCGAGCGCGCGGGTGAGCACGTTGCGCGGCAGGCCGCCGTGGAGCGAGATCAGCAGAAGGCCGCTGCCCACCGCGAACACGGAGTAGCCCACCGTCCAGATCCACGGGGTGGCATCAACCTCGAAAAAGAACGCCGGAGCCAGGAGGCACGCGCCCCCCACTCCCAGCAGCCCCCGATAACGCTGCAACGCCGCGATGGGTTCCGGCCGATAGTGAAACAAGTATGAAATGGCGACGCCGAGGAGCAGCGAATCGAGCCGCAGGTGCGTGGGCATGAAATGGGTCCAGTAATTGAATGGACGCCAGAGATTCAGGCAGCGCAGGCCGAGCAGCAGCGCCGCCGCCGACAGCCAGGCTGCAGGCACGAGGCGGAACGGGTCGCGGGCACCAGGCTCACCTCGGGAGCCGAAGCGGAGCAACGCGAGCAGGAGCAGCGGCAGCAGCAGGTAGAAGTGCTCCTCGACCGCGAGGGACCACGTGTGCAGCCACAAGCCAGGCGTGTAGTTCTGGAAGAAGAAAAGCTCTGCCAGGGCGGGCTTCGCCAGCAGCGTTCCCCTGCGCCCGAAGGCGAAAAGCGACAGGCCAATCATCGCGTAAAACGCGGGATAGATCTTGAATCCGCGGCGCACGAGGAAGCGGCCCCAGCGCATGGCACCGCTGCGCGCATGTTCCTGGAAAAGCAGGCCGGACACGAGGAACCCGCTGAGCACGAAAAAGAGGTCGACGCCGATCCAGCCGCCGCAATGCAGCGCGGTCATCAGCGCGCCGAACGGTTCTCGCAGCCGGGGAATCTCAGCGGTATGGCGGCCGAGCACGAGCAGGAGCGATGCCGTGCGGAGCACGTCGAGGGAGAGCAGCCGCTGGGTGGATCGCAATGGCGCACTCCTCAAACAACATTCTACGGCTGTATGACTAGCCGTTCAAGGGGCGGTTCTGCCGCGTTGAGACCGGCCATGACGTCTGCCGGTCCGGGACGCCGTGCGCCTTCACGACCTCTTCCGCGATGAGCGTCAGCTACGATATCAACGGTTACTTTCCACCGCCAAGACGGATCAGGCGGGCACGCGCACCTCTGCGGTCAGTTTCGCCCCGGAGAATGGAGCCCCTGCTTGCAGCCAGGAAGTCCAGGGTCGAAGCCTTCAGACAAGCGGAAGTTACGACGCGATCGGCAGGTTGTCCGCGATCACCGGCACGGACAGATTTGGTGCACCTGGATTGATCGCAGTCTCCGCATTCAGCAGCGGCTTCGGCACGCGGAAGGTTCAATCAATTCAGCCGGGGTGCCTCTCGCAACGAAGTACTTCGATCAACAGATGTCGATACCTTAAAGTGTTGGCAGAAACATTTGGAGTGCCCTCGGCGCTCCCGAGTGTACACAACCTTGTTTGGATCAAGGCTATGAAGTACCCACTGGGCGAGACGCCGCTCTCGTCGACCGGCGCCCCGGCGGGGACGACGTACCGCACGTTCAACGCCATGTCCGAGCGCGGGCAGATCACCCACGAGCAAGTGGACGACACGCCCCTGACGCACATGAACGGTCGGGTCCATGATTACCGGCTGGGGCGGTTCCTCGGCGTCGCTTCGACTATCTCGATCCCTGCAAGCGGCCATTCGGTTAATCCGTACTACTCCATCGGAGACAACCCGCTCAGCGGCGTTGACCCGACGGGCTATGAGGCGGAGGCGATCGGTGGCTCAGCTGATTTAATGGTCCCTTTGACCCAGACGGCTTGTGCTCTGTCTATATTGGCGCGTTCTGGGGCCCGGGCCAGGCGCTGATCTAGAAAAATACACATGCCCATTTTTCAATGAATTCACCTACGAAAACGGGCCTTACCGATCTCCCAACCGTGGGCACGTGCACGGGATCGATTCCGTGCACTTGACGGCGCTTGGCTCTCTGTGAGTAGCTGTGCACAGTTTGGTCACTCCCTAACGCGGTGGTGACTCACTATCCGGGGGGATCACATGCGTCGATGTCTAGCGCTACCTTGCGCGGCGCTTCTGGCGCTTGCGTGCGGTACCGAACAGAAGCCAACTGAGCCGACTCCGCCGTCGCTTGAGGTCCACCCGTTGAAGGTCGCGGTGCGTCCCAGTAGCGTGGTGCAGTTCGGGCTGACGCCATCGACCACACAAGTCACCTGGAGCGTGACCGAGACCAACGGCGGCACAGTGACGGCCGCGGGCTCGTACGGCGCGCCGGCATTTTCCGGAGTGTTCCACGTGGTCGCGACGAGCGTGGGGAACCCGCTGGTGACCGGGCAGGCCACGGCGACGGTGGACAGCGGCGTCACCATCAGCGGAACCACACCCGTCAGCATGACCGCGTGCGATCCGGTGCAACTCACCGCGACCGTGACCGGCTCGGTGGACACCGGCCTTTTGTGGAGCACGCCCGCCGCCTGCGGAACGGTGACGGCGACAGGCATTTTCAAGTCAGCGCGAGGAACCGGATCCTGCGTCGTCACCGCTCAGGCGCACGCCGACGTGGCCAAGACGGCGGCAGTGACGATCAATGTCTCGATCGAGCGAGTCGTGAGCGTTGTCATCGCGCCTGCGTCGGTCGCGCTCGCTCCCGCCGGAACGGCGAGCTTCGCAGCCAACGTGACCACGTCTTGTGGAACGTTCCCAGCGGGGACGTGACGGGACCATCGCGGGAAGCCGGAAGAGCAGGCCACCCACAGAAAACATGGCTTGCACCGCGATCGATTCTCGCAAGGATCCCTCGCGGCCATCCGGACAACCCCTCGGCTTTGTCTCATCAGGAAAACGGGGCATTACTCATGAGGGCCTTCTTGACATTTGCGACGTGCGGTCTCTTGGCGGCGTGCGGGAGCATGGCGGTGACCGCCAACACCCCGGCGGGGGTTACGATTAAAATCTCGCCGAAAGCTGCCGCTTTGCCACTGGGCGCCACCGTGCAGTTCGCCGCGAGCGTCACCCTTGCATCGAACACCGCGGTCACCTGGTCGGTAGTGGAACCTTCTGGTGGCTCGGTCACACTGGACGGCCTGTACAAGGCTCCGACGCTAGCCGGGACGTTCCATGTGGCCGCGACTAGCGTCGCCGCTCCTTCAACAAGTGCCCAGGCTGACGTCGTAGTCAGCGGCACCACCACTCCATTGGGCGTCTGGACGAACGTCACTCCTGCGAACGTGGACCTCACCACCGCCCTCCCTTGCGGAAATTTCGGGGCCCATTCGATCCAGGTCGACCCCAAGAGGCCCTCGGACCTGTACGCGGATTTCAGCTGTCAGGGAATCTGGAAATCCACCGACTTTGGCGTCAGCTGGACAGGCCCGATCAACACGGGCACCAACGGTCCGACAATCAACGGCGAGGGCGGCATTCTCATCCCCTCGAGCAGCACGACCACTCCGCCTGTCATCTACGCCGCGAACATCCGCGATCCCGGTACCGGCTTTTGGCGCTCCACGGACGGAGCCGTGAGCTGGACGAAGTTCTTCGTGTCGCCCTCTACCGCTGCGCGGCAGGATTTCTACCCACCGGCCGACGATCCTTATGACGGCAATCACCTGTTGATGGCTGGCCACGAGATGAACCTGCTCGTCGAGAGCAAGGATGGCGGGCAGACGTGGACCGCAGTTCCGACGGCGGCCGGAATGCAGCAAAGCGGCGGGACGGCCTGGATCGTATTCGTCGATACCGGCGTGCCTGCGACCACTGCCAAGACGTTCCTCTGGCTGGCGCAGCAGGGCTCTGCCGTTCACGGGACCTGGCGAACCGAGGACGCTGGTGCAACCTGGACCCAGGTCGACAGGAACGAGCACCCACACGGCAACTCACAGCTGTACCAACCCGGCAACGGCATCATCTTCATGGCAGGCGCTAATTCGACCCTGGGCTGGGGTGTCCTGCGCAGCACGGACTATGGACGGACTTGGGCGCACGTGGGAATTGCTGGAAGCCAGGCCAATGTCGTGGGAACGCCTAACAAGGTTTATTCCATGTACGGGTGGGCAATTGGACTCGGGCAAACAAACAACCCAGCCTTCGAGCTGAGTCCGCAGCCGGGCACCGGTCTATGGACGGCACCAGGCTCGCCCGCCGGCATGACCCAGGGCCCCAACGAAATCGCACTGACCTTTGACGGGTTTCACTACGCCCTGGTATCCGCGAACTACAATGCCGGACTCTGGCGATACCTCGAGCCGTGATCGTCGCAAGCGACGCCTGGAAGTGAAGGTTTTCCGTCGATTGCTGACTTGATATGGGTGTTCGGACAAGCGCCCGCGACTTGTAATTTAGCAGCCCTTCTGTTTATGTACGAGCGATTGAAATCCAGGCACGCAAGTGCCGCCGCTCCGGGGGGGGCTACGATGGTGCAGCCGAAGGTCTGGGGGTTCGTGGTGTTGGTGGCGCTCGCCGCCGTCATTCCACACGAAGCAAAGGCGAACATCGTGCAGGTGTCGAATGATCCCTTGCGCACCGGCTGGTATCCTGACCAAATCTCACTGACCCCGTCGCTGGTGTCCGGCGGTACCTTCGGCCAGATCTTCAGCACCGCAGTCAACGGGCAGGTCTACGTGCAGCCGCTCCTCGCCAACGGGACGCTCTTCATCGCGACCGAGACGAACTGGATCTACGGCCTCGACCCGACCACCGGGGCAGTTCAATGGTCGCGTTCACTAGGAGTCCCCTTCAACCCGCAGGATCTGGCTTGCTCGGATCTGCTGCCGAGTATCGGAATCACCGGTACGCCGGTGATCGATGACGTGGCCAACACGTCCTACTTTGCCTCGAAAACGTATGTGACCGGCACCTCGGGGCCTGCTCTCTGGCTGCTGCACGCCGTCGATCTCGCCACCGGCAACGAGCGCACCGGATTTCCCGTCACCATTCAGGGAAGCGCACAGAATAATCCTCTGCTGACCTTCAATCCGACCAAGCACATGCAGCGCCCCGGGCTGGTTCTGACCAACGGGGTCGTCTACCTCGCCTTCGGAGCGCATTGCGACGCGCAACCGTACCAGGGGTGGGTCGCCGGGATCAGCACCTCCGGAAGCCTGGTCGCGCTGTGGAGCTCTCGCGCTGGCGGCGGATCTGTCACAGCGGCTGGCGCCGGAATCTGGATGTCCGGTAGCGGCCTCGTATCGGATCGCAGCGGTTCGTTCCTGTTCGCCACCGGCAATTCCTTCGGGGGCGGCACGCCGGCCTCGGCCATTCCGGGCAATCAGCCTCCGCTGGATCTTGGCGAGTCGATCGTACGCCTCGACGCGCAGGCGGACGGCTCACTCAAGGCGACTGACTTCTTCACGCCCTTCGACGGCCCGACGATGGACCTGAACGACGCTGATCTCGGAGCGGGCGGACCGGTCGGTCTTCCGTCGCAATATTTCGGCACCGCGACGACTCCAAACCTGCTCGTGCATATGGGCAAGCAAGGTTATCTCTACCTTCTCAATCGGGACAGCCTCGGTGGCGCGCGCCAGGGCGCCGGTGGCGGGGACCTCCTGATCAACCGGCTCGGACCCTACGGCGGCGTCTGGTCGCACCCCGCCGTATGGCCCGGCGACGGTGGTTATTTCTATGTTCCGGCAAATCAAGGTTCGATGTCTGCGTTCCAGTACGGCCTCGATGGCGCCGGGAAGCCGACCTTCAACCGCGCTGGTGGCACGACGGACTCCTTCGGATTCGGCAGCAGCGCGCCGGTGGTCACGAGCAACAGCACCGCGTCGGGCACGGCGCTGATTTGGGTCATCTGGTCCGCTGATGGGAGCGGGGCCAACGCCCAACTGCGCGCGTACGATCCGGTTCCAGTCAATGGAGCGCTGGTGCAGCGCTTCTCCGCTCCGGTCGGCCAGTCCTCGAAGTTCAGTGCGCCCGGGATCGGCAACAATCGCGTCTACGTCGGCGCGCGCGACGGACACGTGCTCGGATTCGGAGCTCCGGTGACCACTTTGCTCAGCGCTCCGCCTCTGAGCTTCCCGGCGACCATCATCGGCCAGACCTCAACCTTGACGGCGACGCTGACGGCGAGCGGCGACGTCACCGTCACTTCGCTCGCCAGCTCGAATCCGCAATTCGGCCTGGGAACGCCTTCGCTCCCGCTGCCGGTCAACTTGATCGCCGGTCATTCGCTGACGGTGCCGGTCATCTTCGCTCCCACGAAGACGGGGTCGATTGGCGGCACGCTCAACGCCAACACCTCGACGGGACTGCTCCAGGTGGCGATGAGCGGAAGCGGCCAGTCCCCCGCCGGCATCCTGATCTCATCGCCGGTTTTGTTGAGTTTCGGTGGTACGCCGATCGGCGGGGTCCTCACGGGATCGGTCACGTTCTCGAATGCTGGCGCAACCCCGGTGAGCATCATGACGGTGACTGCGCCGACCGCTCCGTTCTCGGCCACTGGCCTCCCCGCGGTCAATTCCACCCTTGCGCCCGGAACCTCGCTCACGGGCAGCGTGACCTTTGCGCCGACGGCGGCCGGCCAGTTTACCGATGCGGTCACGGTTGTCAGCTCGAACGGCACGGGCTCGGTTTCACTCTCCGGCAGCGCCGCTCAGCCGGGAGTGTTGACGGTCTCACCGCTTTCGCTCGGCTACGGCACGGTCGGGGTCGGAGCGACCAAGGCCCTTACGTTCACCGTCTCGAACAGCGGCGCTTCAAGGCTGACCGTCACCATATCGAAACCGCCCTCATTGGGAGCCTTCAAGGCCACGACCAATTTATTCGAGGGCTCGGCGCTTGCGCCGGGCCAATCGGTCACGCTGAATGTCGCCTTCGCGCCGCCCAGCGCCGGATCGTTTTCTGATACCTGGCGCCTCAACAGCGACCAGCCCGGTTCTGTTTCACAG
Source organism: Deltaproteobacteria bacterium (assembly GCA_025358085.1). Lineage (GTDB taxonomy): Bacteria > Myxococcota > Myxococcia > Myxococcales > 40CM-4-68-19 > JANYKT01. The sequence goes on along the minus strand of JANYKT010000011.1, from coordinate 1,284 downwards.
ACGGTTACCTTCACTGGCATCGGCCAGGCAGTTGTCGGTACGGTGATCCCCGATCCAGTGGCAGGAGGCTGGACGCTGAACGGCAGCGCGGCGCTGCTCGGGACTACGCCCGGGTCGCAGCTGCAGCTGACGCCTGCCAGTGCTTTTGTTGCAGGCTCGGCCTTCTGGCCGGCGGCGCTGCCTTCCTCGAGCCTCTCGGCCTCATTCGACGCAACCATCTCCGGCGGAAGCGGCGGGAACGGGATGACATTCATCCTGGCGGATCCGAGCCGAGGGGCGACGGCGACCTCGTTGGGCTCAGCTGGCAGCGGTCTTGGCTTCTCCGGCATTCCCGGCACGGCGGTTGGCCTGGTCACTTTCACCCAGGCGAACCCGGCGGCAAACTTCGTCGGAATCTCAAACGGCGGTGCCGCAGGAAGCGCGCCCAACTGGCTGGTCAAGAGCAGCAGCGTGCCAGCGCTGCGGACGGCGCCAAGACACATCCAGGTGGTGGTGAAGAACGGAAGCATGACCGTGTCGGTGGACGGCGTGCAGGTACTTTCCCAGCCGGTCACATTCCCGCCCAGCGTGCTGGTCGGCTTCTCGGCCGGGAACGGGGCCCACTACGATTTACACGCGGTCTCCAATGTGGCGATCTCCACGAACCTTGCGCCGCAGCCGGGTGTGCTGACGGTGACGCCGGGGACGCTCGGGTTCGGGAACGTGACGACCGGGAAGCAGGCGTCGCTGGCGGTGGCCATCGCCAACACTGGCGGTAGCTCGCTGATCATCAACAGCATCGCGAGCCCGGCCGCGCCGTTCACGGTGACCGGGCTACCAGCTGCCGGCGCGACGCTGGCAGCGGGGCAGTCGGTCACGGCGACGGTGACCTTCAGCCCGACGGTGTCTGGAGCGGCGAGCGACTCGCTTGGCATTTCCAGCTCTGCGGGTGCGGCGAAGGTCGGACTCTCGGGAACCGGAGCGGCGCCACAGCCGGGAGTGCTGGCAGTGACGCCGGCGACGATCGGTTTCGGTAGCGTGACGACGGGGAAGTCGGCCTCGCTGACGGTGACCATCGCCAATACGGGCGGCAGCGCGCTGACCATCAACAGCACCACGAGCCCGGCGGCGCCGTTCACTGTCACCGGGCTGCCGGCTGCCGGTGCGACGCTGGCCGCGGGCCAGTCGGTGCTTGCAACGGCGACCTTTAGCCCGACGGTGGCTGGAGCGGCGAGCGACTCGCTTGGCATCTCCAGCTCGGTGGGCGCGGTGACGGTCGGACTCTCGGGAACCGGAGCAGCGCTG
>JANYKT010000171.1 GCA_025358085.1 Deltaproteobacteria bacterium | reverse complement strand
GTGTCGCCACCGGTCTCCGAGGGTCCCACTTTCACCGGAATCACCGGTACCCAGGGACCCGGCCGGTGGAAGCGGAGCGGTTCTTCGCCTGAGTGGGGGCTGACGCAGAGCGAGCACACGGCGCCGCTGCTGTAGTGGAGCGGCACCGGGCCTGTTCTTCCTTTCCAGGGGAAGTCCTGTTCAGCTGGCGTTGGTCCGATAGCTCTTCCCTTCGAGGATGAAATGCTCCGCGCGCTCGGTGAGGCGCTCGGCGATGACCTGGGCATTGAGCGCGTCGGGAAAGACCTTGGGCCAATCCTTGAATGGCCGGTTGGTAGTGACGAGCGTGGAGCGGCGGTGGTTGTACCGCTCGGAGATGACCTGGAAGGCGAGCTTGGCCTGCGCAGGGTCCATGGAGAGGACGGCGAAGTCGTCGATGGCGAGCAGCTCGGCGGAGAGGTAGCGACGGAGGACGCGGTCGAGGCGGCCGTGGAGCTCGGCGCCATGGAGGTCATTGAGCAGTCGCGGCGCGGTGACGAAGAGGACTCTCCGATTGGCCTGGCAGGCGCGATAAGCGAAGGCGCGGGCGAGGAAGGTCTTGCCGGTGCCGGGGGTGCCGATGAAGAGCGGATTGATCCCCTTATCGATAAAGGCGAGGTCGTGAAGGGCGAGATAACGGCTGCGGATCTTTTTGCGAGCGCTATCGAAATCGAAGTCGAAAGCGTCGATGGTGTTGACCTCAGGAAAGCGAGCGACCTTGATGCGGCGCTCGACGGCGTGGCGGAGCCGGCTCGCCCGTTCCTCGTCGGCGAGGCGGTCGATCACCTGAGCGGCGGAGAGATTCTCCTCGGCAGCGAGGGCAAGGATCCTGGGGAGGCTCTCGACCATGCCGGGAAGGCGGAGCCAGCGCAGCTTTTCGGGGAGCTGCTCGATGAGGTGTCCTGCTCTTTCACGGGAGATCCTTTTGCACCGGGTCGAGCGTCTTCTGCGGCCGGTCGTAGACTGAGAGGTCGGGCTCCCTGAAGCAAAGGCCATCGAGCTCTGGATTTCCGAGGCGGAGCGGCGCAGCGGACGGGGTGAGTCCGCGCTTGTGGCGCAGAACGTACTCGACGTACTCGGCGCCGACATGGCCGGAGCGCATCACCTCGTCGACGGCGGCAGCGGTGGCGGTCGCGCCGAAGAGCTCGACGAGGAGGATGAGGCGGACGCTCTCGCGCTTGATGGAGCGGGAGCCGGCGGCGAGGATCTGGAGATAGCTCTGGCCGATTTCACCGAGGACGGCGAGCGCGCGGGGAAGCTGCTCGTCGGCAGCGGCGCGGGGCTTTCTCTCCAGCAAGCCCTCTTTGTGCGAAGGGTGCTCGATATCCTCGCCGGCTTTCCAGCAGCGGCGGTGGAGCGCGACCTGCTTGGGCCCGAGGAAGACGGAGACGGTTTCGGCATTGCCGCGGACGAGGACGGTCTGGCTGACCAGGCGCCAGGGGACCGAGTAATGATTGCGGTCGAAAGAGACTCGATAGGTGCGGGAGACGGAGCGGCTCTCGATCTCATCGGTATTGAAAGGGACTGGTGGAATCGGCTTGAGCAGGGCCAGCTCCTCGTGGCGAAAGACGAGCGCGGGAACTTTGCCGGTGACCTGGTGGACGCGGCGATTGGCGAAGTCGTCACGCCAGGCAGCGGCCTGGACATTGAGGTCGAGAAGATCCTGAAAGCGGCGGCCGGGCCAGAAGCGCTCGCGCAAGAAACCGATCGGCCGCTCGACGCGGCCCTTTTCGTTTCCCCGGCGAACGTTGCAGGCGAGGACGCGGAAGCCGCGCGATTGCGCATATTCCATGAAGCGGGGATTGAACACGGTGTGACGCGGCGAATGCTCGAGCACCGCCGTTTTCATATTATCGAAGATATCGACGACGGTGCTGCCGCCGTAGAAGCGCAGGCCGTTTTCCATGCAGCGCAGGAGCGCCGCGATCGACTGGCTGACGGTGAACTCGACGTAGAGGTAGCGCGAGTAGCAGAGGGCCATCACGAAGGCGCTGACGCGGCGCGGGCAGCCGGGGAGCGCAAATCCAAAGTCGGCCCAATCGACCTGCACGGCGGCGCCCGGCTGGAAGTCGAGAGTGAGAAACGCCTCACGCGGCTTTTGCGGGCGCAGGCCGCGCAGGTGGTCGCGCAGGATGGTGATGCCGCCGGCGTAGCCGAGCGGGCGCAGCCGCTCCAGCACCGCCGGGGCTCTCATCTCCGGCGTGTCGGCGAGTAGCCGCTTGAGCTCCGGCTCGAAGCGATTGAGCAACGAAATGCGACTCGGCGCGGCTGCCTTGCGGCGCGAGTCGGCTGCGCGACCGAGTAGCCGGCGCACCGTCCGTCGCGACATCGAAAGCCCTCGCGAGATCGCACGCACGCTCTGGCCCTCGACCAGCGCGAGCCGCAGCACCTCGGCCAGGCGAAGATCCGGGGCGCTCATCTGCGCTCCTCAACTGCGCGGTCGAGCACGAAGCGGACGCGCAGGTGGCGCCCGGGAACGGCGCAAAGCGCGTCGGTCCATACCTCGCTGAAGCGGCGATCGGCCGCAGACAACACAACGTCGATCGGGCCGCCGTGCCAGCGCGAAAGGAGCGTGAGCAATCGCCGCACTTGCTGCGGCTGCGGCGCCGTCGGCACCGGACCCTGCAACCGGAGCTGGGTGTACGCTCCGCCCTGGAGCGAGATCAGTCGCAGCTGCATCACCTTTGCACGCATCGGGCACCTCGTCATCGGACGCGGCCTCTTCTGCCCGAGCCGTCAATTTCCCGGAACCATGATCCCTCACCCGCGCTCGGTAGGCGCGCTGGTGCTCGCGGTGGTCGAGGCGTCCCTCCTCAGAGCGACGGTGCCTCGACCGTGCTGCTCGGGCGGTGCGGCGACGGCCCTCGCGACGGCAAGCCACGCCGCAGTACACCTGCCCGCGGTCGCATGACCGGCAGATCCAGAACTCGCCGGCGCACACGCCGCACTGTCCCGCTCGATGCTCCAGCGCTCCTCAGCGAGCGGCGGATTTCTGGACGCCGGCGCGGGCTCGCTGCACGCTCCAGTCGCGCTGACTGGACGCAGCGTGCACCACTCGCCAACTCGGGGATCCGGAGCGACAACTCCGGGTCCCCTCTTTCTTGCACGACTCGCTGCTCGCGACCCTCGACCCGGAACTCCTGCCTCGCCACTTTCTGGCACGGCTCGATCAGGCGCTCATGCACGCTGAAGCAGGTGGGTCCCTGGGTCCCGGTGATTCCGGTGCAAGTGGGTCCCTACGAGACCGGTGGTGACATTTCATCCGTCGTGGAGGGAAGCGTGCAGCGGGTCGGTAATACCGTGCGTGTCACGGTTGAGCTCATTGATGCACGCGTCGATCGGCAGTTGTGGGCGGACGACTACGAGCGCGAGCTGAACGATCTCTTCGGAATCCAAACTGAAGTAGCAGAACGGATTGTGCACGCGCTGAACGCGCAGCTTTCGCCAGCACAAAAGGCGCAGATTGAGCGTCGACCCACGCAGAGCTCGGAGGCATACGACCTTTACCTTCGAGCCCTGGAGTACTTCCACCGTCCGGGCTTTTTGCCCCAGAACCTGGCGATTGCCGAGCGCCTTCTGCAGCAGGCCATCGCAATCGATCCGTCCTTCGCGGTTGCGCGAGCCCGCCTGGCTTTGATCATTTTGCACCGGTATTGGTACGCGGCCGGAACGGCGGAAAGCGTGGCCGAGAAGGGGCGCGAAGAAGCAGAACGGGCCCTTCAACTCGAACCCGACCTTCCGGAGGCGCATCTGGCGCTGGGAATCTACCACCACTTCGCTCATCGCGACTACGACAAGGCTGTTCGCGAATATGAGATTGCGCGAGCAGGATTGCCTGGCGAGGCAGTTGAACTCCTTGGCTACGTTCGAAGGAGGCAGGGAAGATTCGACGAAGCGATTCGATATCAGCAAGAAGCAATCCGGCTTGACCCGCGTTCCGCGGACGTTTTAAACGGTTTGGCCGGTTCACTGCTTCTGACGCGCAGATATCAAGAAGCGGAGCCAATTCTGGATCGGGCGTTGACAATCGCTCCGGACTCGGCCGTCGCGGCCGTACTCAAGGCACTAATCCTCGAAGCCTGGCGAGGAGAAACGCACCTGGCCAAGGCCCTGATCATTGATATCAAAGATCGGGAGACGCGGACGCCCGTTGGCCAGCAGTCGATGTTGATTGAGCTGTTGGAGCATCATCCTGCCGAAACGTTGCTCTTCCTCGACGCGGTCCGGTCGGATTCGATCGCAACCCCTTGGGCCGTATACCCGAAAGCATTTGTGTCAGCGGCGGCTCACGACGCGCTCGGGGATTCAATTCGCGCACAAAAAGACTACGAGACAGCGCGTCCGGCGCTGGAAACAGAAGCGGAAAGGAACCCCTCCCGAGCCTATCAGCGTATCCTGCTCGCTCGCGCCTATGCGGCGCTCGGACGCAAGGACGACGCATTGCGCGAAGCGAACCGCGCCGTCCAGGCTCTGCCAATATCGAGAGACGCGTGGTTCGGCTCGGATAACGAGATCGGTCAAGCGATGGTCGAAGCGCGCGTCGGCGAGAAAGCAAAGGCGATTGAGCATATCCGAGCGTTGCTTTCGATCCCCTGCCTGCTTTCACCGGCCTTGCTGCGCGTTGATCCTCGCTGGGCCCCGCTGCGCGGCGATCCGCGCTTCCGGAAGCTGGCTGAGCTCGACCGCGAATGACGTCAGCGGCCTTTGCAGAGCTACGCCGCTTTTTGGGCGAGGTGAACAAGGCTTATCGGCCCTATGGTCTTCCCCTGATGGTATCTTTGCCGACGATTGCACAGGATAGACCAATAATACGGTCAGCGACATCGGTCCGGTGTAGACGGCGAAGGATTTCCGGCTTGATCTAACGGTCCGGGCCGAAGGGCGAGTTTCACTTCGCCGGCCGGCGAAGGGCGGTCTTTTGGCGCCAAGATGGGGCGTCGATATCGATGATGTGGCAGTGCTGCGCAAAGCGATCGACGAGCGCGCCGACGCAACTTGCGCCCGGAAAGACGGTCCCCCACTGCTTGAAGGCGAGATTGGTGGTGACGACGATCGACCGCTGCTCGTGGCGTCGGCTGACGATGTTGTAAAGCAGGTCCGCGGAGCGCGAGTCGCAGGGAAGATATCCCAGCTCGTCGAGGATCAAGAGCGGCGGGACGGTGTAGCGCCGGATGCGGCGCTCGAGCGCGGGCGCGGACTCCTGCTTGAGCAGGTCGGCGAGCGCGGCGGCGAGCGTGCAGAAGCGCACGGCGTAGCCCTGCTGGAGCGCTTTGAGTCCGAGATTCTGGACCAGCGTGGTCTTGCCGACACCGGACGGTCCGCGCAGGAGCACGTTCTGACCCTGGCGGAGGAAATCGAGGGAGAGCAGCTGCTCGTAGAGCGGCCGGTCGATGGCGCTGGGGTGGTTCCAATCGAAGCGGTCGAGTGTGGAGAAGGCGCCGAGCGTGGCGATCTTTGTGCGGCGGGCGAGATTGCGTTGCGCGCGTTCCTTGCGCTCGGCCGCGACCAGAGTTGCCAGTGCCGCGGCGGGAGCCAGGCCGCGCTCCTGGGCGTCGGCGACGAGCGAGGCGAGAGCGTCGGCGGAGAGGCGCAGACCGAGCGCACGCAGGCCTGCAATGGGATCTTCAGTGTCAGAATTCGTTGTCATCGTAGCTCCCGAGGGGGTGGGGAATGACGTCGCGGTCTTTGATATGCGCGGGCAGCGCGAGCTCGACGGGGACCGGCAGCGAGCGGGCGCGACGGCGCTGCTCGCAGAGGTGGGCGAGCGCACCGATATCGTGGGTGCCGCGGACGAGCATTTCGCTGAGGGCGTCGGCGAAAAGCTCGGCGCCGTAAAGGTCAAAGAGCTTGAGCGCCCTCGCGGTGAGGCTGCCGACGTTCCGGCCGGCGTCGACCCAGCGCTCGCAGAGCTTGTCGAATCCAGGCGCCGCCGTCCGGAGATAATCGCGGCCCTTGGACTCGCGCGCGGCGCGCCGCTCTTTGACGAGGCTCTCGCGGTGTGCACGCTCTTCGACCCATTCGCCTTTGCCCCAGCGGCGCAGGTGCGACGCGACCTCTTCTTCGTCAGCGACCAGGCGCACTTCGATATCGTCGGCGACCAGCGTCAGCATCTGGCCGGCCTGCTGCCACGGAACCGAATATTGATTACGATCGAAGTGAATGAAGGCGGTCTTATCAGCGCGGATGGGGAGGACGAGGTTGGTGGCCGGCAGCGGTTTTGTCAGCGGCAGTAGCTTCGTTTTCTCTTCGGCCAGGCAGGCAGCCACGGTCCGCTCGGGGAAGCGCGGGTGAGGGCGCCGATGGGCGATAGCATCGATGAATTGATTGAGCTCGCGATTGCCCTGCTCGATCGAGGTGATGACCCGGCCCGCGAAGAAGCGGTCGCGCAGGTAGCGGATGCTGCGCTCGACCTTGCCTTTGTGCTGCGGGCGACGGACGCCGCACAGACGCGGCTCGACGTGGAGCCGTCCGGCCAATTCCAGGAGCGCAGGATGAAAACGCGCCGCAGCACCGTGGCGCTCGAGTACGACGATCTTCGGATTGTCGAAGAGCCATTGCCGCGGGCAGCCGCCGAACGCGTCGGCCGCGCGAACGAGCGACCGGCACAAAGAGTGCGCGGTCAAGTCGAAGACCAATTCGGCCCACATCGCACGCGACCAGGACAACACCAGCACGAAGGCCCACAGGGCGCGCTGTCCTCCCTCCACGGGTAGGTTGCCGACGTGCGCCCAATCGACCTGCGCCTGTTCGCCGATGAGAGATTCGACGCGCAGGAAAGCCTCCGCCCGCGGCGCCGGCCGATGAAGCGCCACGTGCTCGCGCAGTGTGCGGACGCTGCCCGCGTAGCCGCGCTCTTTGACCATGTCGTAGACCCGAGTCGCGCGCAGCGTCGGATATCGCGCGAGCGTGTCGGCGATGAAAGCCGCAAACGGCGCGCACAGCCTCGGCCCCGGCGGCGGGAGCTTCCGCAACGGCGAGCTGAGACCGACGACGCGGCGGACGACATCGTCGTGCACCGCTAATTGGCGCGCGATCGTGCCGACCGGCAAGTGCTCGGCGAAGTGCAGCCGGAGGATCTCCACCTCGACCTCGGCGGCCACCGTCACGGCCCGACCTCAGCCCGCGGCGGCCTCGGGAGTCTTGCCACGGCGGCGCAGAAACCCACGCCGTATCCAGCCGCTCGTACGCCCACAGAAGGCGCAGTGGACCAAGTCACGCTTGAGGCCATTCAAATCGCTCCCGCCGCGCGGCACCTCGGCGACGGAGGTCGCCACCGTGGGCTGCGCGGGCACGGGCACCTTCGGCGTCGCGTCCACTTTTCGGCTACCCTGATCCGTCACGCATGAGCGCCGCTGCTGCTGCCGGGCGCGGTAGGCGCGTTGATGATCACGATGATCTTTGCGGCCCAGCGGCGACGCCTGGTGACGCGCTCGGGCCCGGCGTTTGCTCGCCGTGCGCACCTCGCTGCCGCACGAGGGCGAACAATAGAGCTGGCCGTGATCACAACGGCGGCAGATCGGGAACACCCGACGGCAACGGCCGCACCTCTCCTCGCGAAAGCTCTCGTCCACGCGATACGCCGCGCCGTCGACCCGTCGCGATTTTTGACGGCGTGTCTACGCCGTGCGATGCCTCTGCTTGGGCGGTGTCACAATCATCGCCTGCCGCGCAGAGGGCCCGGGCTGCGAACCTGGGCCTTCGTTTTTGGGGCCTGCCAGCGCGTCTGGACTGCTACCCCGACTGCCGAGCTACGGACACTTCTTGGCCTCGGCCCAGACCGTCAGAGCGAGCCGGATTCTCGTTGCCGTTTACAA
>JANYKT010000152.1 GCA_025358085.1 Deltaproteobacteria bacterium | reverse complement strand
AACCTGAACAAGAAAAGCATTCCGCTCCTGGGAGGTTTCGTGCATTCGCAGCCGGCAATCATCGCGGCGAGTTCGGTCGTCGGCGATCTGCCGGTGGGTAAACACCGGCCGACCGTCATGTTCGTTGGTGGTCTGGACGGCATGTTGCACGCGTTCTACGTGCCTTCGGACGGCAATGATGCCGGCTATACCGGCCCGTCAAACAAAGGCCTGCATTACCCGGCGGCCAGCGCGGGGGCCCAGGCCCTCAACGGCGGAGTTTTTCACACTTCCTATACCGGAGTTTTTTCTCCTCCCGTCGGGCTCACGGAGCTGTGGGCCTTTATTCCGCCTGGCCAGCTGCCGCTGCTCAAGAACAACTCAGCCAAAGTGGATGGCTCGCCGGTAGTCCTTGACGTCTTCGCTGATTTCGCCAACACCGGTAGTCGGGAATGGCACACTGTGCTGGTCGAGACCGCGGGCGGAAACAATCGCGAGTTATTCGCGCTGGACGTAACCAATCCGCTCATGCCGGTGCTGCTCTGGGACCTGCAGCCTAACTTCGAGAACGCCTCGCCGACCTCCCTGGTGTACGCGCCTTCGTGGCTCGCGGATGCCGACACCGCGGAGGGTGGCCTCGCCGAAGCCTTCGTTTGGCAAAACAATTGTCGGACCAGTCCTACCGACCCTGTCAACCCTTGCACGCCCGCCACCTTCATCCTGCCTCCCAGGACCGACCCGGGCCGATCAACCACCGGTCAATTCAACTACACCCACCTCGGGTCCAGCGAGGGCGTGAGCGCAGCTGGTTCGCGTCGCCACAACGTGCCGTTGTTCGCAGCGTACATCGCGACCAACGAACCGCAAGACCAAAACAATTCGGGCCAGGGGATCTATGTCTTTGCAACGGACGTCTCGACCGGTCGCAAGATTTGGGAGTTCAACAATCCATACATGTCGGTGAATGCCAGTCAGGTCGCCGGCAGAGGCAATACGCCGCCGCCCGGAGTCACCCTGTTCAGCAAGGCGGCCAATAACCTGGTGGACACCGCGTACATCGGAGACGATGAAGGTTCTCTGTGGGAACTGGACGCCGCCGACGGGCTCAACACGACTGCCTACGGCGACTTTCTCTCCGGCTGCTCAGGAGGAACCTGCAACTACCCCCTGAGTCAGGCTTTTGGAGCCGGAGCGCAGCTGGCGCAGCCAATCAGCACGCTCTCGTCAATCTTCATCGTTCCACAGAATTATCCGGTTACCGGACCGCTCAACAAATACCAGGGCGCCGCGCTCTTGACCTATGGCACGGCCGGTACGGACACCATCTCGGGGCTGGAGCCGTCCGACTGCGGGGCAAGCCCGTGCATCACTGGCAATGTTCATCTTCTCCCCATTGCTCCAACGGGACGGGCCCAGTGGCCGGACCTCTCCACCGGTGCGCTGCGAGCCGCTGCGACCCAGAACGGAGTCGCAAAAGAAATCACGGGCTATCCGTTGACGCTGCCCGTAGGAGAGCGAATTTTCGGCTCACTCATCGCCGCCGGCAACATGCTTTTCTTCGCCACCAGCAAGACCAGCCAAGGTTCTAACATCGACATTTTCCAGGGTAGCACCGGCGCGAGCTACCAGTTCGACCTCACCAGTCCGCTGACGGGCGGGCCAAGCCCCTTCGTCGCGCTGCTGAACACAAGCATCGGCGGTGCCGGTTCTACCCCGCTGCTGGTGATGGGGACCGGGACCAATTCCAACAAGGCGCAGCTGGTGACCACCACGACCCAGGGTCTCGCGGTCTATACCGTCCCCAATATTGTCTCGCTTCAGGGGCCGCCCACCAGCGACAAGGGGCAGACTCCTGCCACATTCCTGGGATGGTTCTTTCGCCGGAGGGGAAGTGAATATTAAGCGCGGCCAACCGGGCTTTACCCTTGTCGAGGTGATGGCCGCCCTGGCGATCCTGGGTATCGCCATGCTTGGGCTCACGGCGGGTTTGATCGTCGCGTCCAGCACCACCGGCATTTCGGCGCAGCGAACATTGATGCTCGAATTCGCCCAGACTCGCATTGAACGCCTGGTAGCGGAAACCCGCACGCTGATTCCAACCCAATACACGACCGTCGCCACGTTCCAGGGAGGATTGTGTTGCGGCAAAATGGCAGTCAGCGGCACCGGATGCGGGGCCTTGTTTGATCCCAACGCTGCGCCCGGGAATTGCGGATGGCAGATGGACACCATCGACGGTGGCGCCCCCGGACCGGGAGTCGGGGAAGATCTCATGTTCGGCCCCTTGCTGATCTTCAATGCCAGCACCAACTCGACCGACGGCTTCATCGCCAAGACGATTGCCGCGCGGACGGCGGCAGTCGCTGCGGGAATCGATGGCGCCCTCGGCTGCGGGGACCCCAGCGTGCGAAACTCAGGCACCCTCTGCCGCGAGTTGCACATCGAGCCGGGCGTCATCTCCGGCGTGCCCATGCTGCGCGCCTGGGTGCGCGTGGTGAACGGCGCCGGCAGCTACCTCTCCAATTCCGTAATGCTCCAAGAGGACATCGCCCAGTGATAGCCAGAACGGTCGGCCCCGGTACCGCACGCGGCATCACGCTGCTCGAAGTGATGGTCGCCGCAGCACTGCTATCAGTGGTGATCAGCGCTTCCCTTGCGGGCTTGCTGGGAGCGAACCAAGCCTCGGAGCGGGTGCGTCGCGTGGGGGACGTGCAGGAGACCTCGCGGCTCGCGCTCGAGACCATTGCCGCAGACCTTCGCGTCGCCGGCATGGGTGCCCAGCTTGGCGTGGTGGGCGTAGGGCCGTTGACCGGTGCAGTGTGGCGCGTTCCGGTCATCTATTCGGGCGTCGATACCGCAGTGGTCGATACCTTCGGCGCGACCACGTCCACCATGCAAAGCAACTCCGTCTTTATCATCTCCGGCCAGCCGGCGACGGGCGTTCTCTCCGGTGACGGCGCAGGCATGGTTGGCGCAGTCGTTCAAGCCACCCTGGGGCCTCCCGCCACTGTCTTCGTCAGCTGCTTTCGAGGGACGACCGCGATCAGCGTGGACTGCTCCGACGTTTCAGCTCTCTCCAATTTCGGGGAGTACACTCTCATCAATCCTGCCGGCGTCGGTTTCCAGCCCCTGCTGATTGGCGACTTTCGCAATGCCGTTTATGTGCGGCCAATTGGACTCACCTCTCCGGTCGCCCCCGTAGCTCCTCCGGTCCTGGACCCTCGCCAGCAGCTGACATTCACGGAGCAGTCAATGCCTTCATTCTCTCCCGACCCGCGGGCGCCCACCGGGTTTGCTGCGGGCGCGGTCCTGCAGCGTGCCCGTGTGCTCCATTACTACCTCTGGCCCTCTTCCGACGGCACGTACTACGAGCTCCGCCGCAGCCAACCGATCCTTGCTGACGTTGGGGGAACTCTTCCTTGTCGGAATACCGACGCTCCGTTCCTCGATGAAACCAATGCCGCCGGGCCGGCAGGGGTGCCCATCGGCAGTGGCCCCATCTCGAGCCTGCAAATTCGCTATGTGGCTGACCCCGGCGCGGCCCAGACCGCCAACAAGTTTTCCATCATCCCGGTCGGCCCCTGCGATGGAGCCGCGATGCCGACCCTCCGCGAGATTCGCGTGCAGGTCGTTGCACGCAGCCTGAGCCCCGACAAGACAACCGACGGTACCCTCCGGATGCAATATTCGACGCCGGCCTTCGAAACGTCTTTGTATCCGGGCGCGGTCCCCACCAATCCTGCATATGTCGATCCTTATCCGCGCCGCACCTTCAGCATCACTGTGGTGCCGCGCAACCTGCAGGGAGTCCGTTTATGAAGAGTCCGCATCGCCAGCGCGGAATGGCTATGGTCGTGGTGTTGTCGATGGTCGTAGTGCTGGGCGGAATCGTTGCATTCGCCATTATCGTCTCGGGCCAGGAAGCGCGCAATACGGGGCGGCTCGTGCACAACATGACCCTTCAAGAGCAGACGGAAGCCACGCTGCAATTTGGCCGCAATTTCTTCGCCAGCAACTATGGTTTCAACGGCGACAAATGGAACATGTACCTTAACTACTTCGTCGACAATCCTGTCGTCCTCACGCCCGCCTCGCAGGTGGCCATCTCCCTTGCAAAACTCAAGACGGACACGTTTGCGGATGGCACCAAAGGCGCGATTCTCATCAATCCGAACGTACCCATTGGCACCAGCTGCTTCATCTATTGCCACGACAACGTGGACGAACTCCCTCCCCAAATGAATAACGCGCGAAAAGATAACGATCTGTTGATCTACGTGGGCGCCATCTGCGTACAGCAGAGTCAGGGGGGCAATACGCAAGCCAATCCGCTCGTCGCCGAATTGGTCGCGCCCCTGGTCTTCAATCCCGCTCAATACGGTACCCAGGCGACGGGCGGCACCCAGGGTCTCAACAACTTGAGCAATGTGCCCGGCTTTCGATAGAGGCTGGTGGCGCGCCGGGAATTCGTAGCGCGTGCTAGAAGCGGCCGATGAAGGCACGCTTCGTCGTCGTCCTCGCGCTCTGTGCTTGTGCAGCGGCGCTCCCCGTCGCCAACAACACAGCGGCCGCCCCGTCATCCGCGACGCGCAGCGCGCCGCCTCCAGCGAAGACCGCCCCCGCAAGCGAGTTGGTGGCGGCGCTGGTGCAGAAACACGGCGAGGCCTCGCGCGCCCGGGCCGAGCGCGGAGTCAAGCAGGTGCTCGCGCTCTGGCGCCCGCAGGACGGCGACCTCCGCGCCTTCATCGAGAGTTCCTTCATTGCCGACCCCGCGCTCTTGCTGCAGCGATTCTCCAAGGCTTTCGAGCAGATCGACGGGCACCTGCTGGAGATAGGCCGCGCCCTGCGCAGCTGGAACGAGTTGGAGTTGGGTCCGCAGCTGCCGGTGGACCAGCTGTTCGCTTCGGTGGACGTGGGCGCGCACCTCTCCGACGATCTGTTCGACAGCAAGCTCGCCTTTGTCGCGCTGCTGAATTTCCCGCTGTCTGAACTGGACGAGATGGCGGCTGAAGGTCCCGCGTGGACCCGCAAGCAATGGGCCGAGGCGCGGCTGACACGGCGGTTCGCCCATCGGCCCAGCGGCGCTGCGCTGCAGGCGGTGGCCAAGGCGAGTGCGGACTCCGAGGCGTATATCGCCGGCTACAACCTCTGGATGCACCACCTGCTCGACAAGGGCGAGCGCATCTTTCCCAAGGGAGTGCGACTGCTCACGCACTGGAACCTGCGCGACGAAATCAAGGCGGACTACGCGGACAAGGATCGCGCGCTGGGCCTGCGCAGGCAGCGGCTGATCCGCGCGGCGATGGAGCGGATCGTCACCCAGACCATTCCGCGCGGGGTGATCGACGACCCGCGCGTGGACTGGGACCCCGTCTCGAACACCGTCGCTCGCAGCCCCGACGCCGAAGTGGAACTGGCGCAGATGAAGGCGCAGGGCAAGCGGCCCGTGGAGGCCGTAGTCTCGGCGGAGCGCGAGCCGGACGCGCGCTATGCGCAGCTGCTAGCCGACTTCCAGGCGGCGCGGAAGGCCGACGCGGACTCGCCCTTTGCACCGACGGAGATCGCGCGGCACTTCAACTTCGATGACGAACTTCCGAAGGCGCGGGTCCGGGCGCTGCTGACGCAGGTCCTCGCCAGCCCGCTGGCGCCGCGCGTGGGCGCCCTGGTGCAGAAGCGTCTGGGCCGCCCGCTCGAGCCGCACGACGTCTGGTACAACGGGTTCCTCGAGTCGCGCACGCAGCAGCCCGAAGAGGAGCTGTCGCGCAAGACCCGCGCCCGCTATCCCAGCGCGGAAGCTTACCAGAAGGATATCCCGCGCTTGCTGCGGGCTTTAAGCTTCTCGAGCGAGAAAGCGCGCTTCCTCGACGAGCATATCGTGGTCGATCCGGCGCGCGGCTCGGGGCACGCAATGGAAGCCGCCCGGCGCAGCGAGATGATCCCGGGCTGGGGCCCCGGCGATTCGCCCCACCTGCGCACGCGCATCAATCCCGATGGAATGGATTACAAGGGATACAACATCGCGGTGCACGAGATGGGGCACAACGTCGAGCAGGTCTTCTCGCTTTACGAAGTGGACGATACGCTGCTGCAGGGCGTGCCTGGAACTGCTTTCAGTGAGGCGCTGGCCTTCACCTTCCAGAATCGCAATCTCGAGTTATTGGGAATGCCGCGTCCGGACGCGCGTGCGCTGCGTCTGAAGACCCTGAATGATTTCTGGGAGACCTGGGAGATTGCCGGGGTGGGCTTGGTCGATATCGATACCTGGGAATGGATGTATGCGCACCCGGATGCGACTCCAGTCCAGTTGCGCGAGGCGGTCCTCTCGATCGCACGCGGCTATTGGGACAAGTACTATGCGCCGGTGCTGGGCGCGCCGGGCAGCCCGCAGCTGGCCATCTATTCGCATATGATCAATTCATTCCTGTATCTCTATCGCTATCCGATTGGACACCTGATCGCGTTCCAGCTGGAGGAGAAGTTCAACGCCGACCCGGCGCGCTTCGGCGACGAGTTCGAGCGGGTCACACGCTTCGGCCGCGAGACACCCGACCTGTGGATGCAGCACGCAACCGGACGGCCGGTGGTCGCCGAACCGCTGCTCGAGGCCACCGCGGCGGCAGCGAAGGCGGAAGAGGCAACGCGGTAAGCTACTCGAAGCTCCAGCGCTCGAGAACTTTGCCGTTCTCGATGCGTGCCACGCAAATCACGTCGCTCACCCGCGTGGTTTCGGCCAGGGCGGGATGGCGCCGTTCGCACCACGCGACATGGCCCGACGCGGAGCGCACCCAGAGCACTTCGATGTGGCGGCGCACCGCGTGCGGCGTGAGCGCCAGCACCGCCGTCTCGCGCTCTTCCAGCAGCGCGGCCACCAGCGGTAGATGCTCGGTGAGCGCAGCCGCCGCGTCCGCGCCAGCGAGCGCCGCCGGGAGCGGCGGAGGGCTCGCGGGCGGCGCGAGCCAGGGAGGCGGCGCGCTCAGTGCCAAAGCAGCTCCCGGAGGCGCGGCGCCGGGCAGGGCGGAACGGGGCAGCTCGCCGTCAGGCGGCTCCACCAGCTGGAGCCGTTGCGAGGCGCGCGCATTGTCGCGCCCGCGCTGCAGCTCGTCGGCAAGCGAGCCGGAGAGCCGCTCCCCCTCGAGCTCGCTTTCGATGCGAGCGGCCCTCAGCACCTTGCGCAGCAGCCAGAAGCAGATCACCAGGAAGATGAGACCCGGTCCCCACAGATCGCGCAGGACATCCATGCAGCGCTACTCCGCCTGCGGACGCTTGGGCTGCCCGTGCTGGTCGATGCGCGGCTGCGCGCCCGCGCTCACCGACCCGAGCAACTGCGGCGTCAGCGGCCGGTGCGCCTTGACGAAGGCCACGATGATGTCGCGCGTCTCGACCGAGCCCACCTGCCGCGGCGCTCCCTTCAGCATCGACAGGCCATCGCCGCCATTGGCGAGGAAGTCCGTCACCGAGACGGTGTATGTCCCCGGCAGGCAAGTCCACTGGCACTCTTTCGGCGTGCACGCTTTAGTTTCACAGAGCTGCTTGCCAGTGGCCTCTTCAATCACGGAGGTAACGATGGCTCCCGTCGGCGCCTCCTTCAGATCCTTGGGCGTGGCGAACTTTTGCCAATCAATGGTGTAGCGCAGGCCCGACACGCGCAGCGCACCTTTGCCGAAATGCAGCACCGCTTCGAGCGCATTGCGCACCTGCTCCGCCGGCAGCGAGACGACAATCTGTTGATTGTCGAAGGGATAGAGATCAAAAATCTGGCCAAAGGTGATGGGCCCCGCGGCAATCTCCGGGATGCGCAGACCGCCGGAGTTCTGGAAGGCAAAGTTCGCCTTCAGCCCGCCGCCCGCGCCCGAGCGCAGCGCGTCGGCGGCCAGGTTGGACAGCAAGTCGTCCTTGCCACCCTTGCGCAGCTCCACCGTAGTCTCGCCGATCTGCAAGTCGCGAAGGTTCTTGACCTGTACGTCGTAAGATTGAATGAGCCCGGCCACCGCCGGATCGGGCTCAATCTTGTGGCCGCGGTAGATGACCGGGGCGCCATTATAAGTGTGCAGCAAAACCTGCGGCGCGCCCGCGTCGGGCACGTTGCCGGCGTTCACCAGCCAGGACCTGGTCCGGTTGGCGGCATCAAGCGAGAGTTCGATGACGGAAAAGGCCGCGAGATTGTGGCCCGACTGCACGATCGGGATGTCGTTCACCACGATAGGCACCTTGAGAATGGTGTGGTGGTGCCCGGAGACGATGCCGTCCACTTTGCCCTTGCAGGCCTCGGCAATCTTCTGGATCTCGTTGTCCGGCGGAAAGGGCCCGGCGTGCGCCGTCACCAGCACCACCGTGGCGCCCCTGGCGTGCAGCGCGTCGGCCTCTTGCGCGGCGATCGGCCCGCCGTCGGCGAACTCCAGGTCGGCGATGTTCATTGAATTGGTCGTCAGTGGCGTCTCGACGGTAGCGAGCCCGATGATGCCGACCCGGATGCCGCCCACATCGACGAGCACGCTGGGCTTCGCCCAGTCGGGCCGGTTGCGCGTGCCGGTCAGAAAAATATTCGCCGCCAGCATCGGGTAGTGCGCGCGCTTCATATTTTCCTTCAGCGCCGGGATGCCGAAATCGAACTCATGATTGCCGATGGCCGCCGCGGTCATTCCAATGGCGTTGTAGACATCGACCACCGACCGGCCCTGGAACTGGTTGGAGATGAGCGACCCCTGAAACTGGTCCCCCGCGTCCAGCATAATCACTTCGTCGCCCGCCTTCTTCGCCTCATCGCGGATGGCATTCACATAGCCAGCGAACCAGTCGGCGCCGCTGACGTCCGACTTGGTGACGCCCGCGAGGTACCTCGGCGGCGGCACCGGCAGCAGCGCTCCGTGCGTGTCATTGATTCCGATGACGATGAGCTTGCGCCCCGTCCGGCCCGGGGCAGGCGCGGTCGGCGTGGCGGCGCTCTGTTTGCCCGCGGAGCTGTGGTCCGCCCTCTGCGACGGGGACGGACCGGTGCAGCTGGCGGCGAGCAGGGCGACAATGGCAATGCGACTCATGGATGATCTCCTCTGTGAAGCGATCAACAAAAACGGGGCGGCCGTCAAGCCGCCTTTTCGCCAGTCACCATTCAATGACACGGCGGTGACAGGCAATCCCTATCTGTCAGCTCATGAAATTGCGCTGGCACGAGCAGATTGACTGGGTCGACGCGATCCCCTTCTTCATGGTCCATCTGGCGGCGCTATTGTTCGCTCTCTATGTCGGTGTGACCTGGAAGCTTGTGGGTCTCTGCGCCGCGCTCTACTTCACCCGGATGGCGGCGATCACCATCGGCTTCCACAGATACTTCGCGCACCGCAGCTTCAAGACCAGCCGGCCGATGCAATTCATGCTCGCGCTCTTGTCGGAAACGTCAGCGCAGAAGGGGGTGCTCTGGTGGGCAGCCAATCACCGCGACCATCACCGCTACTCAGACAAGGAGGGCGATATCCACTCGCCCAAGGACGGTTTTTTCTGGAGCCACGTCGGCTGGATTCTCTCGATGAAGCATGCTGAAACCGGAGAGATCAAGGACTTTGCCAAGTATCCTGAACTGCGCTGGTTGAATCAATATCACCTGCTCCCCCCAGTCGCGCTCGCGCTCACCTGCTACTTCGTCGGCGGGCTGCCGGCGATGACCTGGGGCTTCTTCGTCTCGACGGTGCTGCTCTGGCACGGCACCTTCCTGGTCAATTCGCTGAATCACGTCTGGGGCACGCGCCGATATGCGACCGACGATATGAGTCGTAACAATGCCTTGCTCGCGCTACTGACCTGCGGCGAGGGCTGGCACAACAACCACCATCACTTCATGGCCTCGGCGAATCAAGGCTTCTTCTGGTGGGAGATCGACGTCAGCTATTACCTCATCCGTGCCATGCAGGCAGTCGGTCTGGTCTGGGACGTGCGGACGCCCTCCCCGAAACAACTCGCCGAAGGCCGCGTCTCGGAGCTGTCTTCGGCACAGCCCGCGCTGCAAGCCCAAGCGGCCGCCTGACTTCATCGCGTCGAGCGCTCCCGTCATCGCGCCGCTATGCTCGGAGAATGAGAGCTGGCGCTGCCGTGAGTCGCGACGAGACGGTGGAGGGCGCGGCGCGGTCGGCTGCGGTGCGGGCGATGGCGCAGGCTGGCCTCACTCGCGCAGGCGCGCTCATCGTCGCCGGCACCATTGACCAACTCGACGAAGCCATCGAACTCTGCGCCGGCCTGCGCGCAGTTGCCGGCGACGCAGTGCACATCATTGGCGGTGCGACCTCGAGTGTGCTGGTGCCGGGTGACGCCGATATCGAGGACGGCCCGGCGCTGGGCGTGCTCGCACTCGAGCGGGCGGGCTATGTCTTCTCCTGGCGCCCCGACCACCCGGAAGAGCTGCGTGCGGCCGCGCAATTGGCGGGTCCGGGCTCGGTGGGCGTGGTCTTCGCCGATCCATCGGTACCAATGCAGCGCTTGCTGGCAGCGTTGTCGCGCGAAGCGCCACGCGTCCGCTTCGCGGGAGGCGGCGTTGCTGCCGAGGGCGGGCTCCTTCTCGAGGACGACGTGATCGACGCGGGCGCCGTCGGGATGATCTTCCCTGCTCCTGGCCGGGTCGTGGTCGCCCAGTCGCAGAAGTCCATCGGCGCGCCGCTGCTGGTCACGCGTTCCGAAGGACGCTCGCTGCTGGAGTTCGACGGCAAGCCCGCAGTCGAGGCGCTTTCGAAGCTTGCCAAGCTTCCCGGTATCTCCGAAGGTGCGCTCGCATTCGTCGCGCTCGGCGTATCGCCCATGCCCGGCGAGGCATTCAATGAGGATGACTTCCTGTCGGTTCCTCTCGCTGGCATTGACGACAGTACCGGCGCCATCGAGACGGGTTCACCGGTGACCGAGGGCCACAGCGTCTGTTTCACCCTGCGCGACGGCATGGGCGCGAGGCGGATTCTCGAGCAGCGGCTCCAGTCCTCGCGAGCGACCGCAACACCTTCGTGGGGCGTTTACTTCGACTGCGCCAGCCGCGGAACGAATCTATACGGCGTCGACGGTCTCGATTTGCGCTTGATTGAAAAGTCGCTTGGCGCCTTCCCCCTGCTATCGCTGCGGACCAGCTTTGAACTGGGCCCCTCCGGCCCAGGCACAGGCCTGCACCTCTTCTCGGGCGTTCTCGCGCTCGGTGATGCCTAGCGCCTGAGCTGCGCCGTTTCGAGGAAGCGCTCGAATTGGATACCGACGCCGCGCGGCTCGTCGCAGCGCCACCGCACCGTGGCGCGGATGTGCAGCTCCTTGCCGTGCGGCAGGACGATGGCCGCTTCAAGAACTTCGATCGTTTCGGGGAGCTCCATTCGCAAGAAGGCGCCGCCCGGTGAGATGTTCTCGGCCACGGCCCGCAGCTCGCCTCCGTGCACTCGCACGCGCACGCTTGCAGGCAGGTTGACGCTCCTGCGTGCGAACTGCCGTTGTGCCTTCCCGTCCGATCTGGCCACGAATGATACGTTTATACTTGATTCTGCATGACCGTTCACTATTTGCCAGCTTGAGCGGCCTCGAGCTGCGATTCTGCCACACCAGGATGACGCACCTTGACGAATGGGCACGCCCGACCTACCGATGCAGGCATGGGCGATTCGATCAGAACCATCGAACGGGGCCGCTACTACGAGGATTTCACTGTCGGCGATCTCTACCGCCACCACTGGGGCCGCACCTTGACCGACGGCGAGTGTCAGCTTTTCGCCACCGCCACCATGAATGCCGTGCCGCTCTACTTCAACCAGCTCCACGCCGCGGCCATGGGGCACGCCCGCCCTCCGGCGCACCCGCTCTTCGTAATGAACGTAATCTTCGGCATGACTGTGGAGGACCTCTCCGAGCAGGCCATCGCGCATCTCGGCTACTGGAACATGCGATTCCCGCGCTTCTGCTATCCGGGCGATACGCTGATCTGCTCCAGCGAAGTGCTCGACAAGCGCGAGAGCGGCTCCAAGCCCGACCGCGGCATCGTCCACGTCCGCACCACCGGTGTGAACCAGCGCGGCGAGGAAGTCTGCCTCTATGAGCGCAAGATCCTCGTTAAAAAGCGCGCCTCGTATGGAGCCGGCGACGGGCGGAGCGCGAAGGGTCAAGTAATCCGACAAGGAGAGAGTTGATATGCCGATTCCCAACCCGTCCGGCGGCGCGCTGACTGAGGAGCACATCCAGATCCGCGAGAGCGTGCGTGACTTCGCCAACAACGAAATCGTTCCCATCGCCGGTGAGCTGGACAACAAGAATGCGGAGATACCGGACGCGATCATCCGCAAAATGGCCGAGCTGGGATATTTCGGCCTCATCTTCTCGCCCGACTATGGCGGCAGCGGGCTCGATAACCTTTCGATGGCCATCGTCGCCGAGGAGCTGTCCAAAGCCTGGCTCTCCGTGGGCAGCGTGATGACGCGCATGATCATCACCGCCTCGCTGGTGCAGGCCAATGGCACCGAGGAGCAGAAGAAGAAATTTCTGCCCGGTCTCTGCACCGGCGAGATCCTGGCCGCGGCAGCCTTCACCGAGCCGGATGCAGGCAGCGATTCAGCCGGAATCAAGTGCCGCGCTGTCAAGAAGGATGGCAAGTACGTCGTCTCGGGTGAGAAGACCTGGTGCACCTGGGCCAACAAGGCGCATCTGCTTTGCACGACCGTGGTGACCAATCCGGAAGCGGCCAAGAAGCACAACCGGCTCAGCATCCTCCTCATCCCGAAGGAACCGGGGGATGGCTTCCACCCGCCGCAGCTCGCGGGCAGCGCCATTCCCACCATCGGCTATAAGGGAATGAACTCATATGCTCTGCAATTCGACGGCTATGAGGCCCCGGCCGAAAACCTGCTCGGCGGAGTCGAGGGCAAGGGCTTCTATCAATTGATGACTACCTACGAAGTCGCGCGCATCCAGACCGCGGCGCGCGCGGTGGGCGTGGCCCAGGCGGCTTTCGAGGCGGCGCTGCGGTATTCGAAGGAGCGCACGCAGTTTGGCAAGCCCATCAGCGAGTTCCAGGTCATCGGCCACAAGCTTGCTCATATGGCCACTCAAATCGAGGCGGGGCGTCAATTGACCTACCACGCGGCCCGGATGAAGGACACGGGCCGGCGCGCCGATCTCGAGGCCGGAATGGCCAAGGCATTCTGCGCCGAAATGGCCGAGCATGTGACCTCTGAAGCAATGCAGGTCTTCGGCGGCTATGGCTATTCGCGCGAGTTCCCCGCGCAGCGGTTCTGGCGCGATGCGCGGGTGTTCCGCATCTTCGAGGGCACCTCGGAGATCCAATATGAAGTGATCGCCAAGCGATTGCTGGAGGGATGAGATGATCACCGAACGCCATCACTTCACCCGTGACGACAACCTGTTCGAGGACTTCACCGTCGGAGAGACCATCCGGCACCCGCGCGGCCGCACGGTCTCCGACGAGCACATGATGTGGACGAACGTCGTCTTGAATACGGCCCAGCTCCACTTCAATCAAAAGCTTTGCGACGACTCGCCGGCGACCACTTTCAATGGCCGCCGCGTGGTCTATGGCGGAATCGTCTTTGCCTTCGTCTGCGGGCTCGCCTCGGAAGAGACCGACGAGAACGCGGCGGCCCACTTGAGCTACGACGAGGGCCGGCACCTGACGCCGGTCTTTGCCGGCGATACCCTCTTTGCCGAGAGCACGGTTGTCTCCAAGACCGAGGACGACCCGCGCATCGCGACCTGCGGCGCGCCAGGGCTGCAGCCGGGGCAGTCGGGAATCGTCAAGTTCCTGCTGCGCGGAAAGAACCAGCGCGGGGAAGTCGTGCTGGAGATCACGCGCGAGCTGGTGATTCTCAAAAAGGCATTCCGCCCATGAAGACCCGCAGCGGCATCGAGATACAGCCCCTGTACGGGCCCGATGACGTCAAAACCGTTCCTCCGCCACCGGGCGAATATCCCTTCACGCGCGGTATCCACCGCAACATGTATCTCGGCAAGCTGTGGACCATGCGGCAGTATGCGGGCTTTGGTACGCCCGCCGAGACCAACGAGCGCTTCCGCTATCTGCTGCAGCAGGGCCAGACGGGACTTTCCCTGGCGCTCGATCTGCCCACGCAGCTGGGCCTCGACGCCGACGATCCCGAGGCCGAAGGCGAAGTCGGCAAGGTGGGAGTTTCAATCGGCTCGCTCGCCGATATGGAAGAACTGTTCCGGGAGATCCCGCTTGGCAAGGTCTCCTGCTCCATGACCATCAATGCCACCGCGCCTATCCTGCTTGCCTTCTACGAGGCCGCGGCGCTGAAGCAAGGCGTGCCTGCCGAGCGCATCAGCGGCACGGTGCAGAATGATCTCCTCAAGGAGTTTGGCGCGCGCGGGGCGTGGCTTTATCCCATCGAGCCGTCGATGCGGCTCGCCTGCGATCTCATTGAAGACACCGTCAAGCGGCTGCCGCGCTTCAATCCGATTTCAATTGCCTCGCACTATCGAGACGCCGGCGCCAATCCGGCCGAAGAGGCTGCTTATACGCTGTCCGCCGGCAAGGCCTATGTCGAGAATCTGCTCGGGCGCGGCTTGTCGCCCGATTCCTTCGCGCCGCGGCTGAGCTTCTTCTTTTATACCTATACGAACTTCTTCGAAGAGGTCGCGAAGTACCGCGCCTCGCGCCGCATCTGGGCGAAGCTGCTGCGCGAGAAGTATGGCGCGAAGGAGCCCGAGAGCTGGCGGATGCGTGCGGCCTGCGTCTGTGGAGGACATTCATTGACCCGCGCGGAGCCATTGAACAACATCGCCCGGACGACCCTGGAGACCTTCGCGGTTGCCTGCTCCGGGGTGCAATCGGTCTTTACCGCGGCTTATGACGAAGCGTTCGCCATCCCCACCGAGCTGTCGGCCCGCACCGCGCTGCGGGTGCAGCAGGTGGTGGCCTACGAAACGGAAGTGGCGCAGACGGTCGATCCGCTGGGCGGCTCCTATTTCGTCGAGGCGCTGACGGACCAGATGGAGGAGTCGATTGGCGGCGTCATGAAGGAGATCGACGATCGCGGCGGCATGGTCGAATGCCTGCGCCAGGGATATATCCAGCAGCGCATCGCCACCCGCGCCTACGAACACCAGCGCAGCGTCGAGAAGGGCGAGACAACCGTGGTCGGCGTAAACAAATTCGCCACCGTGGGAGAAGCCCACGCGGAGCCCGAGATGGAGATCACTTCCGCTTCGCCGCGGGCGGCCAGCGACGCGCACCAGCGCATTGCTCGCGTACGCAGCGGTCGGGACGGCGGTGCAACGAACAAGGCGTTGGCGGCGCTGCGTTCCGCGGCCGACGGCAGCGACAACCTGCAGCCGTATATCCGCGCGGCGGTATTGGCCTATGCCACCGTCGGCGAGATCGCCGGGCTCCTGAAAGAAAAATTCGGCGCCTATCAACCGCCGACGAGGTTTTAGCGATGGGACATATCCGCGTATTGGTCGGCAAGCCGGGCCTCGACGGCCACGATCGCGGCGCCCGCGTGATTGCCGCCGCGCTCCGCGATGCTGGCATGGAGGTCGTCTATACCGGTTTGCGCGCCAGCGTCCCGGCCATCGCCGCGGCGGCGGTGCAGGAAGACGTCGATGTCATCGGGCTTTCCATTCTTTCGGGCGCGCACGAGAGCATCTGCCGGCGTTTGCACGAGGAGCTCAAGGCGCGCGGCGTTGCGATCCCGGTCATCGTCGGCGGGATCATTCCGCAGCACGATGCATTGAAGCTCAAGGCGCTGGGGGTCGCTGCGGTGTTTGGACCGGAGTCCGCGCTGTCGGCCGTGGTCGAGGCGGTGCGCGCGCTCGCCGAAGGAAAGCCGCTCCCGCTCAGCGACGCTGCGAAGCCCGTGCCTGTAGGCATTGCGGCGACCCGTCTCGACCACACCGCCATCTGCGTCAAGGACCTGGACGCTGCTGTCGCCTTGATTGCAGAGCTGCTCGGCCAGCCCGTCGCACACCGCGAGTTCGTGCCGGCGCAAAAGGTCGATGCTGCGTTCTTTGATTTCCCCAACGGCGCCTCGCTCGAGCTGATAGCGCCCCGCGGAAACGCCGGACTCGACAAGTTTCTCGAGAAGCGCGGTGAATCGCTCCATCACCTCGCGCTGCGGGTCAATGATCTGGATGAACTGTTGAAACGGCTGGACGCCCGCGGCGTTCCATTGATTGACAAGGTCTCGCGCCCGGGCGCGCGCGGACACAAGGTCGCATTTCTCCACCCCAAGGCCTTCGGCGGCACGCTGTTAGAGCTGGTCGAAGCGCACGAGGCTTGAATGAGTTCTTCAGATCTGATCCCATTGGGCGAAGTCCCGGCCGAGCTGGGAATGCTCCCGAAGAAGATGCTGGCCTGCACCATCCGTCCCGGCCGCGAGGGGGACCCCGGCACCGCGATGCAGATTGAAGAGGTGGATCTTCCTGAGATCGGTGCCAATGAGGCGCTAATCCTGGTGATGGCCGCCGGAGTGAACTTCAATGGCGTCTGGGCCGCGCGGGGCAAGCCCGTCAGCGTCTTCAAGATGCACAATGAGAAGTTTCATATCGCCGGCTCCGACGCGAGCGGGATCGTCTGGAAGGTCGGCTCGCAGGTCAAGCGCTGGAAGGTCGGCGACGAGGTGGTGGTCCATTGCAACCAGAGCTGCGGGCAATGCCCGGAATGCAACGGCTATGACCCGATGGCGTGCAGCGAGCAGAAGATCTGGGGGTACGAAACCAGCTGGGGGAGCTTCGCGCAATTCACCAAGGTGCAGGCGCAGCAGCTATTGAAAAAGCCGAAGCAACTCGACTGGATGCAGGCGGCCTCTTATGGACTGACCTACTTCACTGCCTATCGAATGCTGGTGCACCAGGCCGAGGTCACCGCCGGCGACAATGTCCTGGTCTGGGGCGCGGCGGGCGGACTGGGCGTCTTCGCGGTGCAGATCTGCAAGCTGTTGGGCGCCAATCCCATCGCCGTGGTGGGCGGCAAGGCCAAGGTAGACCTGGTGAAGTCGCTGGGGGCCAGCGCCATCATCGATAGAAACGATTTCGCCGATCTCAATTACATTCCGCCCGAGACGCCCGAGCGGAACAAGG
>JANYKT010000150.1 GCA_025358085.1 Deltaproteobacteria bacterium | reverse complement strand
GGCGGTGCCGAAGCAGTTCCTGTGCCTGCCGAACCTTTTCGCGCAAGGTTCGGCTGGCGGTGAATTGAATCTTGTACGCGTCTTCCGCGAGCGGCTGAATGGTCGGCAGCCTTTGAATGCGTTGCGCCGCAGTGGGCGCAGCCTGCATCACAACAGCGATCGCAGGCAACGTAGGTATAGAGGGGATTGAAAGCGGGAAGACAGAGCGCTCCGGTAGTTTGCGGATCGACGCAGGAACTGGAGGCTTGGGGAAAAGCCTCGCAATCAATCCTTCGATCTGCCTCTTGGATTTGCAGGCTGCCTCGGCGAGCAGGTCTAGATGATTCTCCGGGGTGAGGTGCGGAACCAGCAGGCGCGCACCCGCGAGGTGCAAATGACCCGCGCGTACCGCCTCGATCAGCGCAGGCAGGCGACGCCCCGCGCGAGCCACGAAGAGGCGGTTATACGCAGCGTCTTCGGAGAACCCGAGTTCATCGACGCAATACGCGAACATCGAAGAGAAGGTCCGGGCCAGAAACAGCTTTCGCTCGTCGACCTCTCCAAGGTGAACGAGCAAGTCTGCTTCGATGCAACCAGACTCCCGGACCAGCGCGCGAAGGGAAGCAAGAAGGTTGTCGTTGCTCATAGTCTCGATCATGAAGCAGTTCTATCATTGCCAATTCATACGCCCACAGTCACCCGCAGAGGGCGGCAATGGTGTCGGAGGAAGATTCGGGCTTATCGAGTGCTGGTATGCCGCGCAGCGTATGCTCGGGTCAATGATTGGCCCTCGCGGCAATACTTGACGGCTTCCATCGGAGCGAGCCTGAATACCTGTCAAGGTAATAGTTGGTAATAGTTGGTAATAGTTGGTAATAGGAGTTCGCCTCCTCGTCACGCTTCAGCGGCCCGCGGAGGGGAATCACCCGAGCCGTCAGGTTTTCGAGATCGGCTTCTGCCTTACTCATCGACTCCAGCAGTTGCGTCGTTCGCGCGTCAACCTGATCGTCCTCTGAAGTGGAGCGCAACCCGGCGGCTTCTCGTCGCTGATTCAGTCGCGCCGTCGACTCTTGGCGAATCGCTTCGTCATTGTTAATAA
Organism: Deltaproteobacteria bacterium; assembly: GCA_025358085.1. Taxonomy (GTDB): domain Bacteria; phylum Myxococcota; class Myxococcia; order Myxococcales; family 40CM-4-68-19; genus JANYKT01. Next base: position 9,750 of record JANYKT010000150.1, on the reverse strand, counting down.
CCGCGGCAGAGGGTCTCGATGCATAGGCCGCGGTCGCAATCGCTATCGAGATGGCAGGACCTGGGGCCGGAAGGGGTAGCTTCGGGCGGCGAGGACAGCGCGGGGCGCGGCGCGCTGGTGAACGTCAGGGGGCTTCCGATGAAAGCGCCCACGCCTCCCCCGATGATCGCGGAGGGCAAGACCAGCAGGCCGCCGAAGATCGCGCCGATGACGGCGCCGCCCGCAAAGCTGGGACCGGTCGTATAGCTGCAGGAGTTGTTCGGATAGTAGGGCTGCCCACCGCTGAACCCATCTTGTCTCCCGGTGCTGCAGAAGGTGTTGGAGATGATGCCCAGGACCATTCCCGTCGCGAAACCGGCCAGAGCGCCGATTCCCGCCCCCTGCAGCAAGCCGGTCCCGCGGCGAACGACGGTTGCCTCGCGCAGGTCGGTTACCGGCGCCGCTCCTGCTGGTGGCCCTGTCCAACTCAACGTTTCCCCGCCAGCGTGAAAGCCCTTCACTTCCAGGGCGCGGTCGGGCGCGAGCTTCAGCGCGACTGTCCGTCCATCGGCTTCGCGCTCGATCGCGCGCAACTCCTCTTGACTCGCCGGCCGACCGACGGGCTGCACGCCGGCGCAGCCCGTCCACAGAGATGCCGAGACCAGACACAAGCGCGTTCCGTATCTAGGAAGCATGTCCATGGAGCGGCCGTGACACCCGGCGGCCACGGCCGAGCGAGGGCCGCGCGTAGGCACGGACGCTTTGCATCAGCTACAGCAGGGCCAGCGCGGGGTGGGAGTCCCCTTCTGAAAAGCGCGAGAGACGCAGAGGAGCCGCGTCCAGGCAGGTGGCGCGGCCGTCGAGAACAAGCTCGCTGACGATCTGCCCGAGGGCCGGGGCGTGCATGACGCCGTGGCCCGAGGATCCATTTGCGAGAAAGAAGCCGGGCCGCGCTTCTCCGACAATGGGGTGCTTGTCCGGAGACATCTCGTAGAGGCCCGCCCAGGAGGCGGCGCGATCGAGTGCGACCGCGGCCAGCGCGGGGATGCGCTCGCGCTTCAAAGCATCGATGCGAGCGAGCCACGATTCATCAAGGCTGGTTGCAAAGCCCGAAGGTTCGTCCACCGGCTGCAGCAGCAGCACGCGGCCGTCTCGCACGCGCAAGTGAAAGCCATCGCCCGCCCAGAGCGTCATCGGCAGGTCGTCGGGCAAGAGCGCGCAGGGGACGGTCGCGGCCACTTGCCGGCGGAGCGGCGTGACCGGCAATTCGACGCTGGCAAGCCTGGCGATTTCGGCAGCCCACGCGCCCGCGGCATTGACCACCGCGCCCGCCGCGAAGGTGCCCGCGGTCGTCACCACCGCGCCATTGCTGAAGGCAATCACCCGCGCGTCATAGTGAAGGGTCGCGCCCAGCTGCCGCGCGCCTTCGAGATATCCATTGAGGATACCGAGCGGCCGGATGAAACCATCGGTCGGACAGAAGGCAGCCCCGATTGAATCAGAACGAATGTATGGATTGAGCTGCGCGATCTCCGCGGGCGCGATCATACGCGCTTCGGCAAGCCCGGCCGCGTGCTGTACGCGCTGTGCCTCGCCGAGCGCTTGCAACTCCGCGGCGGTCTCCGCCAACCAGAGATATCCGCAGGGACGATAGCCGCAATCGCCGCCGACTTCGTCCGCGAAGCGCCGCAGCTTCTCACGCGAGAGCAGCGAGAGCTTCACCTGGATAGCGCTGCCATACTGTGCGCGAAACCCGCCGGTGGCGCGGGAGGTGCTGCCCTGACCGGCCGCGGGCGCGCGATCGATCACGGTCACCCGCGCGCCACGTTTGACTAGATGCCACGCAACGCTCGCGCCGATCACCCCGGCGCCAATGACGACGACGTCCGCGCTCATGCGGTGAAGACGTGCTCCGGGTGACGGAACGCCTTGAACTCGAGCGCGTTGCCGCCGAAGTCGCGCAGGAACATCGTCGCCTGTTCGCCGGACGCGCCCGGATATCGGATGGTGGGTTCGACGATGAACGCGATACCGGCCTTGCGCAGGCGGCCCTCCACGGCGGCGAATTCGTCCCAGGAAAGAATGGCGCCGAAGTGCGGCATCGGCACCGCGATTCCATCGACGCGTCCGGTATCGCTGGTCATGGCGGGCGTACCTACGTGAATGGAGATTTGACTGCCGAAGAAATCGAAATCGACCCAGGACCCGGTGCTGCGGCCTTCGGGGCACCTCAGCAGCACGCCATAGAAGCGGCGCGCCTCATCCAGGTCGCGCGTATGGAAGGAGTAGTGAAACTGGCTCATGGCGCAAGGAAGCGGAAGAGTAGAATGACTTTCATTGGAGTACTCCCGCGCGGAAGCTAGCATGACCTGATGCGCATCGCGGTGATTGGTCACGTCGAGCACATCACGCTGGGCCGGGTCGCGGCGGTACCTGGGCCGGGGGAAATTGCGCACCTGTCCCATCTGCACCTCTTTCCCGGAGGAGGCGGCGGGCTCGCATTTTCGCAGCTCGTGCGCAGTGACGCCGAGGTCCACCTCTTCACCGCGCTCGGCGACGACGAGGCGGCCGCCTTCGTGGCCGCGCGGCTGGCCCGGCGGCCCGGCGCTTTCATTCACGCCGCGCGCAGGACTGCTCCGCAGACGCGCGATGTGGTGATGATTCCGCCCGGCGGCGACCGCGCCATCATCGTCCTGGGCGATCCGCTGCACCCTCTGGCGACCGACCCGCTGCCCTGGGATCTATTGGCGACTTGCGACGCGGTCTACTACACCGCTCAGGATCCGGCAGTGCTGCGGCTCGCGCGCGCGGCGCGCCTTTTGATTGCGACCGCACGGCGCAAACAGGCGATTGACCAATCGGGCGTGCGACCAGACATCGTCGTCGGCAGCGCGCTCGACCCGCGCGAGGCCTGGCCGCTGGCTGCCTATACGCTGCATCCAGATGCATTGATCTTGACCGAGGGCGCGGCGGGCGGATCCATCACAACGGCGGCCGGTATCGAGCGCTTCATTGCCCCGGTGGTATCGAGTTCCAATGGTGGGGCCTATGGCGCGGGCGACAGCTTCGCAGGCGCACTGGTCTATTACCTCGCCAAAGGACTCGCCTTCCGCCACGCCTGCGAACGCGCGGGCCACCACGGCGCCGCGGTGCTGGGCGACCTCGACCCTACCCGGATGCAGCTCACTCTTCCGGGCGGGCCCTGAACCGCGTGGAGTCTGGACGGCCATCAATGACTTGATTGACCAGGAACAGAGGGAGCCCTTGTTCGCGCGGCGAGCCGCTGGTATTTGGGGCATCCTGCATGCTCCTGCTGGCCCTTCTTCTGTGTTCGCCACAGCCCATCTCGCTGGCCGATGCTTTCGCGCGCGCCTCGCAAGCCAACCCGGATGTAGCAGCGGCGCGGCTCACCGTGCACGTCGCGGAGGCGGGCATCGAGAGCGCGGGACAACTCGCCAATCCAATCGTCTCGGGAAGCTATGGTCCCGACGCGCCGACGTGGATCGGCACCGTCGACGTCAAGCTGCCGGTGCTGGGGCAGCGCGGGACGGCCGTGGCAGCCGCCGAGCGCGAGCGCGACACGGCACGCGCCGAAGTCGCAACCAGGGAACTCACGGTGCAGGCGGCGGTGCGGCGCGCTTATTTCGCGCTGGCCGCTGCGCAGGTGCAGGCGCAATTCGCGGCCGAGGCGACGGCGCGGTCGAAAGAGTTGGAACAGATGAGCAGCAAAAAGTTCGAGACGGGCACCGCCCCGCGGCTGGAGGTGGAGCAGGCCGCGGTCACGCGGCGGCAAGCGGAGCAAGACCAGATCGACAGGGAAGCCGCGGCCAGCACGGCGCAGGTCGAGTTGGCGAAGCTGCTGGGCACCGAGAGCGAGCTCTTTGCGCAGGACCCGCTCCTGCCTGTCCCGCAGGCGCCGCCGCTTGTGCAACTGCTCGATCGCGCCGCGCAACATCCGGAGGTGCAGACCTTCCGCCGCCAGCAGGACGCGGCGCTGGCCCGGGCCCAGCGGGAGCGCGCCGCTCTCCGCCCGCTGCCGGACGTCGGCGTTGCATTCCAGGGCGGGGAGCCAGCGGGCGTGATCCACGATCCGACGCAGCCCACCATCGGTCTCCGCTACACGCTCGCGTTCGAGCTGCCGATCCTCAGCTGGAACCGCGGGCGCATCAGCGCGGAGGAAGCGCAGGCTACCGTCGCGTCCACCCAGGCGACGGCGGCAGAGCAACGGTTGCGCAATGAGATCCGCGCTGCGCGGGCGCGCCTGGAGGCGGCCTCGAAGCGCGCGCGCGCCTATGCGGAAGAGCTGGTGCCGGCGGCGTTGCGGCTCCTGGAGATGGCCCGCACGGGGTACCAGCTCGGTCGCGCGCCGCTGTACAGCGTGCTGCAAGCGCAGGGCGAGGTCAGCGCGGCGCGAATCAAAGGAGTGGACGCAGCGAACGAAGCGCAGAAGGCGTTCGCGGATCTGGAGGAGGCGGCCGGTGAGACTTTCTAGAGTGGCGCTGCTCGCGGGACTCGTGGGCCTCTTCGGCTGCAAGAAGCCCGAAGAGACAGAGAAGCCCGAGCCGGTTGCGGTGCGCGCGGCGCCGGTCGAGCGCGGCGACGTGCCGCGCATCGTCGACGCGGCGGGACCGCTCGAGCCTTTGCCCGGACTCGACGTGAAGGTCTCGCCGCTGGTGGCGGGGCGGCTCGCGCAGGTGCTGGTCGGCGAAGGCGATCGCGTGCGCGCGGGGCAGACCCTGGCGCGGCTCGACCCCACCCCGCTGCGGGATGCGCTGCTGCAGGCCGAGGCTCAACTGGCGCAGGCGCGCGCGCAGGAGAGCAACGCGCGCGGCAAGCTCGACCGCGCGCAGAAGGCCTTCTCGGCGGGCGTCGCGGCGGGCCAGGAAGTGGACGACGCGAAGCTTGGGGATGCCTCCGCGGTGGCGGCGGTGCGGACGACGCAGGCGGCCGTATCCATCGCGCGCAATCAGCTCAGCCGCAGCGAGCTCAGCGTCAACTTCGCGGGCGTCGTCGCGCACGTCTTCGTCGCTGCGGGCGAGGTGGTCGATCCGGCAAAGCCGATTATCGAAATTGCCGATACCTCGCGGCTGGAGCTGCGCGCGCCGCTCGCGCCGCGCATCGCTGCGCTGGTGAAGCCGGGCCAATCCGCGAACCTGCTCGTCGACGGACTGCCGGGCGTGGTGACCCTGGCCAAGGTGCTCGCGGTCGCACCGGTGGTGGACCCCGCGACGGGTACGGCGCTGGTGCGCATCCGCGTCGAGAATCGCGACTTCAGCCTGAAGGGCGGATCCTTCGCGCACGCCCGCATCGAGGCCGGGGTGCATAGCAATGTCCTGCGGGTCCCGCGCGAGGCGCTGGTGCGCGGGCAGGACGGCAGCGCGGTCGAGGTCGTGGACGCCGGGAAAGCCAGGCGCCAGGCGGTCGAGGTCGGCTACGAGGACGAGAAGTTCGCGGAGATCATCTCCGGCCTCAAGGGCGACGAGCAGGTCATTTTGCAGGGCGCCTATGCGCTGCCCGATGGGACGCCGGTGACTGCAACGGCCGCAGCCGAGAAGAGCGAGAAGAAGTGAGCGCCGCCGCCGCAGCGCTGCGGCACGGGCGCGGGATCCTCTTCCTCTCCCTCGCGTGCGCCGCGGGCGGGCTCTTCGCGGGGAAGCGCCTGCCCAAGGGCGTCTATCCCGAAGTGACCTTCCCGCGCGAGCAGGTCGTCGCCTCGCTCGCCGGTGCGCCCGCCTCAACCGTGCTGGTCGGCATCACGCGGCCGCTCGAAGCCGAGCTCGCAACCGTCCCGGGCGTCGAGCGCGTGCAAAGCAAGACCATTCGCGGCGCCGTTGAACTGTCGCTGTTCTTCTCTCCCGACACCGATATGGAGAAAGCGCACCCCCTGGTGCTGGCGCGCCTGGCCGAGTCGCGAGGCGCGCTCCCCCCCGAGACGGAGGTCATAGCCGAGCGCGTGCTCGCGTCGAGCTTCCCGATTCTGTCTTTCAATTTCGAAGGCCCCTACCCTCCCGCTCAACTCTATGGTCTCGCCAATTACACGGTGCGCCCGGCACTGAGCGGACTGCCCGGCGTCGGACTCGTCACCGTCCAGTCGAGCGATATCCCGGAGGTCCAGGTCCTGCTCGACCCCGCGCGGCTGGACGCCGTGCACCTGACGGCCAATGCGGTGGCCGATCGGCTGCGCTCCGCCAACAAGGTGCAAGCGGTGGCCCGCCTCACCGATCAGCACGAGCTGGCGCTGGGCGTGGTCACCGGCGAATTGCTCACTCTGGAAGACGTCGCGCAGGTGGTGGTGGGCGGAACCGCGGAGCAGCCGTTGCGCGTCGCGGATGTTGGCCGCGTAATTGAATCGACTGCGCCGCGCAGCACGCTGATTCGCGTCGACGGCAAGCCCGGCATCATTATCAATATCGCCCGCCGCGTGAGCGGGGATATCCTCAAGCTCGACCAGGCCGTGCGCGCGCGGCTGCTGGAACTCACACCCTCGCTGCCGCCCGGTATCATCATCAAGCCGGTCTATGAGCAGGCAAAGTTCGTCTCTGAGGGCGTCAGCAGCGTGCGCGACGCGGTGCTGTTCGGCGCGCTCTTCGCGATCATCGTACTCGCCATCTTCTTGCGCGACTGGCGCGCGACGCTTTTGGCAGCGCTCTCGTTGCCGCTGACGCTGGCCTCGTCGCTGCTGGTGCTGCAGGCGCTGGGGCAGACACTCAATCTGATGTCGCTCGGCGGAATCGCGGTCGCGGTCGGTCTGGTCATCGACGATGCAGTGGTGATCATCGAGGCTGTGCATAAGCACCTCGAGGCGGGGCTCTCTCCCGAGGAGGCCGCGCTGCGCGGCACCGAGGAATTGTTCTGGCCGGTGGTCGGCACGACCGCGACCACCGTGGTGGTCTTCCTGCCACTCGGGCTTTTAACCGGCGTCGCGGGCCAATTCTTTTACGCACTCTCACTTTCGCTGGCAGCAGCGGTAACGCTGTCATTGCCCATCGCGCTCGGCCTGTTGCCCGCGCTCGCGGCGCGCTTTCTCAAGCCCTCTCACCGCGCCTCCGCGGGCGGCCGTATGGCCGAGGGCTATGCCCGCACACTCGACCGCTCGCTGGGACACGCGTGGCTCATCGCCGCCGCTGCCGCGGTGCTGGTGGCGGGCGGCTTCTTTGTCGGCTCACGGATCCCAACGGACTTCCTCCCCGAGGCGGACGAGGGTGGCTTTGTCGTTGATTACTTTGCACCGGTCGGCGCCTCGCTCACCGAGTCCGACGCGATGGCAGGCAAGCTCGAGGACGTACTGCGCGCGACGCCGGAAGTGTCCGCCTTCTCGCGAAGACTCGGCGCCGAACTGGGACCGCCGGTCGCTACGCTCTCGAGCCGCGGCGACATCGCGGTGCGGCTCAAGGACCAGCGCAGCCGCGCGTCCGACGAAATCATCGACGACCTGCGCAAAAGGATGGCCGCAGCCTCGCCGGGCCTGCGCATCGAGTTCGTACAAGTGCTCGCCGATATGCTGGGCGACTTGCAGGGATCGCCCGAGCCTATCGAGGTCAAGATTCTCGGCGCCGACCCCGCGGTGCTGCAGGAGCTGGCAACCCAGGCAGCGAAGAAGCTTGAAGGCACGCCCGGCCTGGTCGATGTATTCAATGGCGACGAGGGCTGCGCGCCCGAACTGGATCTGCGCGTCCAGCCGGTCGAGGCCGGGCGGCAGGGGCTCGCCGCGCAGCAGATCGGCGACCAGCTGGCGGCATCTTTCCTGGGCGAGTTATCCACCTCGCTGCGCCGGCCCGACCACCTCGAGGGCGTGCGCGTTCGGTTGGACATGCCAGGTGACGCGCCCGAGGCGGATGCGCTGGGCGCGGCGCGGCTGCAAGGCATGCAGGGCCAGGTGCTGCCGGTGCACGCTGTCGCGCAGCTGTTGCGCAGCTGCCCGCCCGCGGCGCTGCTCCGCTTCAACCAGCGCAACATGGTCCACCTCACCGCGCGCTTGACGGGCGTAACCCTGGGCACCGCCGTCCAGGCGGTGCAGGCGCGGCTCAAGGGTTGGCAGCTCCCGGTCGGCTACGTCTGGGAGTTGGGCGGCCTTTACCAGCAGCAAACAGAAAGCTTTCAATCACTCATCTATGTGCTGGTGCTGGCTCTGGTCGCCGTCGCGGTCGTTCTCCTCTTCCAACTCCGCTCGTGGGCGCGCACGCTGTCCGTCCTGGCCGCGGCTCCGCTCGCCCTCGCCGGCGGCGCTTTCACACTCTGGGTCAGCGGCATCTCACTCAATGTCTCTTCTTTGATGGGTGCCATTCTGCTGGTCGGTCTGGTGGTCAAGAATGGCATCCTGCTGCTCGATCACGCGCAGTGGTCGGAGGAGTCCGGGAAGCCCCTGCGCGAGGCATTGATTGAAGCGGCGCGCGCCCGATTGCGACCTATCTTGATGACGACTTTGGCGACGCTCGCCGCGCTGCTCCCGCTGGTGCTGGGCCTGGGGGCGGGCGCGGCGCTGCACCGCCCGCTCGCCGTGGCCGTGGTGGGCGGCCTCGCCTTCTCGACCGCGGCGACGCTCTTCGTGGTGCCGGCCGCCGCGCTGCTGCTCGAGCGCCTGCGCCGCCCTCGGACGCCGTAAAACTCTTCGCATCCGCCGGGAGCCACCCGGCGTTGCTCCAGGCCTCTGCAGACCCGCGAACCTGGCGCGGGAGTGTAATAATTAGAAACTCTCATTTGACTGGACCGGGTAGCCCACGCCTTTGCGCCGGTGTAGAAGCGGCCCGTCCCCAATGACAGGAGTCCTGCATGCTCGTCGCCATCGCGCTCATCGCTGCCGCCGCCACACAGCCCGCCGCCACACAGCCCGCCGCCGCGCAGCCCGCTGGCGCCGCGGATGCATCGGCAATCGCGCTGCCCGGCGGCCCTCCGGTTGGAATGGATTATCTCGCTTATGATCCGGAGACAGCGCAGCTGTTCGTCCCGGCCAGCAACACCGGCAAGCTCGATGTCGTCGATACGAAAACTGGCCAGGTCACCTCCATCGACGGCTGGGCTACCGCACAGCGCGGCGATCGCACCGCGGGTATCACCGCGGCCACGGTCGGCAATGGCTATGTCTTTGTCGGCAATCGCGCTGACTCGAGCATCTGCGCGGTCGAGATCAAGTCGCGCGCGCGCAGGGGCTGCGCCACGCTGCCGGGCTCGCCCGACGGAGTCTTCTATGTGGCGCCTACGCACGAAGTCTGGGCCACCACCCCCGACAAGAAGTCCCTCCAGGTCCTTGACGTGCGAGACCCGGCGGCGCCGAAGCTTTCGGGCACCATCACCCTCGACGGCGAGCCCGAGGGATATGCGGTCGACGAGAAGCGCGGCCTCGTCTTCACGAACCTCGAAGACAAGAACAAGACGCTCGTCATTGACGCAAAGACGCGGAAGGTCACCGCGACCTGGGCCACCGGCTGCGGCGAAAAGGGTCCACGCGGGCTCGCCGTCGATACCGAATCGAAGCACCTCTTTGTCGCCTGCGCGGTCGAGGGACTGCGCTCGCTGGACCAGCATGGAAAGATCGTCGCCACCTTCGAGACGGGCGCCGGCGTGGACAACATCGACTGGTTGGCGGCGAAGAAGTTCATCTATGTCGCCAGCCGCGAAGAGGGAAAGCTGACCGTCGTGCAGGCCGGTGCGGACGGTTCGCTCAAGCAGGCCTCGACCGCGCCGACGTTCAAGGGCGGCCGCACGGTGATGATCGACGGCGCCGGCAATGCGTATATCCCTGACTCAAAGCTGGGCCGGCTGTTCGTGGTCAAG
>JANYKT010000126.1 GCA_025358085.1 Deltaproteobacteria bacterium | reverse complement strand
GTCAAGAGTTTCCCGACAAGCTCCTAGCGCAATTCCTTATCGAGGAAGCTAAATACTCTCTGCCAATACCGGAGCATCAGTGACGGCTCGTAGAACTGGTGCGTCTGCCCGGCAAATGGGAGCAGCTGCACCAGCGCGCTCTGTCCCTCGCGGAAGAACGCGTCCTCGAGCAGCAAGGAATTGGAGAAGTGCACATTGTCGTCCGCCGTGCCGTGCATCAAAAGCAGCGGGCGCGAGGCATCCTTGACGTACGCGAGCAGGCCATTGCGCGGATAAGCGTCGCTCGTTCCCGCGGGCGGCGGGACGCCCAGGTAGCGCTCGGTGTAACAGGTGTCGTAGCTCAGCCAATCAACCACCGGCGCGCCCGAGACGCCGGCGCGGAAGACGTCCGGCCGGCGCAGCACCGCCAGCGCCGCCAGGAAGCCGCCGAAGCTGTGGCCCATCACGCCGACGCGGGCGAGGTCCATCGCGGGCTCGCGCTGCGCCAGGGCCCGCAGCGCCGCGACCTGATCTTCGAGCGGTACCTCGGAGAACTTCTTCTCGATGGCTCGCTCCCATGCCCGGCCGCGACCCGGCGTTCCGCGGCCGTCGGCGTGCGCGACGATGAAGCCGTGGTCGGCGATCCACTGGTCCGTGAGATAGCGATCTCCGCTGCGCGAGACGGTGCGGACGTGCGGGCCGCCATAGACCGATAGCAGCACCGGATACTTACGCTTTGAATCGAAGTCGTGCGGGCGGATGAGCGCCGTCCAGAAGCCCGCTGCCTGCGCCACCTCGAGGCGCGTTTCGAACGGCGCGGCCTCGCTGACCGAGGGGAGGGTGCCCGCCTCGCTGCCGTCTGCGCGAAAGACTACGTTGCCCGGCGGGCCGTTCATGGCTTGCGTGGTCAGGACGTGACTTGCGGCGTCGCGCGCCCAGGCCGCGGCGTAGAGATCGGGGCCGGCCGCGATGGGCCTCGCCGCACCGCCGTCGAACGGCACCGACCAGAGCTGCTCGTCGACCGCGCGCACGCTGCGGCGGACGATCACGGAGTGGGCCTGCACAGCGACTACGCCCGCAAAGCCGAAGTCCGGCGCGGTCAGCGTCTTGACCAGCGCACCGTCCGCGCCGCGGAGTTCCAGCTGCCAGCCGCCGTTCCTCTCGGTCGCCCAGAGCAGGCCCGAGCCGTCGCGCAGCCACTGCGCGTCGTGCTCGGCATTCAGCCAGGCGTCATCGTGATCGGCGAAGAGCATTCGAGTCTTGCCGGACGAGGGATCGGCAGCGACGATGAGGTTGTCTTTCTGGTCGCGCGACAACAACGACAGCGTCAAGGGACCTCCGCGGCTCCAGATGACTTTGGCCACGTACTCCCAGCGCGCGTGGTCGTAATCGAGCCAGACTGTCGGACCGCCAGCCGCGGGGACAACGCCGATCGCGAGCCGGGCGTTCGGCTTGCCGGGCTGTGGATATCGCGTCTCGCCCGCGGGCTGCTCGGGATGCGCGGGGTCGGTGAAGTCGAGCTTTTCAATGCCCGACAGGTCCGCCTCTTCATAAGCGAGCGAGTGCGAATCGGGGGACCACCAATAGCCTGCGAACCGGTCGAGCTCCTCTTGCGCCACGAACTCGGCGACGGCGTGCGTGCGCGTGGCGGTCGCTCCCTGCGTCAGCGCGCGGGCCGGGCCGCCTTTGACAGGCGCCACCCAGAGCTCGCCGCCGCGCACGAACGCGACGCTTTGCGCGTCGGGCGACAGCCGCGGATCGAGGATGGGGCTGCCGCTCGCATCCGGGCCGGCGACCTCGCGCGCGGCGCCGCCGCCGGCCGGCACCACGTAAGCGCGGCCCGAAAGCATGACCAGCACCAGGCTGCCGTCGTCCGAGAGGTCATAAGAGGTGAAGCCGCGCAGCTTGATGCGCATGCGCTCGCGTCGCGCGCGCTCCTCGGTCGAGAGCTGCTCTTCTCCGCCTTTCAGCAACGTCTCCGGCGAGACCAGCTCGCGGGTCTGCCCGGTCGCGACGTCGAAGGCGTAGAGGCGTTGGTCGGGTTTGCGCGACGGCGTGCGAAGGAAAAGCACGCGAGTGCCGTCGGGTGTTACCCGGACGGCGGAGGGGCGGCCCAGCTTCCAGGTGCGCGTCTCGGACAGGTCTTTGAGGAACTGGAGATCACGGTCGGCACGGCTTTGCGGTGCGGCGGCCAGCGCGGCGAGCAGGAAGAGGAGCATGGGCGCGGGACGCTACACCGTTTGTTCCCCTCACCACACGGTGCAATGATTGGCCGGGGCCATCGGGCTGCCGGCTTTGCACGAGAACGCCTTGGCGAAGTCCGGCGTATCCGAGGCCGGGCCATTCACACGCCACTGCGAGGTGGAGTGCGGATTGGTCAGCGCCTGCGTGCGCGCCGACTCGGGCCGGTAGTTGGTGCACCAGACCTGCGCGAAGGCGATGAAAAGCTGCTGCTCGTCGGTGAACCCGCCGGGCTCCGCCGGCTGCATGGCAGAGCCGCGCTTCGCCCGCAGCGCCGCGAGCGTCATCTTGAGTCCGCCGATGTCGCCGATGTTTTCGCCCAGCGTCAGCTTGCCATTGAGGTGGACGTCGCCCGTTGCCACATAGCCGTCGTATTGCTTCGCGACGCACGCCGCGCGCTCCTCGAAAGCCTTGGTGACGGCGGGCGACCACCACTCATGCAGGTTGCCGTCGCCGTCGAACTTGCGGCCTTGATCGTCGAACCCGTGCGTCAGTTCATGGCCCATCACCATCCCCAAGCCGCCATAGTTCACCGGCACCGGCGCGTCGGGCTTGAAGAACGGCACCTGCATGATGCCCGCGGGAAAGACCATCTCATTGAGTGTGGAGCTGTAATACGCATTCACGGTGGGCGGAGACATATGCCACTCGTCGCGAACCACCGGCTTCCCGATCTTGTCGAGATCGCGGGTCGACTCGAAGGCTGCCGCCGCCCGCACATTCTCCAGCAACGAGTCCCGGCCGATCACGACGGTCGAGTAATCGCGCCACCGGTCGGGATAAGCGACCTTGTTGTTGATCTTGTGCAGCTTGTAGAGCGAGGCCTGCTTCGCATCGGCATCCATCCATTCGAGTGTGGCGAGGTTGTTCTCGAACGCTTTTTCAATGCCGACAATCATCTCCTTTGCCATGGCCTTGCCCTCGTCGCCGACCGTCGTGGTCACGAAGGAGCGGCCCAGGGCCTCGCCCAGCGCGCGGTCGGTCATGGCCACGCAGCGCTTCCAGCGCGGGAGGATGGTCTTGGCGCCGGTGAGTGCGCGCGTGAAGCGGAACCGTTCCTCGACGAAGTTCTTTCCGAGCGTGTCGGCCGCGGCCTCGATGGCGCGAAAGCGCAGGTACATTTGAATGTCATTGATGGACTTCTTCTCCGCCAGCAGCCCGTCCATCGATTTGAAGAAGTCAGGCGCGGTGACATTGATGGCCTGCACTTCAGGCGCGCCCACCGCCGCGAAGTAGTCGTCCCAGCGAAAGTGAGGCGCGGCGGCCTTCAAACCCTTGCGGTCGAGCCGGTGATAGGTCTGGTTCGGGTCGCGTCGAGCAACCTTGTCCATCGAGGCTTTGGCGAGTGCCGTCTCCAGCTCGAGGATGCGCGCCGCCTGTTTCTGCGCGTCGGGCTGGCCAGCCATCTCCAGCATCTTGGCGACGTGGCTCAAGTAGAGCGCGCGCAGCTCGGTCGAGGTCTTGTCGTCCTTGAAATAGTAGTCGCGGTCGGGCAGCCCGAGGCCTCCCTGATCGACGCCGCCGATCACCTGCGTCGCGTCCTTGAAGTCCTGCCGCGAACCGAAGCCGAAGAATGCCCTGGCGCCTGACCTGTGCAGGTCTGCCACCGCGCGCGCCAATGACTTCGCACTCTTGAGTGCATTGATTGATTTCAGCTCCTGCTGGAGGGTGGCGAGCGACGCCGTCTCCGCTTTTTCCTCGCTCATGCAGGTCGCGTAAAAGTCACCGACCTTGGCAGCGAACGGATCGGCCGCGTCGGCCTCGCCGCGCGCGTCCTTCTCGAGGATATCGTGCAGCAGCGCTTCATTGCGCTGGAAGATCTCCGAGAAGGCACGCCCCCACGACGGCTTGTCGTCGGGGATGGGTGTCTTCTTCAGCCAGGCGCCGCAGGCATATTGATAAAAGTCATCGCAGGGTTTGATCGATGAATCGATGGCCTCGAGATCGATGCCGCCAGGCGGCGCGGCTTTTACCAGCGCCTGGGCGCTTCCCGTGGCCGCGGGCAAGGGCAGGGTGGTCGGCGCACCCGCCGCGTTGGGCACAGTGCCCGGAGTGTTGGTGACCGCCGTCGCGGGCGGATTGGCGGGCGACGACGGCACAACGGCCGCCCCTGCCTCTGACTTTGACTCCGGAGCCGACTTGCAGGAGATCGAGAGAACGAAGAGGAGGGCGGCCGTTTTTTTCATGGTGGCTTTTCTTACCAGACGGTGCAGCGATTGGTGGGGGCCATGGGGCTGCCAGGTTTGCAGGAGAACGCCTTCTCGAATTCGGCATTGTCCGAGACAGGGCCGTTGACGCGCCACTGCGCACTCGAATGCACGTCATTGTTCGCCCGTGTACGCGCCGCTTCAGGGCGATAGTTCGTGCACCACGATTGAGCAAAGGAAAGGAAGAGCTGCTGATCATCGCTGAAGGCGGCTTTGCCCGCCGGCGCTGCCGGAGCCGGGTGCGCCGCGCCACGCGCGCGCAGCGCGGCGAGAGCCATCTTGAGTCCACCGATGTCGGCGATGTTCTCGCCCAGTGTCAGCTTGCCGTTGAGGTGAAGTTCCTCGACCGCGACATAGCCGTCGTATTGCTTCGCCACGCAAGCCGCGCGCTCGTCGAAGGCTTTGCCGACTTTCTCGGACCACCAGACATGCAGGTTGCCGTCGCCGTCGAACTGGCGGCCCTGGTCGTCGAAGCCGTGCGTCAGTTCATGCCCCATCACCATGCCGAGTCCGCCATAGTTCGAGGGCAACGGCGCTTCGGGTTTGAAGAAGGGCGTCTGCATGATTCCAGCGGGGAACACCATCTCATTGAGCGACGGGTTGTAGTAGGCATTGACCGTCGGCGGCGACATGCCCCACTCGGCGCGATCGACCGGCTTGCCGATCTTGTCGAGATCGCGCTGGTTCTCGAATGCCGCCGCCGCGCGCGCATTGGCCAGCAGCGATTCCCGGCCGACGGCGACTTTGGAGTAGTCGCGCCACTGGTCAGGATATCCGACCTTGTTGTTGATCTTGTGCAGCTTGTCGAGTGACGCGGTCCGGGCCGCCGTGTCCATCCAGTCGAGGTTTCCCAGGTTCGCTTCGAAAGCTTTTTCAATCCCCTGGATCATCTCGCGCGCCGTGGCCTTGCCCTCTTCGCCGAGCGTGGTGGTGACGAACGAGCGCCCGAGCGCCTCGCCCAGCGCGGCGTCGGTCATGGCGGCGCAGCGCTTCCAGCGCGGCAGGATGGCCTTCGCGCCGGTGAGGTTCTTTGTCCAATTGAATTGCTCCTCGACGAAGTTCTTGCCGAGCATATCGGCCGCAGCCACCACGGCGTGCCAGCGCAGATAGGTGTGGAGATCCTCGAGCTTCGGCTTTGCCAGAAGCACATCCATGCCTTTGAAGAAGCCGGGCACGGCGACATTGATGGCTTGCACGGTGGGCGCGCCCACGTCTTCCAGATAGGTGTCCCAGAGGAAGTGCGGCGCGTCCTTCTTCAGGCCCTTGCGCTCGAGCCGGTGATAGACCTTGTTGGGATCGCGCCGCTCGACCTTGTCCATCGACGCCTTGGCCAGCGCGGTCTCCAGCACCATGACCCGCGCGGCTTCCTTTTCCGGCGCCTGGTCGCCAACCAGACTCAACATCTTCGCGATGTGCGTTTGATAGGCAGCGCGCAAGTCAGACATGCTCTTGTCTGCCTTGAGGTAATAGTCGCGGTCCGGCATTCCCAGTCCGCCCTGATCGATGCCGCCAATCACCTGCGTTGCGTCCTTGAAGTCCTGCTGCGAGCCGAAGCCGAAGAAGACATTCGCGCCCTCGCGGTGCAGCCGGGCGACGATCTTTGCCAGACTTTTGCCGTCCTTCGCTGCGTCGATCGCCTTCAGTTCCTCTTTGAGGGTCAGGAGCGAGCCGGACTCAGATTTGTCCTCGTCCATGCAAGTTGCATAGAAGCTCCCGACCTTGTCGGCGTAGGGGTCGGCCTTGTCGCTGTCTCCCCTGGCGTCTTTATCAAGGATGGCGTGCAGCAGCGCCTCGTTGCGCTGGAAGACCTCGGAGAAGCCGCGGCCCCAGGCAGAACGGTCCTCGGGAATAGGCGTCTTCTTCAGCCAGCTGCCGCACGCGTATTGATAGAAGTCGGTGCAGGGGTCGACCTTCTTGTCCATGGCCGACTCGTCCACGCCGAGCACCGGCGCGGGCACGGCTTTCGCGTCCGCGCTGGTCTGCGGAATGGTGCCTGCCGCCGAGGTCGCGGGACTCCCCGCGGGACTGGATGCCACAGGTCCCGCGCCGGTCACCTGGGTCGCAGGCGGCTCGGACGGCGACGCAGTTGGAACCGCCGGCGCGCCCGACGGTTCGACAGGTTTGGTCTCCGGCGCGGACTTGCAGGAAAGAATTGCCATCAAACAAAGTGCGGCGCGTATCTTCAAAGTCTTCATCCGTGATTTCCTTTGCTGTGTGCGTCGATCCAATCGAGCACGGTGTGATACCAGAGCTGGCTGTTGCGCGGCTTGTTCACCCAGTGGCCTTCGTCGGGGAAGTAGAGCAGGCGCGACTCGACTCCTTTGCGCTGCAGGGCGGTGAACATGCCCATGCCCTGCTCGACCGGGACGCGATAGTCGAGTTCCCCCTGCACGACCAACGTCGGTGTCTTGAAGTTTTGCACAAACCCGCTGGGACTGAATTTCCGGTACAGCTCCGGATTCTGGAAATAGGGCCCGCCAAATTCCCATTCCGGAAACCACAGCTCTTCCGTCGAGCCGTATTCGCTGACCAGGTCAAAGACGCCGTCGTGCGTGACCAGGCAGCGGAACCGGTCGGTGTGGCCCGCGATCCAGTCGACCATATAGCCACCAAACGATGCCCCGGCGGCGCAGGTCCGGCCCTTCTCGACATCGGGCCGCGCCTCGGCGGCGTCGACCGCGCGCAGGATGTCGTCGTAAGCAAGCCCGCCCCAGTCGCGCGAGATCTCCTCTTTGAACTTCTGCCCATAGCCGACCGAGCCGTGCGGATCGATGGCGAGCACCACCCGCCCGCGCGCCGCGAAGATGGCCTCGTTCCAGCGCATGCCCCAGGCGTCTTCCCACGACCCTTGCGGCCCGCCGTGGATGAGCACCGTGAGCGGCGCCCGCTGTCCCTTGGCGAGCCCGGGCGGCCGCAGCACGAACGAGTGAATGCGCGCGCCGTCCTTGCCCGTGACCCAGAGATCCTCTGGCGCGGCGCCTAGATCGATACCGGCATACTGCGGCTCATTGAAGGAGGTGAGTCGCTGCGGCTTCCCGCCGGGCGCGAGCTGGAACAATTCTGGCGGGCGATTCATCCCGCTCAGCACCACCAGCGCGCTGCCGTCGGGCGCGAGGTCGAAGTCGTTGCCGGCGGGCGCGTCACTGAAATGCCCGACCTGTCCGTCGAGCGTGACGGTGTCGAGGTAATAGCGGCCCTCTTTAACCAGCGAAAACACCAGCCCCTTCGAGTCGCGACGCCAGACGAAGCTGCCGACGTCCTCATCCGTTCCCGAAGGCCCCGCGCCCAGCACCGTGATCTGGCCGCTCTGGCGATTGAGCAGCTTGAGCTTCCATTGATCGGACTCGTACCCTTCGCGCGCCTGGGAGATCCAGGCGAGGAAGCGGCCGTCGGGAGAAAAACGCGGCACGGCGTCGTCGCCACTATTGTTGGCGGTCAGGTTCCTGGGCGCGGCACCCTGCAGGGGGACGGCGAAGAGATCGGAGTTGGTGGACCACGCCTCGCGCGCCGTCTCCTTATGGCTGATGACCAGCTCTTTTGCGTCGGGGCTGAGGTCATAGTCGTCGGCACCGCCGAGCCGAAACCCAGGCCAGTCGCCGGCCAGCGGAGTCAGGTCGCGCGGGGGCGAGGGCGCGAGACCCGGGTGCGCGGACAGCACGAAGAGGTGCGTGCGCTTGTCGTCTTTCCATTCGCTCCAGTGGCGGGTGAAGAGATGGTCCGAGATGCGCGCCTTCACCTGCGCCTTGTCGTGGTCGTCCTGCCGCTTGCGATTGCAGGTGTCCACGTCGGGTCCCTTGCACTCCGGGTAGACGTCGCTGGTGAACGCGATCAGTTTGCCGTCGGCGGAGAAGATGCCCGCGTCGGCGCCGCCCCAGAGATTGGTCAGCCTGAGCGGATCGCCGCCACCCGCGAGGTCGAACAGCCAGAGCTGCCCGTCGCGCACCACCAGCAGCTGCCGTCCATCCGGAGAGAAGCGCGCGTGCTCGCTCTTGCCGTCGCGGGTGAACTGGCGCGGGGCACCGCCTCCTCCCAGTGGCACGAGCCAGACATTTTTGAGATCGCGGTTCTCCTCCAGGCTCTTCTGCCGCACGGTCAAAGCTGCCAGCCGGCCGTCGGGCGAGACCTGGACATCGTCCAGCCTGCGAGTCTGCAAGAGTTCTTCGGGCGTGAACGGGCGTGCGGCGAGCGCGACAGGCGAGACGATGAGCAGGGCGGCGAAGAGACGAAGCATGGTCCTCCCGGGAGGGAAGCTCGTCTATCACAGCGTCTGCACGCCTATGTCCGCATTACTTGATAAGTTTGAGGAAGCGGAGCAGCGGACCCGGACGCGCCTTGCGGAAGAGCCCACGCGCGCCGCGTCCCTGCACCAGCGTCTCCAGCCCCTCGTGCGCCGAGTACGTCCCCGGTCCCGCAATGAGCAGCCCCGCTGCGATGGCCATCAGCGTGAGGTTATATTCGTAACCGCCCTTGGTGATGTCGAAACCCTTGCTGCTGTGCACTTTCCAGACGGCGACCGCCTGGGTGACCAGCACCGCAATGGCGGCCGGCCGGGTCCACAGGCCGAGCGTTGCGCCGACGCCCGCGAACGCCTCGGCGATGCCGGCCGCCAGCGCCCACGGCTTGCCCGGCCGGATGCCCATTCCGTCAAAAGCCTGGCCCGTCTGCTCGGCCGCCTGAATCTTCCCGAGGCCGTGGAAGATCATGCTTGCGCCCAGGGCTGCCCGGCTTGGCACCAGCGCCACTTCTTTGATTGCCTTCGTCGACGTCCGCTCGAGCATCACGCCTACCTCCCAGAGTTGTGAGAGGAACCTCAGCACCCGTGGATGCTTTTTCAATGAACGACCAGGCGTGCGTCTTCTAGAAGTAGGCGTAATGGAGCGAGATGTTCGGCACCCAGGTGGGGTGACCCGAATCGTCGGTCTTGGGGACGATTCCTCCGATATCGATGCCATGCGCGAATTGCACCCACAGCGCGAACGGACCCAGTCCGAAGTTGACCCCCAGCACATAGTCGGCGTTGCGGTTCGCCCAGGCCTCGGTAAGCGCTGCGTTCAGCTTGCCGTGACCGGGATGATTCAGCAGCGCCGAGTTGGTCTCGAAGACGCTGCCAAAGTCGAAGCCGACGACGCCGGTGATACCGCTGAAGAAGGCGAAGCGAATCAGCACATCTAAAGGAAACTGGAACTCGGCCTGGCCGACGTAGTAGCCGTCGCCGAGCAGGCGCGGGTCGCTGAAGGGGAAGCCGCGCAGATTGTCGAAGCTGGATAGATAGAAGTGGCGACCGAAGCGACTGCCCTGCGCCAGGCCTGCGGCAGCGCGTACGAAGACCTTGCTGCGGCCGATCACGCGGAGAGTGGAGATGGCGTCGGTTTGCACATAGGCGAAGGGACCGTCGCTCCCGCGGGTGGGCAGGTCCCCAACGCCAACCTGGGCAAGGAACGAAGTGCCGCCGATGGCGCCTCCGGGACCGTAGCGGGTGGTGTCCCATCCATAGGCGGCGCTGACCTCGGCCTCGGGATCGGCGCCGCGTATGCCATTCAATTCCGAGTTGTCGAGGTTGACCGGATTGAAATTGCGGTCGAGGATTCCATTCGAAAGAATGGTGCGATCGAGGCCTTGCACCTTGGCGCTGCCTTCAAAGCGCGAATAGGTCGAGAGCGGATAAGAAAGCAGCCCTTCGACGCCGTACTGGCGCTGTAGATAGAAGACCTGGCAGGCGTTGTTCGAAGTGCTGGTCGGCGTCTGGTTACACTGCTGGGCGCTGGGAAAGCGCGTATCGCGGCCTTGCTGGAAGGTATAATAAAGCCCGGCACCCCAGATCAGGCGCTCGCTCTTGTCGACATAGAACGCGAGAAAGTCCGTCAAATCGAAGGAGCCATAGATCGCCAGGTTCGCCAGCAGCGTCCGGTCGCGCAGGATATCGGCGAAGACCACGCCGCCCTGGCCAATGGCACCGAGGCCGCCGCCGCCTCCACCGATGGCCGCTCCGCCGCCCTCGACGCGCCAGTTCCTGCCGACGTCATAAGGGTTGTAGCCCGGCGAACTGAAAGGGATGGGCTCGTCCGCAAACGGCAACGGCTTGTCCAGCGAGGCGAGGTAACTCGGGGGGATGGCGTCCTGCTCGTCGAGCGTCAACAAGTCGGGCGACAAGACCTCGAACAATCGATAACGCGCGCCATACCAGCTGGTGCCGTAGATGCCACCGGGGGCCAGCGCGGGATGGGCCAGAGAGGTCGCGAAATCGGTGATTCTCTTGATGCGGCCATTTTGCAGAAACCACAAATCGTTCTTGCCGCCGGCGTTGGAGGTGAAGATCACCGCGCCGCCGGCCAGCGCGAGCGGGAAGCGCTGCTCGACCGGCGAGTCGGTCAGGCGTACGCGGGTGCCGGTGTCTGGGTCGATGCGGAAGAGGTTGTAGCGGCCGCTCTCGGTCGCGTCGCTGGCGTAGACGATGCCGTCGTCCCCCCAGGAAAGGTCGCGCTCGGAATAGAGGTCTTCCGTGATTCGCTTGACGTGCGGGTCGCCGTTGCCCAGGTCGAGCGTATAGATGTCTTCCTTGCCGTCGCGGTCGAGGCCGTAGAACGCCAACCGCGAGCCGTCCGGGCTGAAGGTCGGATCGCCCGCTTCGATGAGGCCGTCGCGAACCACTTTGATAACGCGAGTCTGGCCCAGGTTGAGATCGACCCGCATTCGCGGATTGTCACCGTCTTTGCGCTCGGTGCGCTGGAGCGGACGGTAATGCAGCACGTCCGAGTCGCCTGACGCCGCGAACCAGGCGACGCCGGTGTCGCAGACCGCGCTCACGCCGCGCAGCACCGGGTGCAGGCTCTCGGTGCCAGGGTGCTGGTCAATGGCGATCTGCTGCGCCGACCCCGGATCGCGGCGATCGATCAGGACCAGCTTGGCGCGCGCCGATTCGCGTTCGACGCCGCGATAGAAGATCAGGTTGCCGTCCATGCTGGTGACGTAGCCGCGGCCGCTGTCCGCGCCGTCCAGCTCGTCGGGCAGCTTGAGCTCGATCACGTCCGGCAGGTCCTGCTTCGATGCCAGGTAGGTCGGCAGGGTGCGGCGGTGGATCCAGGTGAGCCAGCGCGCATTCATCTGCGCGGGCTGCTCGCCGGCGATGCGGCCGAGGAGCCCCATGAAGTTCTCCCGATTCTCACCGCGCCGGACGCTGCCGGCGAGGCGCGGGCTCTGGTCGAGCACGCCTTGAATCACCTTCTCGCCATAGGTCTCGGCGAGGAAGACCAGCTTCGCCTGTCCATACTTGTAGGTATAGAGATAGGCATTGGGCCGGTCCTCTTCGAGGGTGGGAATGTCATAACCAATCTCGCCATTGGGGTTGAGGACGATGTCCCGCAGGAACATCTCGGTCTCGCTGTCGAGCTGCTGATCGTGCGCGTAATACTCGGCGAGGCCCTCGATGAACCAGAGCGGGAAAGCGCCGATGGGGCTCTCGAGACCCGCGGAGGCGGCGCGCTCGGCCACCTTCTGGATCTGGAACTGGTGGGTCATCTCGTGCGTCGAGACCAGCCGGAAGTATTCGCGCTCGCCGAAGTAGGGGAGCGACATCTTCAGGTCCTGGGGGCTGGTGACCCCGAGTACGCCCTCCTGCACCTCGAAGACATTGGTCTCGAGGAACTCACGATACGAGTTGTAAAGGATATAAGGGACCTTGAATGAAGGCTTGTATTGAAAGCGATCAGTGAGATAGGCCCAGCTCTGCCGCACGATGGCCGCGGCGATGCGCGCTACCGGGTACTCCCTTTCATAGTAATAGAACCGCACGCCCGCCGAGCCATCGTCGTCGAGGAAGTCGAAGTTGCGCCAATTGAAATCGAAGTAGCGGACCAGGTTCTTGCCCGGTCGCTGCGGGATGACATACGCCTCTTGCGAAAAGCCCAGTCCCTGGCCGCGCGTGACCTGGGTCAGGCGGCCATGCTCGGCCCAGGGCAACTGCAGCGTGGGCCCCGGCGGGAGCTTGAAGGGGACATCCGCGCGGGCGGAGGCCGACAACAGGGCGGCGGTGACCAACAGGCTCTTGAGCATGCGTCTCCGTTGTTGCCTGAATGGGGCCGGGAGATCGAGGGCTTTTCGTGGCACGCTGTCGCCTGCCTAACCGCGGCGCAGGGTTCCGCGCTCATGCGGCATGGTGGCGCGCGGCGAGCGGAACACCTGCATGGGGGAGTAGTAGAGAAGGTTCGAAACGCGACTGGTATAGAGGTCCGCGTAGTCCTCCACCTGCTCACCGAACCGCGAGTTCTCGTTTCCTTCCTTGAACACGAGGCCCCAGTAAGCATTGGCGCCCCGCTCGAAGCGTGACTCGACCTCCGAACCTTCGGCGAGCGTGGCCTTAAAGGCGCGGCGCAGCTTTTCCAGGTCCTGTTTCTCGCTTTGGCGGCGCGGCTCCAGCTCTTTCGACCCACCGCGCTCGAGCTTCCGGTCGAGGGCATTCAGCAAGAGCTTGTGGTGATTGATCATGTCGTCGAGCCTCGTTCGCAGCGCGTCAAGTTCGTTGAGCCGGATGACATCGCCCGCGTTGTGGTCGATGTATTCGATCTCGCGCTCCAGCTCCTGCACCACGAAGCAGGTCCGCCACTGCGACGATTTCCGGTTGCGGATGATGTCGCCATAGATATGGTCGCCGACATAGAGCACATGCTCGCCCAGGTGGCCGGTCAGGCGCTCGAAGTCAAAGAGGTTGCCGCCTTCGTAGATCTTGCCGCGCTCGAGCGATTCGGCCACCGGCTTCGCCACCGTCCCGTCCGCGTTGATCTCGACGAAGGGGCGGTGCTCGGCGAAGAAGGCCGGCTTCTGCGCGCCCACCACCACGGTATCGAAGTAGCCGCGCCACGACGGATACTCCGGCAGCCGACCGTCGAGGAGAAAGCTCATGACGGCATCGGTGTAATCCCATAAGGAATTCGTCAGGACGAAGAGCTTCTTGCCGCCGCTCCGCAACTTGTGCAGCGCGGGCGCCAGCTCCGGGTCGGGATGAATGAACCGCGCCAGGTCCTTCTTCAGCTCGGTCTTCAATGACCCATCGCGGTGAATCTCATCGATGCTCTCCCGGGTGTCGTCATACAGCTTGTGGTAATCAACCTTCCCGCCCCGCGCCTCGAGTGCCTCAATGATTTCGGCATAGAGACAAGCCTCCGGCAATGAGAAGAGCGTGTCGATCCAGGCGAAGCGCGGCAGGCTCAGCCGGATCTTTTCATTGGTCTGGTAGAGCTTGCGCCGCTCGTCGAGGCTGAGTGGTTTGCGCCCGTGATAGCAGCGGCCGACATGATTGTGCCGGTCCATTTTAAAGATGTTGCCGCAGTCCTTGTCGACCACCAGGCCGCGAATGACGAACTCGTGATCATAGTGGAGCGAGACCAGATCTTCCGGATAGCCACGCTTCCCGACCAGCCGCTCGAGAGTCATGCGAAAAGCGAGCTCTTCGATCTGGCGCATCGAATACACCGCCAGGGTGTAATCCATATCGAAGCCGACGACGGTGATCTCGTCCATCTTCAGGGCGCGGTTGGTATAGACCTGCCGGCCGTGCTTGAGCTCGAGCCCCTGGTGTTCCGGGTGCGCAAGAAGGCGCTGGATTTCAGGGTCCTGCAGGACGTTCTGGGCGGGCTCGCTGGACTTGAAGATTGCCATAGATGTCGAACGGACAATCATCCCGCTCTCCAAGGGCGCGCGCAAGAAGATAGAGTGCCTGCGTGACCATCCCGGTATTTGCGGTTGAAGACAGCGCACCGGTCTTGCGAGCCCTCCGCAAGCAGCTCAGCCTCTTCCCGGATTTGAAGCTGGTCGGCGCGGCCACCTCCGGCGAGGAAGCGCTGGAGCTGGTTCCCGCCTCCGGCGCCCGCGTGGTGCTGATGGACCTGGAGCTGCCCGGGGCCTCGGGCGTCGAGACCACGCGCGCGCTGAAAGCGATGCTCGACATTGATGTGCTGGTACTGACCAGTTTTGAACACGAGGACCACATCTTCGCCGCCATGCGCGCGGGCGCGAGCGGCTATGTGGTCAAGGGCGTGACGGGGCCGAAGCTGCTCGCTGCCATTCTCGAGGTGGAGGCCGGCGGGACGGTGATCGAGCCGCGCCTGGCGAAGCGGTTCTGGGCGTACTTCAAAGGCGTGCAGGAGCCGCGCACGAAGGGCGTCACGCTCACGCCGCTCGAGTGCGAAATCCTCTTTGCAATCGGCAAGGGCCTTTCGAACGCGGAGGTCGGGCAGGTGGTCCATCTCGACCGCCGGACCATCCGCACCCAGCTCGGACACATCTACAAAAAGCTTGGCGTTCGTTCGCACGTCGAGGCCGTCGTCGAGGCGCTCAAGCTCGGCCTGCTCGAACTTTGATGAGGGACATTTCTAATTGCAGGCGGAGATGTATTTCGCGGCGATGTGCGTGCCCGGTGCCGGAGCCTGGCCTTGCGGGAAGACGATGCGATTGGAGACCGCGTCGTAGCTCCAGCCCGAGACCTTCGCGCCATCGACGGTCACCTGGATCCCGGCTGAGTCGCGGGCGTGCAGCGAAAGCGGGAAGCTGGTCAGCGGCTGCAGCAGGGAGCCGAGCGCGTTGTTGAGCATGGTGCCGAAGTTGGTGAGGTCGCAGATGTCGTAGGTGGTGGCGCCGGGGCCCCAGGCCTTGGCGAAGGCCAGGTAGCGATCGCCGATCTTCTCGATGCTCGGGCAGTTCCGCATCGGAATGATGCTCGCGATGCTGATCAGGTCGTGCGCGCCGTGCTTGATGGCGTTGAACTTCGGGATCCAGTCGATGACCGGCGGCGGATTGATGATGTCGTCGTCGTCATCGGTGTCGCTGACCACCAGGATGGAGAGGCGCGCGTCGTCGCGGAGGAACCCGGCGTTGCCGTCATTGGCCTGCGCGGTGCCGGGCGCCTTGGTGGCGTTGATCAGCGGCGCGCTCAGGGCCGCGTACATGGGCTCGAAGCCGCGCTCGTCCCAGTGGCAGAGACCGGCGTTGGTGTTGGCGAAGAGCACGTCCTTCACGCTCGGCGTCTGCGGCGTCAGGATGCGCGGCCGCGAGTTGTCGACCGGGAAGAAGCGGCCGGCCTCGCCGCCCTGGGCACCGCCGGGGCACTGCGTCCAGCCGGCGGTGTACGGCTGCATGCCGGTGGTGGTAACGGCGATGTGGAAGTCGGCGTTGGCAAGCGCGATGCGGTTCCAGAGCACGCCCAGATTGGCCTGCAGCGCGGACTGCTCGTCGTCCATCGAGCCGCTGTTGTCGATGACGATGAGCAGGTCGACCTTGGGCGTGGACTGGTCCCATTGGTCGGTCGCGGTCTGGTCTGCCTGCGCGCCACCGGTGAGGCCGATCTGGTAGGGCGCGCTGGGACGGAGGTTGGTGGTGACGCGCAGCTGACCGACGTCGTCGCCGGGAGTTGCTGCCTGGTAGTCGACGGGGATCGCGAGCGAGGTGTTGGGCGCGACCGCAACCGGCACGCCGCGCGCGCCTGGGCCCAGGTGGAACGGCCCGGCCGAGGTGGCGATGGCGGTCACGGTCACCGGCTGCGCGCACTGATTGACAGCGTAGGCGGTCTGCTCGGGCGCGGTGCAGCCAGTCTGCGCCGAGCCGAAGTCCACGGCGCCGGGCGTGAGAAAGAAGCAGCCGCTGTCGCCGCTGCCGCCAAGCGCGAGGTGGAGCCTGGGCGTGCCCGGGTTGGAGAGGTAAACGTCGACGCCGCCCGCGTAGTCGATCGCCTGCTCGGGCGTGAACGCCAGTCGCATTGACATGCGGCCACCCGGCGGGAGGGTGCGGCCGCTCGGGACCACCAGGCCCGGCCAGTGAAAGACAGGCGCGCCCGAAGAGATGGCCGGCTCTCCGACGATGCAGTCGTCGGTGCCGGAATTGGTCAGCTCGAAGCCTTGCGTGGTCGGGTGATTGACCTGCACCGCGCCGAACGACAGCAAGGGTCCGGGGTTCAGCGTGAGCTTGCACGGAGCGAGCAGGCGGGCTTCAGACGAGATCGGCACCTCGATCGATGGATTGAGTGCGTCATTCGATTGGAGCAGCAGCACGGCGCGCGAGGTGCCGGCGACCTGTGGCGCAAACTGCACCTGGACGGCGGTGGTGTCGCCTGGTTCGAGCGGCGTGAAGGCTGGTTTGATCAGCGTCCACCCGGCGTCGGACGACTTGATCGAGACCGCGGCCAGGATGAGCGGGGCGATCTTGTGCGGGTCGAGGCCGAGATTGCCGATGGTGATCGAAGTGCTCCGGCTGGTGCCGAGCGCGACCGGGCCGAGAAACTTGCTTCGCGGGTTCGAATCGAGCACCGGGCCAATGCCAGTGCCGGTGAGCGCGATCAGCGCCGGTGCGCCGTCCGAGACGCGCAGGGTGACCTGCGAGGTCTGGCTGCCGAGCGACGTCGGCGCGAACTTCAGCACGCCCGTGAGCCGCTGGCCCGCCGCGAGCGCGAGCGGCGCAGCCTGGCCGTCGAGCGTGGCGGTGAAGGACGGGTCGCCGGTGAGCTCGACGGCTTTCAGCGTCAGCTTCGACTTGCTGCTGTTCACGAGCGAGAACGGCTGCGAGGCCGACGCGCCCAGCTTGACCTCGCCGAAATCTCCGCTGGTGGGCGTCGCGTCCACCAGCCGGATCACGCCTGCGCCGGTCAGCCCGATTGCGTGCGCGCTGCAGGTGGGGCAGGGCGTCACGTTGACCGTGGCGACGAATGCGCCGGGGCGCGTCGGGATGAAGTCGATGCGAATTTTGAGCGCCTCCTCCGGACCGAGCGGGAGCGTGCCGTTGTGCGCGATATGGAAAGATGCGGCGTCGGCCCCAGCGGGAGTGCCCACGGTCACGTCGGTATGAGCGTGGCCGTCGTTGTTGGAGAGGTTGAGGACCTGCGTGCCCAGCTCGTCCAGGACCACGTCGCCGAAGTCGATCGACTCGGAGGAAAGCAGCGCGAGGCCGAGGACAGCGCGTCCGCGCAAATCAAGCGGCAGCGTTGCCTGGGTGTCGGTCGCCAGCGAAAGGCTTCGGAGGTGCGTGCCGGTCACCGTCGGGTGATAGCGGACCTCGACCCGCGCGGTCTGGCCGGCGCCCACGGTGCACGGCAGCCCCTTGATCTCGAAGGCGGGGTCGGTTGCGCCTGCAAGCAGGGAATCGACCGGCATCGGCAGCAGGCCCTCATTGCGCAGCAACACGGTCTGGCGCTGCTCCTTGCCGACCGCGACGTCGCCGAAGTCGACCACCGACGGATCGACGACCAGCTGGCCTTCGATTGCGCGAACCCGCGACCCGTTGGTCCCGCTGCAACTTGCTGCCAAGAGCGCCATTCCCGCCCACGCCATCCACCGCATCGAAGACCTCGGGTGCACGCGCCTTTGTTGAACCACGGCCGCGTCTGACCGACGTGCAGGTACACGCCCCGTGCCAAGGGAGAGGCGAGCCTACGAAAGGCCCGCCTGCTCGCTTGGCAACGCGGCTTGCTGGAGAACGCCGTCTGCACCGACCTCGATTTTTCACACCGCTGGGAAACGCGTTGCCCACCCGGGACAATCGCCTTCGCGTTAAGTCATTGGCATGGACGATTGGGTATTGACCGACGCCGACCCAGTGCAGGTAGCGCGCGAGAGGGAGCGCGCGCGCAAGCTGCGCCAGACAGCCTGGTGGCAACGCAAGGTCGGCAAGGGCCTGTGCGCCTACTGTGGAGTTCGCTTTGACCCGCGCGTTCTGACCATGGACCATGTGGTGCCGCTGGCGCGGGGCGGCCGCAGCGTGAAAGGCAACGTCCTTCCCAGTTGCAAGGACTGCAACAACCGCAAAAAACTGCTGACGCCAGCCGAACAGCTGCTGCGCGCGCGGGCGCTGGTGGGGCCCGCCGGCCCCGGCGACGCTTCTGGCAACGAAGACGATTGACGCCGGAGGCGTTGCCTCCTACAGCATCCCGATGCCGCTCGACCCAAGGGACTTTCCCGTCGAGGAGCGCTCGCTCCCGAACGGGCTGCAGATCCGTACTCTCCAGGATCGCAGCCTGCCTGTCGCCACCCTCTACAGCTTCTTCCGCGTCGGCTCGCGCAACGAGCGGCCCGGCATCACCGGCATCAGCCACCTCTTCGAGCACATGATGTTCAATGGCTCAAAGCGCTATGGGCCCAAGGAGTTCGACCGCAAGCTCGAGGCCGCGGGCGGCACCTCCAATGCCTACACGTCCAATGACCTGACCGCCTATTACGAGGAGTTCGCCAGCGACGCGCTGCCGCTGGTGCTCGATCTCGAATCCGACCGGATGGCGTCGCTGGTCATCGACGACACTTCGCTCGCGCGCGAACGCGAGGTGGTCAAGGAAGAGCGCCGCTTCCGGACCGACAACGATATCGATGGAATGATGGACGAGGCGATGAGTTCGCTCGCGTTCCTCGCACACCCGTACCGCTGGCCGGTGGTCGGCTGGATGACTGATCTGGATCTGATCTCGCGTGGTGACTGCGAACGTTATTTCCGCACTTATTACGCGCCCAACAATTGCACCCTCTTGCTCGTCGGAGACTTCGATCGGGACGACGCATTGACCTTGATTGAAAAGTCTTACGGCCACATCCCGTCGGGCGAGACCTTGCCGCTGGTGGCGACTGGCGAGCCACCGCAAAAAGGCGAGCGCCGCTCGGCCATTCATTTCCCTGCGCAAGCGCCGGCCATCCTGGTGGGCTTCCGCGGTCCCGACGGCCGCGACCCGGATTCGTTGGTGCTCGACTTGATCGAAGCGGCGCTTTCTTATGGAGAAGGCGCACGGCTCAAGCGCGCGCTGGTCTACGGCCAGGAGTTGTGCGTCGACGCGCATGCCTTCTTTGGCTGGCGCATCGATCCGGGACTCTTCGAGATCGCGCTCAAGCTCAACCCCGGCGCAGATCCGGCCAAGGCCGAGAGCGCGCTCTTCGCCGAATTGCAGCGGGTCTGCGACGAACCGCTGACCGGGAAAGAACTCTCGCGAGCAAAAAATCTGGTCCGCGCCAATTTGTTGCGCGGCTTGCAGACCGCGAACGGCAAGGCGCAGACGCTCGGGCAAATGGAGATGATGCTGGGCAGCTGGCGCGCGCTCTTCGACCTGCCGGCCCGCTACCAGGCCATCACCGCCGCGGAGATCCAGCGGGTAGCGCGCAAGACCTTCGCGCCGCACCGCCGCAATGTGGTCACGCTGGTGCCGTCGGAAGAGGCGGCGTCGTGAGCGGGCCTCGCGGCTCAGGCTCCAGCTCAGGCGACGTCGCGCTGCCGCCGCTCCTCATCGAGCGCGAGCCGTCAGGGCTGACGCTGGTCGCCATCCAGAAGCGCGGGCTGCCGCTCTTTCACGCGCGGCTCTCGCTGCCGGCCGGTGCGGCCGGGGACCCGCGAGGCAAAGCTGGCCTCGCGAGCTTCACCGTGGACCTCCTCCGCCGTGGAACCCGAGACCGCTCGGCCATGGAAGTGGACGAGCTGGTCGAGGGAATGGGCGCGCAGCTCAACACCGAAGTCGCCATGGACGAGGCAGCCCTCGGACTGACGGTGCCGGACGAGCTGTCAGCGGCGGCGCTCGACGCCATGCTGGAGGTCGCGCTCGAGCCATCGTTCCCCGAGGAAGAAGTCGCGATGGCGCGGCGCCGGATGCTCTCGGCGCTGCAGAGCGACCTGGACGAACCCTCTGTTGTCGCGGGCCGCGCCGTGGTCACGCTCGGCTACGGCCGCGCCCATCCCTATGGGCATCCGGGGGCAGGCTTCCGTCGCGAGGTCGAGACCTTCCAGCGGGACGACGTGCTGGCCTTCCATGCCACTCGCTATCAGCAGGCGGGCGCGGTGCTCGCCGTCGTCGGCCAGGACGAGCCGGCGAGACTGCTTTCGCTGATGCGCGCCGCGCTCTCGTCGCGCAGCTGGCCTTCCGATGCACGGCCGCCTCCTCTCGAGTTCCACGCCATGCCGCCGCCACCCGGACTGCGCGCCGTCGTGATCCACAAGCCCGACTCCACGCAGGCGCAGGTGCGCATCGTCTCTCCGGGTCTGCCCAAGAACACCAGCCGATATGCGGCCGCGGTGGTCGCGAACACCGCGCTCGGCGGCGGGTTCACTTCGGTGCTGGTGGACGCCATCCGGGTCGATCGCGGGCTCTCGTACAGCGTCTCGTCCCGGCTGGCCATGAGCCGGCACGCGGGCCTCGCCATCTTCGCAAGTTTCACCAAGAACGAGACGCTCCGCGAGCTGATCGATGTCGCGCTGGAGAAGATGCGCGGTTTTGCTTTGACCGGACCCACCTCCGAGACACTGGAGAAGACGCGCCGCTATCTGGCCGGACTTTTCCCGCTGGGGCTTGAGAGCCACGAGGCGCTGGCCGAGCAGATCGCTGACGCGCTTCTCGACGGCACCGGTCTCGATCATCTGGCGAAGTATCGCAGTCGCGTGCTCGCGGTGACTCCGGCAGAGGCGGCGGCGGCGGCGCGGGATCTGTCGCCGGCCCGCGACGGCGCGCAGCTCATCGTGGTTGGTGACGAGGTCGTGGCGCGCAAGTGTCTGGAGGGCTTGTGCGGCGTCGAAGTGCGGACCCTGGAGGAGTTCGGCTGAAAATTACTCGCGGCGGATCAGCGGCTTGCGGTACGCTTCTGGCCGTATGGCGCGGATCCTCCTGGCCGACGACGACGAAGACATCCGCAGCACCGTCGCAGCCGTGCTCGCGAGCGAAGGTCATGTTGTCGTCGAGGCGCGCAATGGCATGCACGCAATGCAGCTGCTGGTGCGGGACCCTTTGCCGGACGTGATCATTCTCGACATCATGATGCCGGTGATGAACGGATTCGAGTTTCTCGAGCGCATGCAGCACGACCCTCGCATCGCGCGCATTCCGGTGCTGGCCGTGACCGCGCACGCCAAGGTCGGCGAGATTCACGGCGTGGTCCGCGTGATCCGTAAGCCCTTTGACCTCGAGCGTTTGCTTGCGGCCATCGCCCTCGCTTGCGCGCCTCCGCCGGGGCTTTTGATCGCCTGACCGGCCCGGGCACGACCTGGCTAGAGCGGCTGCGTGAACGCGAGGCCCAGCACGATGTCGGGCGCATTCGAAACCCAGAGCCAATGCAGCGTGCTGGCTGGGTTCGGGCCCGGCGTGAAGTCTTCGCTTGCCCAGATGGAGAAACGCCCGCGCCGGACGCCCGCGCTGATCTGGTTGTGGACGCGAAAGCCAGCGTAGAAACCCGAGGAGAGCAGGGCGTCGTCCCCTCCTCCGGGCACCCGTTTCCAGCCGGGCGGCAGCAGGGGAGACAGGCAGCGATCTTCGAGCAACACTTCCGTGCCTCCGAAGCTCAGTGCGAGCGACAGCTCGAAGCTCCAGTGCCAGGGTTTCGGCTGCAGGCGCGTCTTCGTCGAGAGCTCGGCAAAGTGGCTGAGCGCGATCAGTCCATGCACCGTGGCCCACGGGGCGAGCGCCACGGTGCCGAGCGCACCGCCACCGAGATCGAAGCCGCCCGAGCCACCCAGCCGCGAGAGCAAGCCGGTGGGGGCCTTGAGATCGAAACGCAGCGCGACCGCGCCCCGCGCGCCCTGCAGCAAGGTCGCTTGCGTGCGCGCGACCAAATCTCCGATCGCGAGCCGGGCCGACTGCACATCAAAAGCGACGCCGCCGCTGTCCGCGTAGAGGAGGTGCACCTGGTCGCGCGGGAAGAGGTCGCGCTGATAGTCGAACGCTCCCGACAGCCGGTGCCAGGCTTCGATGGGTCGATCGGACCAGCCGCCCCAGTGCTCGGTGAGGCGACCCTCGATCGCGCTCCAGATCCACGGCAACCGCGGCCACGGCGCCCGATAAGTGGCGGTCAGTGAGTCGGCCTGCTCGTCGAGGAATTGGTGCGCGGCGTCGGTGTGAAGCAGAAGTTCCATCGGCTCGTTCCAGTCGTTCGCCAGCGCCCAGCGCAAGTCGAGTTCGGGCCGCGCAAGCGGGCGGGCGTCGGCGCCGATCACGTCGAGAAAGAGCTCGCGCAACGCGCCTTGGGTGCGCAGCCCCAGCGGGCCGGCGGCGGCTGGCAAGAGCGCGAGGAGCAGGGCGAGGAGCACGAGCGAGGGACCCTAGCTGAGGGGTGCACCAATGACGAGATCCGGTCGAGAGGTCCGGCGCCGCAGGAGCGCGAAAGGTCAAGCGGTTCGCAGCAGCAGCTGCGTCGGCTTCGGCATCGCCGCCCGGAGGACGCTGCGCAGCAGAGCGGCGACCGGGGGGCGACGCCTTCCCCGCACCAGATGGAGCAGCTTGCCGGCCGCGCGGCCGATGGCGGCACCGTCGGAGACGTCGACGCTCACCACTGCATGCGCGCCGATGACTGCGTCGTTGCCGATGCGCACCGGGCCCTCGATACGGGCGCCCGGTCCCAGACAGACGCGGTCGCCGAGCCAAGGGGCACCGCTGCGGGCACCTGCGACTATTGCGCCACGCGACAAATTGCAGTCTCGCCCGAGGTGCGCGCCGGGGGCCACCACGATGCCGCCGAGATGAGCGAGAAAGAGGCCGCCTCCGATCTCTGCGTCGGGTGCAAGGCTCACGCCGGTGACGGCCTGGATGAGCAGGTCCCAGGGCCGGAGCAGCGATTCAATCGGCACGCGCAGCGGCGTCGGCAGCGCGCGCACCGCGTGGCGGAGGCGGTAGGTGGCAACAGCCCAGACTCCTTGATCGAAGAGCATGTCGGCGGGGCGCGCGCCCATTTGTTTCAGACGGTCGAGGTCCCTCCACAAGTCATCAACGAGCGACAGCGCCATGGATTCCCCGACGATTTGCGAGACATCCTGCTCGCAAGTGTCAACCTATGAACGGAGGCCGGGCCCGCCAAGGGACAGGCTGCAGGGGCGACCGCTCATCCGGGTGCTGCGATGCGGGGTTGGCTGAATCCTCAGTCTTGATTCAGGCCGGCTCGGCCTCGCATCGGTCGCTTCACGGCGATGGTACGGTGCCCGTGGTGCGCGTCCTCTACCGCGACGAGTTGGTGATCGCGATCGACAAGCCGGCTGGCCTGGCGACGGTGCCGGGGCGGCGCGCTGGCACGGCGGGGCGGGGCGGCGCGGCAGGCGGCGCGTCTGGTGCAGGCGGCGCTTTTGGGGCGGACGGTGCATCTGCGTCGGGCGCTGCATCCGCGGGCCTCGGCGATGAGGACAACGGTGCTGCAGAAGCGACAGTCAGGTCGGCGCGAGGCGAAGCGGAGGAGTCGGACTCGCTCCTCGCGCAGGTCCGGTTGTTCGCTCCGGATGCGCTTGCGGTGCATCGGCTCGATCGCGACACCTCGGGCGTCGTCGTCTTCGCGCTCGGCAGGTCTGCGCACCGCGCGCTGTCGATGGCGTTCGAGTCGCGACGCGCCGAGAAGACCTATCTCGGGCTTTGCCGCGGCGAGTTCCTGGCGGCCCGCTGCGACCTGCCGCTCACCGACGGACGCAGGGGCGGGATGCGGGTCGCAACCGTTGCCGGTTCGCGGGCGCTGCCGTCTTCAACCGAATTCAGGCCGCTGGAAAAGTTCGCCGGCTTCACCTGGGTCGAGGCTCGCCCTCGCACCGGCCGCACCCACCAGATCCGCGTGCATCTTGCGGCGCTGGGACACCCGCTCGCGATCGATCCGCGCTACGGCGACGCGCGGGTCATCGCGGCGCGCGAATTGTTGCCGGGAAGCGAAGGCGTCGCGCTGGCCCGCCTGCCGCTGCATGCTGCCGCGCTGCGGGTGCCGCATCCGTCGGGACAAGGGTGGCTTTCACTGGAAGCTCCGCTGCCGGCCGACCTGGCCCGGTGCCTCGAATTGTTGCGTGCGCACCGCAGGGCTTGAGCCGCGGCTGGCAAGGAAAACCGCTCGGTCGCTTGCCCGGGCGGCGATCGCGGTGAATGTCGATCGTCAGCGAGCGTTTCTCCAGGGACCAACGAGGAGAGCGCCGCAACACCAGCGCACCGGACGACGCTGCCGCTTGTCCCTCCGCGGCGGTGACTCGTTCCCGAGCACCCAAGGGACATTTGGGTGTGCGCCAGCAGCGCGTCTCTTGGCTCCCTTGAGACGGAGGCCGCTCCGCCGTGCGGAACGAATCGCTTGCGCCATTCGTGCCCGGTCTGCCGGCTGATCCCAAGCAGGCGGCATAGCTCAAAGACGCTCAGCGTTCTGCTGCGGCAAGCGAAAATGAAATCCATCTTCTGAACCATCGGGCCGGTCTCTTTTCAACTGTCGACGATGTCTCTCCGGCCGGTCTGAAGTGTCAGTGTTGTCCCGGGTCCGCGCCCTTGACGAGGCGTCATCAACAATATACGCTCAATCAAATGAAAACCCAGTCAGGACAGTTGGTACTCCAGCTTCCCCGGCGCGGCGGCAAGCGGCGCGGAGCGGGGCGCAAGCCCGACGGAGCCGAGGCGGGAATGCCGCATCGTCCGCGGCCGGCGCTGGCCAAACGATATCCCGTACACGTCACCCTCCGGGTGCTCGAGCGTGTCTGGAACCTGCGCAGTCGGCGCTGTTTCCGGCGCATTGCCGCGGCCTTTCGGGGAGTTCACGGGAAGCGCGGGTTCCGATTGGTCGCGTACGCAATTCTTGGCAATCACCTGCACCTCATGGTCGAGGCGAGCGATGCTCCGCGGCTCGCGCGTGGCTTACAGTCGCTCGAGATTCGGGTCGCCAAGGGGCTCAACAAGCTGATGAACACACGCGGTGCGGTCTTCGCCGATCGCTACCATGCGCACATCCTGCGGACGCCGACGGAGGTCGCAAACGCTCTTCGCTACGTGCGCGGCAACTTCGCGCTGCACGCCGCTCGCCGTGGCGAAACCGTTCCGGCTGGGGCCGACGGATACTCCTCCGCCGCTCTGGTCGAATGCGCGCAACCGCGGGAGCAGGACGGGCCCCTGGTGTCCGCTCCAGCAACCTGGCTTCTCAGCTCAGGTTGGAAGCTCGGCCGCGCAGGACGCGCGGTCTGACCAGGCTGCCGCGACGCGGTTCGATTTTGCAAGGCCCGCGGGCGTGCGCTCCCAGAAGGTACGCAGCGGAATCCGCCGACGTTTGCGCGCGTGCCGACCCCGCGGATCCGGGTCTGGCGCTGCGCGCCGCCGCGCCAAGAAAAGCCGATGCCTGGTGCAGGGCCACGCGATGCGGCGTCGGCGAGCGTCGCTGCAAGTCCGTGGTCAGCGGCAGGAGCCCGCGCGCCGCAGCCATCGCGCGAGCTGCCGCCCGCCAGCCGCATGTGCCCAGAAATGGAGGCAGACCGCCGGCTCAGCTGCTAGGCGACCTTGCCGTGAACCAGAGTCTTCACGTCCGCTTTGAATGCGACCGAAATCTTGTCGCCGCGGACTTCCTGCACCAGCCCGATTCCGAAGGTGGGGTGGTCCAGAACCTCGTCGTTCTGGTAACGCTCCCGCGACGAGTACCGGCGCGCGCGCGCGAGGTCCTTGTTCGCCAGGAGTGCTTCCCAGCTGGTGACGACCGGCTTGGCAAGGCGCTTCTCGCGCGTGGACGCCGGCTCCCAGCCCTTCTTCTTGGGGGGAGGCCCGGCGGCGGCACGGAAGTTGTGCTCCCCCTGGCAGGTGTTGCAGCGGACGCGCTTGGGGTTCGTGCCGACCATTGCGAGGATGGTGTGGCCAAGAACCATTTTGCATTTGGTACAGAAGGCGTCTACGTCGCCTCCCACTCGATGAACATGTGCCATGTGGCGCCGGTATAACACACTCATTTCCCGAAGCGGGCAATGGATTCGGCGAGTGCACGTCCCCCGAAGCGGCGCCGTCGCGGACGTTCAGTTACCTTGCAGGGCAGAGGTAATTCTTGATGCTCGAAGTGAACGACGAAAACCCCGCCCGCCGCGCCTCCGACCTGCGGGTGCGGCCCACCGAAGCGCGGATCGACACCGCAGCGCTGGCGCACAATCTGCGGGAGGCGCGGAAGGCCGCACCCACGGCGCGCGTGCTCGCCGTGGTCAAGGCTGATGGCTACGGCCACGGCGCTGTCATGGCCGCGCGCACCTTCATGGATGCGGGGGCGGACTGGCTGGGCGTGGCGCTGGTCGAGGAGGGTATCGCCCTGAGGAATGCCGGCCTCACCGCACCCGTGCTCGCGCTGGGCGGGCAGTACAACGACTACGAGTTGCTGTTGCAGCACCGCCTCACGCCGCTCGTTTACCGGGCAGAGATGTTCGACGCGCTGGCCGCCGCCGCCCGAGAGCGGGGCGTCCTCGCCGACGCCCACCTCAAGCTCGACACCGGCATGGGCCGCATCGGCGTCCTTCCACGCGATCTGCCGGCCCTGCTCGAGCATGCACGCGGCGTCAAGGAGGTCCGCCTGACGGGGCTCTGCTCGCACTTCGCCAATGCGGACCTGCGCGACCCCACCGCCACGCAGCTTGCCCTCGACGAGTTCGCCGCGGCCAAGCGGGCGATGAAGGCGCTTGGCTTTCCCCTGGAACTTGCGCACCTGGCCAACAGCGCCGCCACGCTCGACTTGAAAGCATCGCACCATGAGATGGTGCGGCCGGGTCTGATGCTCTATGGCTCGGCCCCCGCGCCGCGTTTCTCCGGGCTGGCCGACCTGCGGCCGGCGCTCACCTGGGCCACCGAAATCTTGCACCTCAAGCGCGTCACGGCGGGCACGCCGATTTCTTACGGCCACAAATGGACCGCGCGGCGCGAGAGCGTCATCGCGACCTTGCCGGTGGGCTATGCGGACGGCTTCCGCCGCAGCCTCACCAATCGCAGCGAGGTGCTGGTCTGCGGCCGCCGCGTCCCCCAGATCGGCACCGTCTGCATGGACATGATGATGATCGATGTGACCGACGTGGCCGACTCAGCGCAGATCGGCAGTGAGGTCATCCTTCTCGGCGCGCAGGGCGAGGAGCGCATCGACGCCGGGGAGATGGCGCAGCGCTGCGACACCATCTCTTACGAGATCTTCTGCGCCATCGGGGCCCGTGTCCCGCGCACAACACTTTGAAACGGCAGTCACGGTTTAAAGCTTCACGGATTTCGCAGAAAGCTCTGTCTCGGGATACAAGGCACCCAAGATGGCTGAGCAAATCGCAGACGGCGCAGCCAGGAAACCGCCCGCGTGGCTGAAAGTGCTGGCCAGCCCATTCGAGTTCCTCGGCGAACTCTCCACCTTCGCCGGGCGCAGCATGATCGCCATCGTCCGCCCGCCTTACCGGGTTGGTCTGCTCTTCAATCAGCTCGAGTTCATGGCCTGGGGGTCGCTGTTCGTCGTCGGCTTGACCGGCCTCTTCACCGGCATGGTTCTCGCGCTCCAGACCGTCTATGCCTTTGGCCTCTTCAATGCGCAATCGCTGGTCGGCGCCACGGTGGAGCTCAGCCTCGCCCGCGAGCTCGCGCCCATCTTCACCAGCATCGTGGTGGTCGCGCGCGTCGGCTCTGCGGTCGCCACCGAACTCGGCACCATGCGAGTCACCGAACAGATTGACGCACTCGAGACCATGGCCACCGATCCAATCAATTACCTGGTGGTCCCACGCATCGTCGCTGCTGCCTTCGCGACTCCCTTGCTCACGATGCTCTTCAATGCCATTGCGCTCTTTGGCGCGTATGGGGTGGCGGTCTTTCTCAAGGATCTGAGTCCAGGAACCTTCCTGAATCGGTTGCAATACCTGGTTACCTTGAAGGACCTCACCGATGGCCTGGGAAAGAGCGCGGTGATCGGCTTCGTCGTCACGCTCATTGCCTGTTATCGCGGCTATACGGCGGAAGGCGGCGCTCGGGGCGTAGGAATCGCCACCACGCGCGCCGTGGTGGGCGGCCTGATCGCAATCTTCGCCATCGATTATGTCTATACGGCCATTACACTCTCGGCTCCGACCAGCGGGGGCCTGGGCTGATGGGCGAGCCGGCGAACAATGACGACATGATCTCCGTGCAGGGGCTGAAGAAAAGCTTCAGTGGCTTCCCGGTGCTCAAGGGCATCGACCTGCATATGGCGCGGGGCACGACCACCGTCGTGCTGGGCGGCTCGGGCAGCGGCAAGACCGTGCTGATGAAGCATATCATTGGCCTGCTCAAGCCCGACGAAGGCCAGGTCATCATCGATGGCCAGAACGTCTCGACCATGGGCCGAGCCGAACTGAATGTCTTCCGCGAGCGGATGGGAATGGTGTTCCAGGGAGCCGCGCTTTTCGACTCGATGACGGTGGGCGACAACGTTGCCTTTCCGCTCCGCGAACATACGAAGATGAGCGAGAGCGAGATCATGGAGCGCGTGAAGGAAAAGCTGGCGGTAGTCGATCTGCACGATGTCGAACAGAAGTTCCCCGCCGAATTGTCCGGAGGCATGCGCAAGCGGGTGGGTCTGGCGCGCGCCATCATCCGCGAGCCCAAGATCGTGCTCTATGACGAGCCCACCACCGGCCTCGACCCGTTGACCACCGAGAGCGTTGACCAGATGATTCTCATGGCGCGAGAAAAGCTTGGTGTGACCAGCGTCGTGATCAGCCACGACATAGGCTCTGCCTTCCACATCGCCGACCGCATCGCCGTCATCAACGAGGGTGTCATTGTGGAGGAGGGCCCGCCCGCGGAGGTCCGCAAGACGCAAGAGCCCTTCACTCGTCAATTCCTCGCTACCTGGTTCGGCAGAGCCTAGGCTCAGGGCACCGTGAGTTCCTTCTGGACCCCCATCCGCGTCGGCCTGGTCGTTGCTGCCTCCGCAGCCGCGTTCGGTCTCGGGCTTTATTTCATCGGCAGCTCGAGCCTGTCCTCCAACAAGACCTACTCCGTCTACGCCGTCTTCGATGATGCGACCGGACTGGGCGTGCGCTCGCGCGCGCAGATCGCCGGCATTCCTATCGGCCAGGTCGACCGGGTCGAGCTCGATCAGACGACGTCCAAGGCGCACGTCTGGATCAAGGTCAAGAAAGGATTCAAGCTTCATAAAGACGCCGGTATCACCAAGCGGTCGGAGAGCATTCTCGGCGACTTCCTCCTCGACGTGACGCCGGGCAGTCCGGACCAGCCGCTCTTGCAGGACGGCGACGAGATCATCAATGTCGCCAAGCTGCAAGGCATGAATGAGATCTTCGCGTCGATGGGCAAGATCGCCAATGACATCTCGGACGTGACCTCGAACCTGCGCAAGGTGCTGGGCAGCGAGGCGGGCGAGAACAACCTGCGCTCCATCATCGCTTCCCTGCAGCGAATCACCGCCGGCATCGAGCGCACCATCGACCGGAGCGGCAGCAAAATCGACGCGGTGCTGACCAACTTCCAGGGCTTCTCGGGCGACCTGCGCAAGCTGAGCGGGAACGAGTCTGACGATATCGTCGCGATTCTGAAAAATACGCGCGCGGCCACGGAAGAGGCGCGCAACATCCTCCGCACCATCGGCGGCGTGGTCGGTTCGCAGAACCAGGGCGAACTCAAGGAGAGTGTGAGTGGCATCAAGAGCAGCGTCGAGAAGCTCGACAAGTCGCTCGGCAACATCCAGGCGGTCACCGACCGTATCAATCGCGGTGAGGGCACGCTCGGTCACCTCATCAATGACGACAAGCTGGCCAAGAACCTGGACAAGGCGTCCACTTCCATCACGAACCTCCTCGGCTCGGCCGAGTCGATGAAGATCGAAGTGAATGAGCGGAGCGAGCTGCTGATTGGCGCACCCGGCAGCCTCCCGCAGAGCTCGGTGGCAAACCCGATCACGCTCGATAATGTCAGCGCCAACACGGCGTATAATCCTTGGACCAAGAACTATTTCGGCGTGCGAATCATCCCCAAGCCTGACAAATGGTACGGGCTCGAGGTAGTGGACGATCCGCGGGGACTCACCAAGCAGGTGAGGACGCAGAACCTGGCCGCGTGCGGAGTGGATCCAGCAACCAAAAAGCCCATTCCCTGTTTTCCGAATTATCCGGACACGGTGACCACAACCACGACCGAGCGTCAGATCAAGTTCAGCGTCTACATGGCGAAGCGCTATGGCGTGGTCAGCGGCCGCTTCGGTATTTTCGAGAACACCGGCGGATTCGGCGTGAAGCTGCATCTGCTTAATGACGCTTTGGTATTCTCCGCGGATGCATATGAGTTCGCGAATCCGCTCAAGGATCACCCTCGCGTCAAGCTCTACGCCGATTACCGCTTCCTCGACCACCTGCTGGTGACCGCGGGCGCCGACGACCTGGCGAACAAGCGCGTCAGGGACGATGTCGAAGCCACGCGGATCATCAGCGGCAGGGATTTCTTCATCGGCGCGGGCGTGTACTTTACCGACGAGGACGTCAGCAAGCTCATCGGCCTCGCCGCCTCGCGGTTCTGATTGCGGCGTTGCTGGGGAAATGGTAGCCAGCGCGCCCCTTTTCAAGGAGTCCAAAAGTGGCCATCGAGCGCACCTTCAGCATCCTCAAGCCGGACGCACTGCAGTCGCATTCCGTCGGCAAGATTCTGGCGAAGTTCGAGGAGTCGGGCTTGAAGCCCATCGCCATGAAGATGATGCACCTGACGCAGACCGCGGCAGAAGGCTTCTATGCCGTCCACCGTGAACGCCCGTTCTTCAAGTCGCTGGTCTCGTCAATGACCGCGGGGCCGGTGATCGTGCAGGTGCTCGAGGGCGAGAACGCAGTGGCGAAGAATCGCGAGGTCATGGGCGCGACCAACCCGGCCAACGCAGCCGAGGGCACCATTCGCAAGCTGTTCGCCAGGAGCATCGAGGCCAACAGCGTGCACGGCTCGGACTCGCAGGAGAACGCGAAGATCGAGATCGCGTACTTCTTCGCGCAAACGGAGCTGGTGAATTACTAGACGCACTTGACGCATCAGACGAAGTGCGGGTTTTGAGCGGTCCATAGGAGCGCCAACTTCAATGACGCGGCGTCGGCTCCTGGCTCTGGCGGTACCTCTGGCAGTGCTGGCCGCAGGCGCGCGCTGGACGCATCTTCACGCGCGCGGCGCGGTCCCGGCGGCCACCGCGGAGCAGCGCTCGCAGGCGGCGCGGGTCCATATCCTGCGCGATACCTGGGGAGTCCCGCATATCTACGGGAAGTCCGACGCCGACGCCGCCTTCGGCCTCGCTTTCGCGCACGCCGAGGATGATTGGCCAACGATTCAAAAGGCCCTCGCGGCGGCGCGCGGCCGGCTGTCGCTGCTCGAACTTTCAAAAGGCGCTGTGCTCGCCGACTATTTCGCCGCGCTGCTGCGGATTGGCGATCTCGCGGACGAGCAGGTTCCGAAGCTCGCCCCGGATACGCGCGCGCTGCTCGAGGCTTATGCCCGCGGCCTCACTTTCTATGCCGCCCTGCACGCGAGCGAGGCCGACGCGCGCTTGCTCCCCGTCACCGGCAGGGACATCGCCGCGGGCTTCATCGAGAAAATGCCCTTCCTGCTCAATGTCCCCGACGTCCTCGCGGCTTTGAATGCGGGACATATGCCGGTCAAGGGCGGCAGTGCGACTGGCTCCAATGGCCACGCGCTCGCGGCTTTTCGCGCAACCGACGGCAAGACGCGGCTCAATATCAATTCTCACCAGCCATGGGAGGGTCCCGTCGCCTGGTACGAAGCGCAGGTCGTCTCGGAAGAGGGCTGGAACATGACCGGTGGTCTGTTCCCCGGCTCGCCGGTGATCCTGCACGGGCACAACGACAAGCTGGGCTGGGCACATACCGTCAATGCGCCGTCGCTGGTCGACGTCTATGAGCTCACCGTGCGCGACGGTCGTGAATACCTGCTCGACGGGAAATGGCTTCCGCTCGATGCGCGCGAGGCAGCCATTGAAATCGACCTCGGGCTCTTTACGCTCACCATTCACCGCCAGGTGCTGCAGAGCGCGCAGGGTCCGGTGCTGCGGACGAAGCGCGGCTTCTTCTCCATTCGTTATGCGGGCCGCGAGCGCTCGGCGCAGACGGTCGAGCAGTGGTACCGGATGGACAAGGCGCGCTCGCTCGCGGAATGGAAGACTGCGATGGAGCTGCAGGCCATTCCGATGTTCAACGCGGTCTATGCAGATGGTGAGTCCAACATCCTTTATGTCTACAACGCGCTCCTGCCGATTCGAAGCGGTCTCGAGGGTACTTCTTCAAAAGCCATCTGGACTCGATACCAGCCGTTCGCCGCGCTGCCGCAGGTCTTGAATCCGCCCTCGGGATTCGTCTTCAATTGCAACACGACTCCCTTTGCGGCGACCGCGGGAGAAGGCAATCCGGACCCTGCCAGCTTCGATCCGCGGGACGGCATCGAGCAGGTGATGAACAATCGCGGGCTGCGGTCAATGGCGCTCCTCGGGGGAGATCGCAAGCTCTCGCAACAAGACTTCGAAGCAATGAAGTTCGACCGCACCTACGCGCGCGACTCGCACCTGTTCAAGGACGTCGTCGAGCCGTTGCTCACAGGCCCTCCGCGCGCCGGCGCCGAACAGAAAGGCATTGAACTCTTGCGCGCCTGGGACCGGGAGGCGTCGGAGGACTCGCCCGCCGCCGCCCTCGCCATCCTCACGGCCGAGCCGCCGGAGCCGAGCGCCGATCCCTTCGCGGCAGCGGTCCACTGGCTGCTCGATGGTTATGGCCGCGTCGAGGTCCCGCTCGGCGAAGTCCAGCGGCTGCGGCGCGGCAAACTGGACCTGCCGCTCGGGGGCGGCCCCGACGTGCTGAACGCCGCAATGACTCGCGCCGACGGCAAGCACCTCGTCGGACGCCAGGGCGACTCGCTGATCATCCTCGTGGACTTCGACTCCACCGGCGCCAGCTCGCGCTCGATCATCCAGTACGGCGCGTCAAATATCGAGGGAACTCCGCATTACGCCGACCAGGCGCAACTGTTCTTGCGACACCAGCTCAAGCCGACCTTGCGGAAGCTCGAAGACCTCCGGGCGCACCTCGAACGCGACTATGTCCCGGGTGGCTAGAGCAACGGCTGGAGGCCGGCAGCCCTGGAGATTGAGGAACGCATAGCCGTCGCCGCCGCAGGAACCGACGTTAGCTCGGCGTCCATAAGCGATGCAGCGGCTCGGGGTTTCAACAACATGAGTGAAGCGATCGGATTCGTCGGACTCGGTCAGCTGGGTCTT
The DNA here is from genome assembly GCA_025358085.1 of Deltaproteobacteria bacterium. Lineage (GTDB taxonomy): Bacteria > Myxococcota > Myxococcia > Myxococcales > 40CM-4-68-19 > JANYKT01. Next base: position 37,383 of record JANYKT010000126.1, on the reverse strand, counting down.
CCCATGGTCCGCAACCTCCTCGCCCGGAGCCATCGGCTCCGGGTCTACAACCGCACTCCGGGCAAAGCGGATCCGCTGGCCGCCTACGGAGCGGAGCCGGTCACCAGACCGGTCGACGCGGTGACCCCGGGAGGCGTCGTGGTCACCGTGCTCTGGGATGACACCGCCCTGGAGAGCGTGGTGACGAGCAACGGTTTCCTTGACCGGCTCGGGGCAGGCGGGGTTCACGTGTCGATGAGCACAGTGATGCCGGAAACCGCGCGGCAACTCGCGGCCTTGCACGCGCAACACAGCTCTGTCCAGCTCGAGGCGCGGATCTTCGGCAGGCCCGAAGCGGCGGGTGCCCGGCAGCTGTGGATACCGATCGCGGGGCCGCAATCGGCCAAGGACCGCGTCCGGCCGCTGCTCGACGCAATGGGCGCACAAGGGGTCTTCGACTTTGGCGAGACCATCGGCGCCGCGACGGCGGTCAAACTCGCAGGAAACTTCCTGATCGTTTCGGCCGCTTGCTCGCTGACCGAGGCGCCCTCGATGGCGGAGAAGAATGGAGTCGATCCGAAGGCGCTCGTTGACATGCTGACGCGGCGTAGAGAGCGCGATCCGCGAGCCCCCGCCGCCGTTCTGACTTAAATGACTGAGCGGTCGCCGCCTTTGTTATGCTGCCAGATCCCGTGGTCCCTGACTGGCAATGGATATCGCTCGGCGCAGGCCTCGTCGCCGCGGCCCTCTTCTCCGCCGCCGAGACGGCGCTGACCTCGCTCGGCGAGGCGCGCGTGCAGGGGCTGATTGAGGCTCCTTCGCGGCGCGCTGCGCTGTTGCGGCTGTGGCAGCAGCACCCTGAGCTCATTCTCGCCTCTCTGCTGCTCGGCAACACCCTGGTGACCGTCGGCATGGGCTCGCTCACCGCGGTGGTCGCGCACGAACTCGGCGCCGACAAACGCCTTGCTATCGTGGCCGGCGTCACCGCGGTCGCACTTCTGGTCTTTGGTGAGGTGACCCCCAAGACCTTCGCGAAGCGCCATGCCGCCTCCGCCGCGGTCATGCTGATGCCGTTCGTTGCGCTCTTCCATTGGGCGCTCTATCCATTGAGCTGGACGCTGGTGCAGATCCCACGCCTGCTGGGCCAGGCATTGAAGCTGGGAGAGCCGGAGACGGACGTCACCTCGCAGGAACTCGAATACATGATTGAGCTGGGAGCCCGGCAGGGTTCCATCGATAAGGTCGGCAAGCAGCTGCTCTCCAATGCGCTGGCTTTCACCGAGGTGCTGGTCAAGGAGATCATGATTCCTCGCACACAGGTGGTCGCGCTCGAGGAGACCGCATCCTATGACGAGGCATTCAAGCTGGTGACCGAGAGCGAGCTGTCTCGCATTCCGGTCTTCCGCGACAACCTCGATCAAATCACCGGCGTTCTCTATGTGAAGGTCTTGCTCTCGGACGTGAAGAAGGGCATTCCGCCCGAGAAGTTTCAAATCGCGAAGTACCTGCGCAAACCTTTTTTCGTCCCTGAAGTGATGAAAGTGTCGCGGCTCCTGACTGAGATGCAGCGCTGCAAGACGCACCTCGCGGTGGTGGTCGACGAGTTCGGCGGCACCAGCGGCATTGTGACTCTCGAGGACGTGGTCGAGGAGATCGTCGGCGAGATCCATGACGAATCGGACGTCGAGGAAAAGCAGCTCAAGCTGCTCCCCGATGGCGTGATGCTCGCTGACGCGGCCATCTCCTTGCGCGACCTCGCCGGACACTTGCAGATTGAGTTTCCCGAAGACGGTGATTACGAGACGCTGGGCGGCTTTCTTACCGCCACCGCGGGCCGCGTTCCGCCAACGGGTTCGCTGGTGGTGTGGGGCGGGCTCACTTTCACCGTCAAGCTGGCTGACGAACGGAGGGTGCAGAAGGTGGAGATCGCGCGCAAGTCCGCGGTGGCTACCGGGCCGCAACACGCCGCACTCATTCCGGAGAAGGTGCATTGATGCTGCCGCTCCTTGGCAAAGCTGACGACATTGACGCGCGGCCGGACCTGCGCTCGATGTCGCAGGAAGAACTCGCGACGCTGGTCGACCGCCTGGGCGAGAACCCGTTCCGCGCCAGACAATTGTTTCGCTGGCTGCACCACAAGGGCGCGGCCACGCTTGCGGACATGACCGACCTGCCGCGGCCCTTCCGCGAGCGGCTCGCGCAGGAAGCGCAGCTGGTTACACTCGTCATTGACGCAATGCAGGTATCAATTGACGGTACGCGCAAGTATCGAATGCGCACGCGCGACGGCAAATTGATTGAAGCGGTCTATATGCCGGACGAGGCGGGCGGCGAGCAGGCCTTCGATCCGCTGACGCCGGACGAAGAAGAAGACGACGCGGCGGGCGCGGCGAGCGGCGCGGGCGACAAGCGGCGCGTTCGCCGGACACTCTGTGTCTCTACCCAGGTCGGCTGTGCCATGGGGTGCGGCTTCTGCCTGACCGCGACCATGGGCCTCGTGCGCAATCTCACGGCGGGCGAAATCGCCGACCAGGTCTATCGGGTCAATGCGGACCTGCGCGGGCTGCCGGGCATGGACGCGCAGCGGCCGTTGACGAACCTCGTCTACATGGGCATGGGGGAGCCCCTGCATAACTATACGAATGTAAAGCGCTCGCTCGATTTGCTGCTGCACACCGACGGCGCGAACTTCAGCCACCGGCACGTGACCGTCAGCACCAGCGGGCTGGTGCCGAACATCCAGCGCCTGGGCGAGGAGACGCAGGTCAAGCTGGCGGTCTCGCTCAACGCCACCACTGACGAGCAGCGGGCGCAACTGATGCCGGTGGACAAGAAATGGAACATCGCGGCGCTGATCGAAGCGTGCCGCAAGTTCCCGATGAAGTATGGCCGCCGTATCACCTTTGAATATGTGCTGCTGCGGGACGTAAACGATACCGACGCCGACGCCAGCCGGCTGGCCGACCTCTTGAAAGGCTTGCCGGCCAAGGTCAATCTGATTCCCTACAACGAGAATCCGGGGCTGGGCTTCGGTGACCCCGGCGTGGAGCGGGTGCAGGCGTTCCGCCGGATTCTGCAGGCTCGCGGCTTCACCGCGATGGTGCGCAAGAATCGCGGCCGCGATATCTCGGCTGCCTGCGGGCAGCTGGCGGTAGACGGGCAGAAAGAGCAACGCAGCTGAATTTGGCAGCGCGGCGCAAGCATCCTCGCGCGGCGTCGCGTGCTCCGTCCTTCATCGACAACCGATCGAGCCGCGCCGTGGTCGAGGGCGCGTGCGTTCCGGTCCACAGGCTCGCGCCGAACTAGACGCGCGACAAACCACCCGGCGGCGGCGCGATCCAGCCGCGTGCCGGAAAGTCGGAACGATCATCCCTGTCGGGAGAGTTGGTGGTTCTCCATTGAGAAGGGCGCGTTGTATTGACCCATGCGGTGAAGCAGCGAGGGTCCGGCAGTTGAACAGCGCGCGTGCGGCTGCTTTCCTGTCGCCAGCGACCCGAACAAGCGCACCCGCTTCGAGCCACGGCGAACGAGAGTCGCTGCAACTTTCATCCGCCGCTCCACGCAGGGAATCGGCCCTGGCGCGGGCCAGCTCTTGCGCCTTGGTGATGCGCGCGGTGAGGGGATCCGTCGTCACGACCAACAGTCTGTCAAGTCCGTTCGGCATTCCGTCGGCAATCGCGCTTTCGCGCTACTTGATTGAATTCTGATAGCGAGTGGCCGAGCTGCGATGCGAGCGCACCCGAACTTTCTAACCAGTCTTTAGACGGTGCAGACTTGGTCCCGGGACAACCCCCTGAAATCGAGCGGCTGCCGGAAATCTCTCAAGTTCACGTCAAGCCTTGGAATCACGGGGGCACAGGCGTGGTACAGGCTGCGCTGTGGCTGAGTCAGACATTGCGCCGCCACTCACCCCGATGCTGCGGCAATATGCCGAGGCGAAGGCGCAGGCGCGCGACGCGCTGCTCTTTTTCCGGCTCGGCGACTTCTATGAGCTGTTCTACGACGACGCGCGGGTGGCCTCGCAGCTGCTCGGCATCACGCTGACCGCCCGGTCCAAGGGCGAAGACCGCGTGCCGATGGCGGGCGTTCCGCACCACGCGGCGCGCGGCTATATCGCCCGGCTGGTTGCCGCGGGACACAAGGTCGCGGTGTGCGATCAGGTCGAAGAACCGACGCCAGGCAAGACGCTGGTGCGGCGCGAGATCGTCCGGCTGGTCACGCCCGGCACGCTGGTGGACGAGGAGACGCTGGAAGCGCGCGAGCCGCTCTGGATCGCGGCGCTCACCGTGGCCGGCCGGGGGACCGCGAGCGAGCTGTGCGGCCTTTCGCTGCTCGACGCATCCACCGGCGAGTTGCGGGCGCTGCCGCCGATGCCGTTCGCGTCGGCACTGGACGAGCTACAGCGGGCGCGGCCGCGTGAGGTGCTGGTCGACGACGCGCTCATCGGAACCCCGCGCGCCGAGGAAGTCCGCAAGGCATCGGGCGCCGCGCGGCTCGAAGCGCGCGGCTTCCGCGATGCCGCGTCGGCGGAGCTGCTGCTGAAGAGGCACCTCGGCGTCGCCACGCTGGACGGCTTCGGCCTGCGGGAGCCGCTCGCGATCCAGGCAGTGGCCGAGGCGCTCTCGTACCTGCGCGAGACCCAGCGCTCGCTCGCGCAGCACGTGGTGCGCGTGCAGGTGGACCAGCCGTCGCGCGAGCTGTGGATCGACCCATCGGCACTGCAAAATCTGGAGCTCTTCCGCGGGCCGGACGGGCGGCGGACGGGCACGCTCTTGTCGGTGGTCGATCGCACATTGACCTCTGCCGGCGGGCGCCTCCTGCAGCGCTGGCTCTCGGCTCCGCTGTTGGACGTGGAGCTCATTCACGCGCGGCAGGACGCGGTCGAAGAGCTTTCCCAGGCGGCGGTCGCGCGGGAGGATCTCGCCACCCTGCTGCGTGCCGTGCTCGACATCGATCGCCTGCTCGGACGGGTCGCGATGGGGCAGGGCGTCCCGCGCGATCTGGCGGGACTTCGCGGCTCGCTGCAGCAGATGCCGCAGCTCGCGGCGCTCTTGGCGTCGCAGCGGTCGAGGCTCCTGCGGGACCTCGCGCCGCCGCTTCTGGCCGTCCAGGACCTCGCCGCGGTGCTGTCGCGTGCGCTCGCCGACGAAGTCGGGCCGGGCCGCGAGCCCGGCTTCGTGCGCACAGGATACCGCGCCGATCTCGATGAGCTGACCGTGCTGGCGCAGGGCGGTCGGGCGGCGATTGCGGCCCTGGAGACAGAGGAGAAAGCGCGCACCGGCATCGCCTCATTGAAGGTCCGCTTCAACCGAGTCTCGGGCTTCTATATCGAGGTGACCAAGCCGAACCTGCACCTGGTGCCGCCCGACTACCAGCGGCGCTCGTCCACGGTCGGCGCGGAGCGCTTCATCATGCCGGCGCTGGCCGAACACGAGGCGCGGGTGCTCTCGGCCGAAGAGCGCAGGTCCGCACTCGAGTGGCAGATCTTCGACGAGGTGCGCGCGGCCGTGCTGGGAGCCATCGCGGTGCTGCGGGCCAGCGCCTTTGCCGCCGCCGAGGCGGACGTACTGCTCTCGCTCGCGCGTGTCGCGGCGGACTCCGGCTGGGTGCGGCCGCTGGTCGACGAGGGCGAGGCGATCGAGATCGTCGCCGGGCGGCATCCGGTGGTCGAGAAGGCGCTTGCGGCAGCGGGCGAGGGTCCATTCGTCCCCAATGATCTGTCGCTCGACGCCGAGCGCCGCTTGCTGGTGCTGACGGGGCCGAACATGGCGGGCAAGAGCACGGCGATGCGGCAGGTGGCGCTGATTGCCATCCTGGCGCAGGCGGGCTCGTTTGTGCCGGCGGGCCGCGCGCGCATCGGCGTGGTCGACCGGCTCTTCACCCGCGTGGGTGCGGCGGACGATCTCGCGCGCGGGCAGAGCACCTTCATGGTGGAGATGGCGGAGTGCGCGCGCATCCTGCACCAGGCGACGCCGCGCTCGCTGCTGGTGCTGGACGAGATCGGGCGCGGCACTTCGACCTTCGACGGTCTCGCCATCGCCTGGGCGGTGGCCGAGCACATCCATGACGTGGTGCGGGCGCGGACGCTGTTCGCGACGCACTATCACGAGCTGTGCGACCTCTCCCGCGAGCGGCCCCGCGCCGTGAACCTCACGATGGCGGTCACTGAAACCGATGGGCGCGTGGTCTTTCTGCGCAAGGTGATTCCGGGCGCGGCGTCGCGCAGCTACGGCATCCACGTCGCGCGGCTGGCGGGCCTGCCCGAGCGCGTGCTGATGCGCGCGCGCGAGGTCTTGGCGAATCTGGAAGCGCAGGAGTTGGACGAAGCCGGGCGACCGTCGCTTGCGCAGCGCACGGCGCGCCGCAGCCAGATGGGTCTCTTCGAGGCGCCATCCGCACCGCTCCCGCAGCTTGCGCCACCACCACCAGCGCCGCCTTTGCAACCGAGCGCCATCGAGACCGCACTGCGCGCGCTCGACTTGTCTCGCACCTCGCCGCTGGAAGCGCTGCTCTGGCTTCATGAGCAACAAAAGAAACTGACCTAGCAGATGCGTGTTGACCGGCAGCCAACTTCAGATAGAGGGGCAGCAAGATGAACATTGATTCGACCGAAGCCATGCAGCGACTCCGCGAAGGCAACCGGCGCTTCATCGATTTTGCCTCCGAGGCGCGCACGCGCTGGGACCGTGTTTCCGCCATCGAGAACCGGCCCTTCGCCGCGGTCCTCTGTTGCTCCGACGCGCGCGCTCCCGCGGAATTCGTCTTCGATGTCGGCCTGGGCGACCTCTTCGTCATCCGGGTCGCCGGAAACATCGTCGCGCCCTCGCAGGTGGGTTCGATTGAGTTCGCGGTGGATGCCTTTGGAGTGCCGCTTGTCGTGGTGATGGGCCACACGCGCTGCGGCGCGATTGCCGCAGCCGCCCGACACCTGACGACGGGCGAGCCGCCCGCAACCGACAGCGTCCTTCGCATCACGTCGCGGATCCGGGCCATCATCGATCCGGTCCTCGCCACCGAGGGGCTGACCGACCCTCTCAGAGCCGCCATGCGGGCGAACGTCCTGGCATCGGTCGCGCAACTCAGTCACGGCAGCCGGCTGATCGAGGACTTAGTGCAGGCCGGCAAGCTGCGGGTGGTCGGCGCGGAGTACGAACTCGAGAGCGGCCGGGTGCGATTCCTCGAGCACGAGGAGCAAGGCTGAGCTTTTAGGCGGCCTCCATCGCTTGCCATCGACCAGTCCTGCAGCCGATCATGCGAGCATGCAACGTCACGAGCTGCTCGCACGCGTCCCGCTCTTCAAGGGCCTCTCTGAGCCGGCGCGACAGTCGCTGGGACAACGACTGGTAGAGCGGCGTTTCCGCGCCGGCGAGCTGGTGTTCTCGAAAGGGGAGCCCGGCTCAGCCATGTTCCTGCTGCTCTCCGGGAAGATCGAGATCTTCCTGCCGCCCAATGGCGGCGCGGACCGGGTCCACCTGAAAGAGGCGGTCGAGGGAGAGCACTTCGGAGAGCTGTCCCTGTTCGACGACAAGCCCCGTTCGGCCAGCGCGGAGGCGCTCACCGAGGCCGTCCTGCTCGAGCTTTCGCGCGAGCACTTCTTGACGGACATCGTGCGCTCGGAGGCGGCGGTGCTGGCGATCCTCTCCGGGATGGCAGTGCGGCTGCGGGACACCAACGCCATGCTCAGCCAGCGCGCCGCGCGGGACGTAATCAAGGAGTACGAGGACAAGCTGACCTGGGCGCAACGCCTCGCGGATCGCGTGGCCGAACTGAATGGCAGCTGGGCCTTCATCTGCGGTTTGGTCGGGCTGACTTTTTTATGGGCAGCGATGAATTCGTTCCTGCGCGCCGGGTTCGATCCGTACCCGTACCAATTCTTCAATCTCTTTCTGGGCATCCTGGTCGGACTGCAGGGCCCGCTCATCATGATGAGCCAGAACCGGCAAGCCTCGAAAGACCGTGCGCAGGCGACCACCGATTTTCGCGTCAACCTCAAGAACGAGGTCGGTATAGAGAACCTCGGTCGCGACCTCGCCAGCTTCCGCCGGGAGGTCGAGGAGCGTCTCATGGAAATGGAACGCTCCCAGGTCGGGATTGCGACCAGCCTTTCGCCGCAAGACACGAGGATGACGGGGGTTTCTTCCGGGCGCTGAGGGGAGTGTCAGACCCCCTCGCTAGGCTCTCTTGTGTCGGCCGATAGCGGCCATGACGCGGGAGAGAATCATGAGTGGCGAGTCGACAAAGCTGTGGCGCTGTCCGGCCTGCAACCAGGTATTGATCGAGAAAGGCGTCGATTACGCGCGGCAGCGGCATCTGGCGCTGATGGCGCGGGCGCGGTGCGGTTCGGAGTTCGTGCGGGAGGCCATGTGGCCGGCGTACCTGGCCTCGCTCAAGCGGTGCCGGTGCGGAAGCAAAAGCGCGCTCAAGCCGACACTGGCGGTTGCGGGTCAGCTCGATCTCCACGCCGAAGCGGTGGTGCTGCAGTGAGCGCGGCAATGCTGGTGGGTGCCGCCGTGGTGCTGGGGTGGTCCGTCACCGTTGAGTTTCGGCGGCGCCATCGGTGGCGTGAGGCGGAGCGGCTGTCGCAGTGCCTCTTCGCGGCGGCGGGTATGCGACGCAGCAGGCGGTGACGGGTTTGAGCGCGGGATTGGGCTTTTGCGGCGCTCAAAAAGTTGACGGAACGCGACGGCATGACACGGTCGTTGCGTGCGCTCACTCGCCTGCTACGCGGTCCTCATCTCGCTCGCGATCCCTCGAGCGACCCAAGCCGCGCCCGCAGCTGCTCAAGTGCAGCAGAAACGGCTCGATGCGGGCAAGGCCGCTCTCGATCGGCTCCGTCATGACGTCCGGCGCCACAAATATCGAGATGGATGGGAAGCGATCGGACGCGACTTCGACGCTGCCGTGCGCCTCGCGCCGGCAAGCTCGCTCGCGCCCGAGGCGGCTCTCTGGGCTGCTCGCGCACGCGCTGAGTTGTACGAGGCGTCGCGGTCTCCCGCTGACGTGCGGACCGCCGTGCTGGCTTACCGGAAGATAGACGAGACCTGGCCTGCGGCGCCGCAGGGTCTCGAGGCGCTCACCGCTGCGGTGCGCCTGGGAACGCGAGCGCACGAGCACGCCGAGACTGCTGCTGCCGGACGGCGGCTGGCCGCGAGATATCCCCGTTCGGCAGAGGCAAAGGCCGCCCTCGCGCTGCTTCCGACTCCACCTAAAGCCGTCGCCGCGGTCCCCGGCAAGGTGCAGAGGCCAGTGGTGATCGAGGACGAGGTTGACGAGGATGATGATGCTCCGCAAACGTCCGTGGCGCCGGACTTGGGCGGCAAGAAGACGCCTCCGGCCGAGGTCGACGTGCCTCGGGAAACCGTAGACGTGATCGCACAGATGGTGCAGGAGGCGCGCGGCGCCAAAGGCTCGCAGCCTGGGCAACCGGCAAAGGCTGCCGCACCCTCGGCGGGTAGCGCCGCAATCCGGACGACGCCGGCCACTGTTGAGACGGTCGCGCATCCGGCGGGCGCGGTCGAGCCGGCCGACGACGAGCCTTCTTCTCCTCTTTCCGCAGTGGGCGGACCTGAAGTTGGTGCTGTACTGACCCAACCTTCTTCCGACGCACTGCCGGAGCCCGAAGCTCCCGCGCATCCGCCGCAGCGCACGCCGTCGCTGGTGAAGCTTGCCCGGGACGCAGTCGCAAAGTTGACCGACCCGGAAGACGAGCCAGACGCGGCTGACAAAGCGCGCGAGCTTCGCGCGGCCGCGTTGGCAGGCGGGAATTCAATCGCCGCCCAATTAGGTCTCAAGGTCCGCCGCGTGGTGATCGATCCGGGACATGGTGGCAAGGACACCGGAGCCATCGGTCCGCACGGCCTGCGCGAAAAGGACGTGGCGCTCGCCATCGCCAAGCGGCTGGCCACCCGGCTGCGGGTGCTTGGTTTCACGGTCGTGCTCACGCGCAAGGACGACAGCTTCATCCCACTGGACGAGCGGACGCGCATCGCCAACGACGCGCGCGCGGACCTTTTCGTCTCCATTCATTGCAACGCAGCCCGCAAGCGGACGCTGTCGGGCATCGAGACCTGGACGCTCAACGTCGCAAGCGACCGCTACGCAGCGCGCCTCTCTGCTTTTGAAAACGCGGAGGACGAGCGGACCGTGTCGGACCTGCGGCTCATCCTTGCCGACCTGGCCACCAAGGCCAACGCGGGCGATGCCCGTGAGCTTGCCCAGTCCGTGCAGTCGGCGCTGGTGCGGGGCCTCCGCAGTCGCATTGGCAAGGTCACCGACCACGGCATTAAACAGGCACTTTTTTACGTGCTGCTCGGGACCCACATGCCGTCGATTCTGGTCGAGACAGCGTTCCTCTCCAATCCGGCCGAAGAGGCGCTGCTCCGGAGCGCGAGGTACCAGGACGGAGCTGCCGAGGCCATCGCGCGAGGCCTGAAGGAATTTGTCGACAGCCGGCAGCGACTGGCGCTGGCGCCCTGAGGGCGCAGCAACTGCTCGGGAGTCCCTGCGAGCCGGACCGCGAGCCTTAAGGTTGCGCCGCCGAAGCGTAACCTCTGGCCATGCCCAGGCCTGCGAAGGACCCCCAGAACGAACCTCCTGCGACGGACCCGCAGCCCACCGAGCCCGGCCGGGAAGAGCCGCCCCAGCGTGAGTCGCCGCGCCGCGATCCTGCGTCGGACACGCCACCGGTCGAGGAGCCGGCTACCCCCGGCCAGCCGCCACCCTCGGCACGCGCGCGCAGGCAACATCCTTAAGGTCTTAACCTTCAGTAGCTTAAGTATCGCCCTCCTCCCCCGTCGCGAGGGAAAGGCTGACACGCACATAGTTAAGACCTTGAAGGTTAAGCCCTTAAGGAATAGCGCGCGGCCAGGTGCCGCTGCCCGGGGAGGCGGATGCTAAGCTGATGCCATGATCCCGCGCAGCAACGCTCCACCGCTTTCGGCGGCCGACGCGCGCCGGCGGCTCGACCTCGGTCGCGCCGAGATCCTCGTCCGGCACCGCGCAGGTGCCCCGGGCCAGGAAGTCGTTCGCGCCATCGCCGCGCTGACCGGCGAAGTCGTCCGCGACTTGCTGGCCGCCGTCACGGCGCAGGTTCCCGGAGGCGGCGATCCGCTGCTTTCCGTGGTGGCCACCGGCGGCTACGGCCGCGGCGAGCTGTCGCCGCGCTCCGACGTCGACCTGCTGGCGCTCCTGCCCGGCCCCTCCGCACCCAGCACGCAGCGGACGCGCGCGGCCCAGATTGCCGAGGGCCTCCACCGCGCGCTCTGGGACGCAAACATCGAGGCCGGGTTCGCCGCACGAACCATCGACCAGTGCCTCTCTCTCGCCCGCGAGGACCACACCGCGCGCACCGCGCTGCTCGAGTGCCGCTTGGTCGCGGGCGACCTCCCGCTCTTCAATCGCCTGGAGCGAACGGTCCTCGCCGAGCTGGAAACGCGCAAGGTCGAAGAGTTCATCGAGGACAAGCTCAAAGAGTACCAGGAGCGCCGCAAGCGCTATGGCAGCTCGGTGTGGCTGCTCGAGCCGCACATCAAGCAAGGAAAGGGGGGCCTGCGCGACCTGCAGACCGCACTCTGGATCGCGCGGGCGCGGCACAAGGTCTCGGGCTTGCGCGAAGCCGGGGAGCACGGGCTGCTTCCGAAGAGCGAAATTGAGGCTGCCTGCGCGGCCCGCGACACGCTCTGGCGTCTGCGCAACGAACTGCACTACGCGACCGGCCGGCGCGACGACCGTCTCACCTTCGACAATCAAAGGAAAGTCGCCGAGGGCCTCCGCTACCGCGACACAAAGGAGGGCCAGCTCGCCGTCGAGCAGCTCATGCGCGACGCGTACCTGGCGCTGCAGGAACTCGCGCGCGCTTCAGACGCGCTGATCGATCGCTGCGCCATCGAGGACGCCCCGCGCGCCGCCCTCCGCCGTGGACCGCCGCCGCGGGTGCTCGATACCGCTTTCAAGCTTTGGGATGGCCGCATCATGGTCAATGACGACGGCGTCTTCCGGCGCCGCCCGGCGGACATGCTGCGGCTCTACTCCCTGGCGGAAACCTACGGCGTCCCGGTGCACAGCGGCGCGCGCGATCTGGTGATGCGCGAGCTGCCACAAGCGAAGCTCGCGACCGATCGCGACGCGCACTTCGAGCTGTGGCAGCTGCTGGTGCACGAGGGCAGCGAGGGCAGTCCGCTGGTTCCGCTGCACGAGCTCGGAGTGCTGGGAGCGCTGCTCCCGGAGGTTGCGCGGCTGCGCGGCCGGGCGCAGCACAGCCTCTATCATGTGTACACTGTGGACACGCACACGGTGTTCGCTTTGGTCCGCATGATGCGCCTGCGCGCTGGCGCGCTGGCCGATTCCGAGCCAGGGCTGACGCACCTCGCGCGCGCGCAGGAGCGTCCCCTGGTCTTGATGTTGGGCCTGCTCTTCCATGATCTCGGGAAGGGGCTTGGGAAGAAGCTTGGCGATGATCACTCTGCGTGCGGCGTCGCGCTGGTGCGCGACTACGCGCAGCGTATCGGGCTTGATCCGGCTGATGCGGCTGACGTCGCGTGGCTGGTGGAGGCTCATCTCCGGATGAGCCACATCTCGCAGCGCCGTGATCTCGAGGACCACGCGCTGCTGGAAGAGTTTGCCCGGAACGCGCAGACTGTGGACCGCCTCGAGATGTTGTACCTCCTGACCTACGCCGACATGGCCAGTGTCGCTCCAGGGAACTGGACCGAGTGGAAGGCCGGCCTCCTGCGCACCCTCTACGAGCGGACCCGCGCCGTCATGCTGGCCGAAGGCCTGGGCGCGCCTGAACACGCGCAGTCTTTGGAGGCCCGGCGGGCGAGGCTTTTGGCGCGGCTGGACGACCCGCTGGCAACGGAGTTCGTCCACACGCTGCCCGAGCGCTACCTCGCGAGCGCGCGGCCGGAGTCAGCCGCCCGCCATCTCAAACTCTGGGCGCTCGCGCGACATACGGGCTTCGCGGCCGAGCTCCGCGCTCCGGATTCCGGCGAAGCCGACCTGACGCTGGTCGCGCCCGACCGCGCTGGCCTGCTCGCTCTCTTCACCGCGGCGCTCGCGGCGAATGGAATCGACATCCTCGCCGCCGAACTTCATTCGCTCGGCGGCGGCATCGCTCTGGACCGCTTCGTAGTCCGCGAGAGCGGCGGCGGCGTGCCTTCGCAGATGCGGTGGGAAGCCGCGCAGCTCGACTTGCTCAAGCTTCTTGCCGGAACAGAAGACGGTCTGCGGTTGGTGGAGAAGCGTCTGCGCCGGGCAAGCTTCGCAACTGCGGCCGCGCCCGCGGTCGAGACGAAGATCCGCGTCGACGATCTATCCAGCGAGGAGATGACCATCATCGACGTGGTCGCTCAAGATCGTCCGGGGCTCCTGCATGCTTTGGCAGAAGCGTTTCATGCCGCGAATGTTTCCATTGAGGTCGCGCGGATCGCCACGGAAGGGAATCGCGTGACCGATGCGTTCTACGTGCGAGATGTGGCAAGCGCTCACTTGCCTGGCCGCCCAGGGAAGATTCAGGACCCTGCCCGCCGCGTTGCTTTACTGGCAGCTTTGCACGCCGCCATCGCTTTGCTCGCGGGCCGGGGCTGAGTTCTTTCCCCAGCGGCCGCGTACGCTTGACAGCTTGCACACCCCGGAAAGCCGACCTAGCTTTTGCTTTGTCAATTGTGAAGTGGCGGACAGCGTCCCTGCTTGACGACGACATGTAGGCGAGTGTGGCAGTTGCTTTGCAACGCAGGGGTGCAAATGACGACGCAGCGCAAGACCACCAACAAGCCTTCGCCGAAGAGAGCGTCGGGACGGGCGCCGAAGCTGAAAGTGTCCCGCCGCGCCGCGGCCACGCCGGAAGGCGGCATGACCGTCAAAGAGGCGGGCCGGAAAGGTGGCCTTCTCGGAGGGCGCAAGGGTGGGCTGGCGGTGAAAGCTGAGCGCGGCGTCGAGTTCTTCCAGGAAATCGGTCGCCTCGGCGGACAGCGGGTTCGGGAGTTGATTGCGGCTGGCCGCAAGGCGATGGAGCAGCCGGTTCGCCGGCGTCACAACTGAGCAAAGCAAGCGAGCACCAGGCTACGCGGTTTCACAAACGTTTCATCAAATTGCCCTGAGAGGGGCCTTAACGGGGGGTCGGGGATGGCGGACGAAGTCGTCAAGAAGAAGGGTGCGATGAGCGTGAGCGAGGCTGGCCGCAAGGGCGGCCAGACAGTTCGCGACAAGTACGGCCACTCCTTTTACGAGGAGATCGGCCGCAAGGGCGGCGAGACGGTGAAGGCCGAGCGCGGCCGCGCTTTCTACGAGCAGATCGGCAAGAAGGGTGGCGACACCGTGAAGGCCGAGCGCGGCGCTGCATTCTACGAGCAGATCGGGAGGAAGGGCGGCGAGGCCGTCAAGGCCGTGCGCGGGACGCCGTTCTACGAAGAGATCGGCAAGAAGGGTGGCCACCGCGTCCGGACGCTGATCGAGGAAGGCAAGAAGGCAGCGCTGGAGGCGGCAGCGGCGGCGCGGCCGGCGATGCCCCAGCGCGAAGCTCCGTCCATCGGCGGCGACGTGGCGATGACGGATGACGTCGACGTCAGGCACGAGTAGTCCCGCGGACCTCTTGGGGGGATTGCAATGATCAAGACACGCGGGAATGGCAAGGGCGGAATGACCGTCTCCGAGGCAGGCCGCAAGGGCGGCGAGCGCGTTCGCGACGAGCGAGGCGTTCAGTTTTACCAGGAGATCGGCCGCAAGGGCGGTGAGATGGGGGGACGCAAGGGTGGCGAGGCCGTGCGCGACAAGTACGGTCCGTCCTTTTACGAAATGATCGGGCGCAAGGGCGGTCAGAAGGTCCGCGAGCTCATCGAGCAAGGCAAGAAGCGAATCATCGAGTAACCGGCTTCAACATCGAGTGGATGCATAGCAGTGAACTGAAGGGCTGACGGCGAAGGGGAGAGGGGTCCTTCCAATCATCGGAGGCGCGAATGGCAGACGAAAAGGTTGAACCGAAAAAAGGTGGAATGACGGTCGCGGAAGCTGGGCGCAAGGGTGGCGTGAAAGTCGCGCAGGAGCGTGGGCGCGCGTTTTACGAGCAGATCGGGCGCAAGGGCGGCGAGACCGTGAAGGCTGAGCGAGGGCACGAGTTCTACGAGCAGATCGGCAAGAAGGGCGGCGAGTCGGTTCGTGCATCGCGCGGCCCCGAGTTCTACTCGCAGATTGGCCACAAGGGCGGGCAGAAGGTTCGCGAGCTGATCGAGCAGGGCAAGCGCATGGCCCGCGAGGCCGCGGAGCGGACGGCGGCCGCGGAAAAAGCGGGCAGCACGCTGGATGAGCAAGGAAACCTGACCAAGAAGTAGCCTGGTTTGGCAGCGGAACGAATGAAGGCGGGCGACCCGTAGAGGGCGCCCGCCTTTTTTTCAGGCGTTCGTCAAGTTTCTCCTCGGGGCGCGCATTTTTTTGCTTGCGGCGCGTGGCCGCAGCAACATGGCTTTTCGTGGCGCAGAAATCTCCCATCCAGTCGATCGATCCCGATCACCCGCAACCGCGGCACATCGCGAGAGCGGTCGCCATCCTGGAGGCCGGCGGATTGGTGGCCTACCCGACCGACACGTACTACGCGATCGGCTGCGACCTCTTCCAGAAGAAGGCCATCGAGAAGTTGGCGCGGCTCAAACGGCGCGACGAAAAGAAGCCGTTTGCTTTCCTCTGCGCCGACCTGAGCGAAGTCTCGAAGTACGCCATGGTCGGAAACGAGCAGTACCGCCTGCTCAAGCGGCTCCTGCCGGGTCCCTACACCATGGTGCTCCCGGCCACGCGCCTGGTGCCGTGCACCGCGCTCACCCGGCAGCGCACCGTCGGCATCCGCGTGCCTGCAGCACCGGTGGCCCTGGCGCTGGTCAACGCGCTGGGCCGCCCGCTCGCGACCACCAGCGCCGCACTTCCCGACGAGGAGCCGCTCATCGACGCGTCTGATATCCAGGATCAGCTGGGCCACGGCATCGAACTCATTCTCGACGGCGGAAGCATCCTCAACGAGCCTTCGACAGTGCTCGATCTCACCGGGCCGGCGCCGGTGGTGCTGCGCGAGGGAAAGGGCACGCTCGAAGGTGTGCTCTCGTGACCGTGGGCCGCGCGCAGTCCGCTCCCGCTGACGGCAATGAGAGCCTGCGGCAGGCGTTGCGCGCGCAAGTGCTCGAGTCGCCCGATCTGCTGCCGGAGCCCCGAGTCGAGCCTGGTGTCGGCGTGGAGAAGCTTGGGTCTCCCGGTCCGCTTCTGGACGCACTCGATCGCTACCTCGCGCACTTGCGGGTGGAGCGCGGCCTGCTGCCGGCCACCCTTGAATCGTACGCGCGTGACTTGCAGGAATATCTCGGCTGGCTGCGCCGCGAACGGATCCTGTCGCTCGCGCAGGTGACCGAGCAGACGATCCTGCAGCACCTGGCGGCGCTCCATACGCGAGGGCTGGGCCAATCCTCGCAGGCGCGCCATCTCGCGGCCCTGCGCGGGCTGCACAAGTTCGCCAACGCCGAAGGCCTCGCGCCGCTGGACCCCGCCGAGCGCGTCGGCGCGACCCGCGGCGAGAGGCCGCTGCCGAGCTTTCTCGGCGTGGGTGAAGTGGACCGGCTGCTCTCCCAGCCGGATGCGAAGAGCTCCTCCGGTGCCCGCGACAAGGCGATGCTTGAACTGCTTTACGCGTCGGGCCTGCGGGTGTCCGAGTTGGTCGCGCTGCCACTGCTCGCGGTCGACCTGCGCGCGGGCCTGATGCGGGTGCGGGGAAAGGGCAGCAAGGAGCGCATCGTTCCGGTGGGCGCGCGCGCGCAGGCGGCGTTGCAGACCTATCTGTTGCAGCCGCGGGGGGCGCTGCTCGGCACGCAGCAGAGCCGGGATCTCTTCGTTACGCCGCGGGGCCGGCGGATGACACGCCAGGGATTCTGGAAGCTCCTGGCACGCTACGCCCGGTGCGCGGGCATCGCCGGCCGTGTCTATCCGCACACGCTGCGCCACAGCTTCGCGACGCACCTTCTCGAGCGCGGCGCTGACCTGCGCGCGGTGCAGGCCATGCTCGGCCACGCCGACATCGCGACCACGCAGATCTATACGCATGTGGACCGCGAGCGCCTCAAGGCAGTGATCTCCAAACACCCGCGGGCCTGAGTCCCTTCGCCTTGGTCTGGCGGTCTCGCGCGAGGCTGCTATGGTGCGTGCCCTTCATGCGCGCCCTCGTCCTCGCTCTCACCGCGTCGCTGCCTGCATTGGCGGATGTCCATGCCCCGGACCCGGTCGCTGCCTGCGTGCGCGCCGAGGACATGAAGTAAGAGAGTCCCATGGCCGAAGAAGCTGTGCAGCGAACGCCGAAGCGAGTCGTCTCCGGGATGCGCCCTACCGGCCGCATGCACCTCGGGCATTTCCACGGTGCGCTCAAGAACTGGATCGAGATTTCCAACCGGGCCGACTGCTACTTTTTCTCGGCCGACTGGCACGCGCTGACCACCGATTACAAAGACCCGTCCAGGATCGCCGAGTCGCAACGCGAGATGTTCGCCGACTGGATTGCTGCGGGGCTTGACCCCGAGCGCTGCACGCTCTTCATTCAATCGCAGGTCAAGCAGCACGCGGAGCTGTTCTTGCTGCTGGGGATGGTCACGCCCATCGGCTGGCTCGAGCGCGTGCCGACCTACAAGGAGCTGCAGGAACAGCTGCGCGAAAAGGACCTGGCGAACTTCGGCTTCCTCGGCTACCCCGCGCTGCAAACGGCTGACGTGGCCCTCTACGACGCCGACGCCGTGCCGGTGGGGCAGGACCAGGTCTCGCACCTGGAGTTCGCGCGCGAGCTGGTGCGGCGCTTCAACCACCTCTACGGGAACGTGCTGGTCGAGCCGCATGCCTACCTGACCGCGGTGCCCAAGATCCTCGGGCTCGACGGCCGCAAGATGAGCAAGTCGTTCGGCAACTCTATCGAGTTGGGCGAGGAGGCCGAGAGTGCGCGCAAGCGGATCATGGTGGCCGTCACCGACCCCGCGCGGAAGCGGCGCACCGACCCCGGCAATCCGGACATCTGCGCCATCTATCACCTGCACCGCGCCTATAGCCCGCCCGAGACGGTGGCGATGGTGGACCGCGAGTGCCGATCGGCCGGCATCGGCTGCGTGGATTGCAAGAAGACGCTGCTGGTGTCGCTGATTCCGGCGCTGGACCGGCACCGCGAGGCGCGCGCGAAGCTGTCGCCGGCGGTCGTGGAAGAGCTGGTGCAGCTGGGGACGGCCAAGGCGCGAAAAGTCGCCGAGCCGGTGATGGAACGCGTCCGGGCGGCGATGAAGCTATGAGCGAGGCGGCGGCGGAGCAGGCTCCTCTTTCGCTGTCGCTGCGAACCTTCGAGGGGCCGCTCGATCTGCTGCTCTCGCTGATCCAGGAGCACAAGCTCGACATCTTCGATATCCCGATTTCTTTCGTTATCGAAAAGTATATCGAATTTATCGAAGCGGCACGGGCGCTGAATATCGATCTGGCCGGCGAGTACCTGTTGATGGCCGCGACCCTGGCGCACATCAAGTCGCGCATGCTGCTGCCGCGCGACGAGTCGAAAGATGTCCCCGACGCCGAGACCGGGCCCGACCCGCGCGAGGAGCTGGTGCGGCGGCTGCTCGAGTACCAGAAGTACCGGGACGCGGCCGCGATGCTCGGAGCCCACCCGCAGCTGGGCCGCGACACCTTCGTACGCCGGGCCCGGGAGGACCTGCCGCTGGCGCCCGACGAGGTGGCGTATCTGAAATCGCCGGAGGTCTCGGTCTATCGCTTGATCGAGCTGTTATCGAAATTATTGAAAGCACGGAAGATCGAGATCCCGCATGAGGTCTTCGTCGAGCGGCTTTCCATCGGCGACCGCATCGCGGTGATCACCGACCGGCTCAAGGATGAGGAGCGGATCACCTTTACCTCGCTCTTCGCCGATCTGGGCGAGATCGAGAAGCACCGGGTGGTGCCCACTTTTCTTGCGGTGCTGGAGATGGCGAAGCTGAAGCTCATTCGCGTGCACCAGCCGGACCGCCACGCGGAGATCTACCTGGCACGGACCGAGTCGCTCGCGAGCGCAACGGCGGAAGGAGTGGCGGTTGACTATCGAGGGTGACAACGAGAAGCCGGGCCAGCTCCCGCTGTCGGAGAAGCTCCAGCCCTTGCCAGCCGCGCCCGAGCCGGTGCCCGAGCCGGCTGCGACCGGCCCGGCGATCGCGCCTGCGACCGAGCCGACAGCGACGCCTGCCGCACAGACCGACGAGCAAGAGCTGAAGGAGGCGACCCAGAGCGAGCTCGCGCTGCTGAAAGAGGCGGCGCGCTTCGCCTCCCCCGAGCGCATCCGCGCGGTGCTCGAGGCGCTCTTCTTCGCTGCCGACAAGCCGCTCGATGTCCAGTCGCTCCACGAGACGACGCAATTCGCCGCGCCGGCCATCCAGCAGGCCATCGTCGAACTCTCGCTGGCCTACGCGCCCGGCGTCGGCGGCGTGGTGCTGGTCGATCTCGGCTCGCGCTGGCAGATCCGCACCGACGCGGCGGTGGGCGCGTACGTGCGCCGCATGCTGCAGGTCAAGCCGATGCGCCTGACGCGGGCGGCGCTGGAGACGCTCGCCATCGTCGCCTATCGCCAGCCCATCACGCGGCCCGAGATGGAAGACCTGCGCGGGGTCGATTGCGGCGCCGTCACCAAGGCGCTGCTCGAGCGCAAGCTGGTCCGCATCCTGGGCAAGAAAGACGAGCCCGGACGGCCGCTCCTGTACGGCACCAGCAAGGAGTTCCTCGACCTCTTCAACCTGCGCGACCTGACCCAGCTACCGACCCTGCGCGAGTTCCAGGAGCTGTCCGAGGAGAGCCGCAAGATCGTCGAGGAGGAGACTCCCGCGCAGGCGCGCGCAGGCGTCCAGGCCATCGCCGGCATCACCGAACTCGCGCACGATGCGGCGGCGGCCGAGCGCATCGCCAAGGCGACCCTCGAGAGCGACGCGGCGCTCGATCAACTGGAAAGCGCCATGGCGGTCGCAGAAGAGCAGACGAAGACCGCCGCGGCTGTGCTAGCACCTCCGCCCCCGCCCCTGTCACCCGGGCCTGTCGTTCCAGCCGCGCCCGCGGAGCCGCCCAAAGATGCCTGAAGACCGCCTGCAGAAGATCCTTGCCCACGCCGGCATCGCCTCGCGGCGCAAGGCCGAGGAGATCATCGCGGCCGGCCGCGTCGAGCTGAACGGCAAGGTGGTCAAGGAGCTGGGCGTCAAGGCCGACGCCGAAAAGGACATCATCCGCGTCGACGGCAAGCGCATCGCCGAGCCCGAGGACAAGGTCTGGATGGTCCTCTACAAGCCGGCAGGGTGCGTGACCACGCTCTCCGATCCCGAGGGCCGGCCGACCATCAAGCAGTATCTGGAGCAGGTGGTCGAGCGCGTGTACCCGGTGGGCCGGCTCGACTTCGACGTCGAGGGCACGCTCCTGGTCACCAACGACGGCGACCTCGCGCACCAGTTGATGCATCCCAAGTTCGGCGTGCGTCGCACCTATCTCGCCAAGGTGCACGGCGTGCCCGAGCCCGAGCAGATTGAGCGGCTGAAGAAAGGCGTGCGCCTGGAGGACGGCCGGGCCAAGGCGCTGGAGGCGGACATCTTCAGTCGCACGCCGAAGAACACCTGGGTGCGCGTGGTGGTGGCCGAGGGCCGGCCGCACCTGGTCAAGCGTCTCATGGAGGCGGTGGGCGCGCCGGTGCAGAAGCTCTATCGCGCGGATTACGGCGGCATCACCGTGCAGGGGCTGCGTCCCGGCGAGGCGCGCGATCTGACCAAGGCCGAGATCCAGATGTTGCGAGGGCAGTCGGGCAAGAAGGGCAAGGACGTGCCGGGGCTGCGCGCGTCGGAATTGCCGCTGCCGGCCCGGCGTCACGGGCACGGGCCGCCCAAGCCGAAGAGCCGCAAGACCGGACGCCGCAACAGCAGATGATGCGGCGGGGTGCGCCGCGGCTGCTGGTCTGCGCGGTCGCGATCGCGGCCTTCGCGGCTTGTGGTCAATCCCGCGAACGCGCGAACGCATCGCAGCGGCTGTCGGCGGCGTCGCCAAGGGACCGCGCGGAGGCGGTGGTCGAACTCGCCCGGGTGGCCGCGCCTGCGGACGATGAAGCGTGGGCTTTGCTGGTGATCGCCGCGCACGACGGATCCGGTAAGGTGCGCGCCGCGGCCGCGAGCGCGCTCTTGACGGTCCTGCGCGATGACACGCTCGACGCGGCTGGTGGCCTGTTGCGCGATCCCGACGATGCGGTGCGGATCGCGGCGGCGCAGGCGTTCGGCGCGCACTGCAGTGAGCGCGGCGGTGCGTACTTGAGGCTCGCCTTCGCGCGCAGCGATGCTCGGGTGCGCGCGGTGCTGGCCGAGGCGTTGAGCCGCTGCGGAACTTCTTTGCAGCAGACGCTCGCGCGCGAGGAGACGGCCCTGCGGGTCACAGCGCAGAAGCTGCTGGCGGCGCAGGGCGGGGCGCAGCGGGCTCGGGGCATCGCGCAGCTCGGACGCCTTGGACGTGACCAGGATGTGGCGGCTTTGCTGCCGCTCCTTACCGATCGAGACGGCACGGTGGTGGCGGCCGCAGCCGAGGCGCTGGGCGAGGCGGACGCGCAGGCGGCAGCGCCGCAGCTCTCGGAGCTGTTGACGGAACAGGGCGAGGTCGCGGGCGCGGCGGCCGAAGGACTGCGCGCGCTGGGGCAGGTCGAGCCTTATCGCGGAGCTCTGGCGCAGGTCGCGGCGCGCGACTCGGATGAGGCGGAGGCGGCGGCGCGTGCGCTCGGCCCGGACTGCGAGGCTGCCCTCCACGCATTGCGCCCGAAGGCGGCCGCGCTGCTCGCGCGCGACTGCCCGGCGACCAGGCTCTTGCAGAGGCTCGACGCGCTCGTGCGCGCTGGCAGCAAGAGCGCAGTCGCACTCTCCGGAACACGCGCAGCTGCGCTCTCCGCCGCGCTCGAGGCGCTGCTGGTCGCGCGCGGTCCAGCGCCGGGGGCGGCCGCGCTGTTGTCGACCTTGCTGAGGGCTGCCGAGCCCGACCCCCGGGCCTGCCGGGCGGCGGAGTTGTTGCGGGTCAACGGCGCCGGACCGGCGCTGGTGGCGCTGGTCCGGCGCGAGCGGTTCGCCCTCGAGGACGAGCGCAAGCACGCGCAGACCCGCGCTGAGGACGACGACGCCACGGCGGAGGTGTCGGCGCAGGCGGCGCGGGCCAAAGAACCCGCTCGCGAAAAATACGACAAGCTGATGGCGAAGATCGCACAGCGCCAGGTGGTCGCTGACAGCAAGACGTCCGCGCAGGATCAGCTGGCGTCGCTGCTGCGCGGGGGGGCGGACGTAGAAGCTGGACGGCGCGCGCTGTTGATCGCGGCGCTGCAGGCGGCGCGCGCCCTGCACGCTCCACGAGCGGAGTCCGAGGCGCAGGAGCTCGCGGCCGATCCCGATCGCCTGATCGCCGCAGCCGCTCGAGGCGAGGAGACCGCGGCAACACCGCCGTCGCTTGCCCCCGACCTGACCGCGCTGCGCGCTGCCCTCTGGAGCGACGATGGTCACGAGCGCGCCGCCGCTTGCGCAGCCTTGACGGCCCGGCACGACGCCGGCTCCGAGGCCACGCGTCGCGCGCTGGGAAGCGATCCCGAGCGGCGGGTCCGCGTTGCCTGCGGCAGCGCAAACGAGACAGCGCGGCCGAAGAAAGGATAGAAAGGCCGACCCATGTCCAAGGACGCCGCCGACACCCGCAAGCTCAAGGATCAGGTCGCTGAATTTCTCAAGAAGTCGAGGTGGGAAAAGGCGGCAGAAGTTCTCGAGCAGCTCGTGCGGATCGAGCCCAGGGACATGGCTCACCGGCTCAAGCTCGGTGACACCTGGCGCCGCTTGGAGCAGGTGCAGAAGGCGGTCGGTGCCTACGAGGTCGCCGCCAAATCGTTCGCCGATGAAGGGCAGCTGATCAAGGCCATCGGTGCGATCAAGGTCATCCTCGAGATCGAACCGAAGAACGAGGCCGCGCAAAAGCAATTGTCCGAGATGAATACCCGCCGCTTTGCCAAGCCGACGCTCGAGGGTGCGGGGCTCAAGGCGCCGCCGCGCGCCATCGGGGCGGGCGCGCGCGCCACCAGCGCGCTGGAGCTGGACGAGGCCAGGAAGTTGGCCAGCGCCGTGGCAGAGGGCCTCGGGGGCGACGAGCACGAGCCTCCGGCCGATGGATCGGATGACGAGCCTCTCGAACTCGACGACGGCAAGCCCGCGGCGCCGCGCAAGGGCCCGCCGCCCGGTCCGGCCCTGCCGCAGCGCGGATTCCAGGGGGCGAAGGCAACGCCTTCGGCGCCGCCGAAGACGGTGCGTCCGACCTTCAATCCCGGCGCAGAGGAGGAGCTGGACCTCACCCTGATGGACCCAGAGGTGAAGCCGCCTGCGGCCCCGCGCACCGCTCGCGCCTTTGTTGCGCAGGGCGCAGCCAGAGTCGCTGCCTCCACACAGGGCGATGCCCGGGCGCCGGCCGCGGCACCGCCTGCTGGAAGGCCACCGGGAGCCGTCGCCCGCACTGGACGACCCGCTGCACCCCCGGCGGGGCCGCCGCCGGGCGCTCGTCCGAAGCCGCCCCCGCTGGAAGAAATCGAGCTCGAGCCGGAATTCGAAGCGCTGCCGGAGGACGCCATCCTCTCGCCCGGCGAGGATCTGGTCGCGCCTGCCGAGGATGACGAAATCTCGCCCGCCGCAGTGTCGGCGCCCGCGCCGCGATCCGCGCCGCAAAGGCCCGCAGCGAAGCCCACCGCGGCCGCGCCTCGCGGGCAGGTCTCCGAAGAGATCAGCCTCGATGACGTGCTGCCGTCGCGCCCTCCGCCGCCTTCGACCCGTCCAGCCAGGCCGCCTCCGGGCCCCGCGCGGCCTATCGCTGACTTGCTCGGATCAAACTCGGAAGAGGAGATCGAGCTGCTCTCCATCGTCAGCGATGAGGAGCTTGTAGAGCGGCCCATCACCGGTGCGCGCACCACGCCCGACGAGGCCGACCTCGACGCCGCTTTCGGTGCCATCTCGCCCGTCGCCATGCCGGCCGTGAAGCGCGCGCCGCCGAAGAAGGTGCCGCTCTTCGACGACCTCACGCAAGACGCGTTCGTCGAGCTGGTGAACAAGCTCTCCTACCATCGGCATGTTCCCGGCCAGCTGATCATCCGCGAGGGGGACCCGGGTCGCAGCTTCTTCGTCATCGTCGAGGGCAAGGTCCGCATCTACAAATTGCAGCCCGATGGCGGAGAGCTGACGCTCGCGCACCTGGGCGAGGGCGCGTTCTTCGGCGAGATGGCGCTGCTCTCCGGCGCGCCGCGCACCGCCAACGTCGTCGCCGAGGAGGACACTGAGATCCTCGAGGTCACCGACGTGGTCCTGCGCGAGTTGGCGCAGCACCACCCGGCAGTGATCAACTCGCTGAAAAATTTTTATCGGCAGCGCCTGCTCAACAACGTCATGGCCATTTCGCCGCTCTTCAAGGACTTCGATCCGGGCGAGCGCAAGGCCATCGTCGAGAAGTTCAAGATGCGGCAAGCGGCGGCCGGCGAGGTCTTGATCACCCAGGGCAAGAACTCGGACGGGCTCTACGTCGTGCTGCATGGACTGGTCAGGGTCGCGGCGAAGAAGACCGGCCAGCCTGTCGAGTTGGCCCGTCTCAAGGAAGGCGAGATCTTCGGCGAGATGTCGCTGCTCACGCGCAAGCCCGCCACCGCAACCGTCACCTCGTCCGGCAACTCCATCCTCCTGAAACTGCCGCGCGAAAGCTTTCAGGAGCTGGTGCTCACCCATCCGCAGATCCTGGAGCTCGTCAGCGAGTTGACCGAGCAACGCCAAAGCGCGACTGAAGCCATCCTCTCGGGCCAGGGCCCGGGGCACGATGGCATGAGCTTCGTCTAGCGCTTGGTGCGGCGGCCCAGCTCGCCGCGCCGGACGACGCCCTTCTCCTGCAGGAGCTCGACCAGGGCGCGAAAGGCGCGGCCCTGCCCGGCGACGGCTTTTTCAATTCGCAGGAGCAGAGTGCGCAGTTCATCGACCGGGTCGCCCGCGGCGGGGGCGGGAGCCGTGACTCCCTGGACCTCCTCCGACGATTCGATTTCGGCCTCTGCCACCGGCTCCGCCGTCCCGTCTGGCACCGCTTCAGGCACGAAGTCGTCGGCAGACGGGTTTGCCACCGAGCGCGCCGCCGGCGCGGCGAGCGGGATGTCGCTCGGGATGGAGGTGAGCGCGTCTCCGCGGCGGGCCTTGGGCCCATGCTTCTCGCCGAAGTAGTACTGGCGCACGGCGCGGTCGATGGCGCTCATGGGCGAGAGCACCGGCTCGAGCGTGTACTGCGCGATCTGCGCCACCTCCTGCAGCATGGCGCGGTCGGGCTCGGCGGTGGCGACCCAGAGCACGCGCTGCTGCTGATCGACGCGCACCGGAAAGACGCCGTACCTCTCGCACGCGTCCACGGCCAGGCAGGAGAGGGCCTCGACATCGATCTCGGCGGTGTCCAGGTCGATCATGTCGAGCCCGAGCTGTTCGCTGACCGCGCGCATCAGCTCGTCCTCAGTGATGTAGCCGAGATCGACCAGCGTGCGCCCGAGCTTGCCGCCGAATGCGCTCTGATCCGAGAGGGCGGCCGCGAGCTTGTCCTGGTCGATCACGCCCTGCGCGATCAGGATGTCCCCCAGCTTTCTGCTCATCGGATTTGCTCCATTGACTTCCCGGGCGCGGGGACCTTGGCCACAACCACCTCGTAGGCGGCCTTGCGGCCATGGATGGTGATGAGCGCGGCGAGGCCCTGCGCGGTGCTGCCGTCCGCCATCGGCCAGGGTGTCAGATCGGCGGCGCCCGGGTTCAGGTAGAGCCGGTCCGCCTCGGTCGCGGGACCCACCGGCTGGCCGGCGAGATCGATGGCCCGGCCACCGGCTTCCCAGACCTGCCCGAAGACGCCGAAGGGCACGCGGCGGATGAGTGCGGCGAGGCGCGGGTCGCCCAGGTTCTGGCCTTCGCTGGCGTCGAGCGCGCGCGCATCATGTCCGCGTGGAGGGACCGCAGCGACCAGCAGCGCGGGTGGCGCCAAGGCGGGCAAGTGGTCAAGGAAAGCGCCCAGCGCGTCGAGGTCTTTTTGCACGTAGAGGCAGGCGCCGTCGGCGCGCAATTGACGGCGCTCGAAGCCGCCGGGCAGGCCCACCACCAGCGCGTCGCCCAGGTCGACCACGCGCGTGTGCGAAAGGTCAGCGAGGCGCGCGCCTTTCTTGCGGAGCTCGTCCTCGGCGGCGTCGAGTTCGGATCGGACTTCACGGTTGCCGGCAGCCACCAGTATGGGCAAGCCAGTTTCGGCGAGGACGCCCAGCAGCGTCTCCTGCTCGTCGGAGTTGTCTCCCAGATCGCCGTCCGCGATGAGCACTTCGGCGCCTCGGCGTTTGAGCTCGGCCATGAGCGCGCGCAGATGCGTGAGGTTGTCCTCGTCGGCGTTCTTGAGCCCGGCGAGTGCGCCGATGCGCAGCGTGCCGCTCGCTGGCCGCAGCTGCACGCGGGCTCCGTTGCCCTCGAAGGGCGCGGTGCATGACGAGTCGCTTCGCTGTGCCCCAGGCTGGAGGGCGGGCGTAGGCGTGGGCGCAGGGGAAAGCGGCGCGGGCTGCGTCCGGCCGCGGGGACGGCAGCCTGCGATGGTGGTCGCGGCCAGGCCGGCTGCCAGGCCCGCTGCTTTGCCGGCAGCTGTCAAAGATGAAAGTCGCACAGAAAGCCACTCTAGGTCGAACGACGCACGGCCTCCAGAAACTTAAGGAACGTGCGGAGGCAGCGCCCGTCCGAACCGCGAGCCGATCGCCGAGCCGAGCGCGAAGAATTGAAGGAGCGCGAGCAGCGAAATGCCCAGCCACGGCACCAGCCCAAGCACCAGCAGCACCGTCATGCCCATGCCCAGCGCGGCGGGAGGGACGAAGCGCTGTCCGGGACCTGCCGGCAGCGACTCGCCCAGGGTCAGCGCGAAGGCGCTCAAGCCGAGGACGATGGAAAGAAAGAGAACGACCGGCAGGAGCGGCACCAGCAGGATGCCGACGATGGAGATGCAGAGCAGAACCACCAGCGGCAAAAGCAAAAGCCAGCAGAGAAAGCCGACGAAGAAGCTGCGCACCGGCGACTCGAACATGGTGTGCCCCACCATGCGTACGCGGTCCGGCCACATGCGCAGCCCCAGCAGCCCCAGCAGATAAGTGAGCGCGAACAGCGCCAGCGTTGGAAAGAGTCCGAACGGTCCCAGGCTCGAGAGAGATGAGTGGCTCCGCTTCGAGTGCGAAAAGAGGCGGCCGAAGCCGACCTGAACGTGCTCGCCCATGACCTGCGCGCCGCGCCGAACGTCCAACTCTCCCAGCACAGCCACGCCCTGGCCCAGCACCAGCGCGCCTTCGTCCACGGTGACGCTGACCATCACCGCGACCGCGTCACCTTGCACCACGCTGCCCGGCTCAAGCTCGATGGAGCCGCCGACACAGACCACGTCGCCTTGCACCACAGTGCCCTTCGGCACCGTGATGTCGCCCTGGAAGACACGGACCAGGTCGTTGTTGTCGCTGCCGCGCTTCGAGCTTGCGCCGTGTTTCTTGCCGTGCCGCGAGGTCTGCTCGACCAGCAGGCCGGCGGTGCTCTTGTCAGGGGCGGCGACCACTACCAGCCGGTCGCGCTTGAGCACGCCCATCGCAGAGCTTTGCTTGAGCACCTGTCGCAGCGCTTCGCGGGGGTCCTGATCCTTGATGTCGATATCCACGGTCTCGCGAGGGGACCCGACCAGCGTCATCGACCAGCCGGCGGTACGGGCGATGCGTTGGAGCAGGTCGACGGTGCCAACCCCCTTGGCCGTCTCGGAGAAGCGGGGAAGCGGCGCGGCGTCGTCGCGGTGGAACTCCAGGCGCAACGAGTGCTCCGCGGCACGGTCGCGGTCCGCCTGGGTCCCGTCCAGCGCGGCTCGCGCCCGGTCGCGTGCGGCCTGCGCGCGGTCGTGGGCCCTGACCAGTTGTTCATGCGCCCGCTGCTCGGCCGAGGAGGCACCGGGTCGCAGCGGAGGGACCGGAGCGACGGCCGGGATCGGAGGAATGGGCGCAATCGGAGGGATCGGAGGAAGGGGCGGGAGCGGCGCGATCACCTCGAGGCGATCGCTGTCGTCCGGCTCATCCGGCTCGTCCGGCTCGTCCGGCTCGTCACCCGCGTCGACCTTGTCGGCTCCGCTGACCTCGAGGGTGACCATGCTGTCGGCCAGACCGGCAAACGCTTTGGACAGGGCCCCGTGCGCGCCGTGGGCCTGGAGCCGCTCCAGGAAGGTCTCGTAGAGCACCCCATGAGCCGAGCCGACCGCGAGCAGAAGGGCAAAGATCATGATTGCGCCTGGGCGTCGGCACCCTGGCCGGCGCGCAGCGTGCGCAGCAGCACAAACAGGATGGCGGCGGTGAGCGCGAAGGCGGCCAGGCCCAGCGGCAGCCGGGCGGCGCCGAACACCGGCACCAGCGCGCCGTAGACATGCCGGACCACGGTGACGCCTTCGACCAGCCCGTCTACGTGAGCAGCGGGGGCGGCCGACAGCATCCAGCCGACCACCGCGAAGAGCGCGAGAGACACAGCCGAGAACGCGGCGAGCCAGGTGTGACGCCGCTGGGTGAGCTGCAGCTCCCGCGCGTCCACCGCGGCCAGCACCGTGGCGGTGAAGTCGGCAGGGACCTCCGGATCGTGCAGCGCCGACAGCTTCGTTGTGAGTGCGGCGTAGCCGGCCAAAATGGCGGCGCATTCGGCGCACGCGTCGCAGTGCTCGTGGGCTGCAAACCGCTGCGGGCCGCGCATCGTGCCGTCGGCGAGGCTTTGCAGCGCGCTGTCGTCGAGGTGGTTCATGACAGGTGCTCCGAGAGCTGCGCCTTGAGTTCCTTGCGGGCGCGGTGCAGCCAGGTCATCACGGTTCCCATGGGAACGCCCAGCGTCCCGGCGATCTCGGCGTAGCTGCGGTGCTGGACATGGAAGAGAGCAATGACCTCGCGGTAGCGCTCGGGCAGCGCGGCGATGGCGCGGTCGAGGTCACGCTGGGCCTCGCGCTCCTGCGTGACCTGCTCGCCGCTCTGCGCGAAGTTGTCGGGCAACTCCTGGACGACGCCCGGCTCGGGGCCGTCGTCGGAGCGCGAGCCTTGACCAGCCAGCGCCAAGGTCGGCCTTCGGCGGCGAAGCAGGTCGATGCAGTGGTTGCGCGCGATGCGCAGAACCCAGGCGGCAAAGGGCTGGCGCGGGTCGAAGTCGCGGATGCCGGTGAACGCGCGCACGAAGGCTTCTTGCGCGGCGTCGCGCGATTCGTCGGTGGTCCCGAGCAGGCGGTAGCAGAGCCCAAAGACGGAATTTTTGTGCTTTTCGACCAGCCGGCTGAAGGCTGCGCGGTCTCCGCTGGCTGCCGCGCGCGCCCATGCCAATTCATCGGCAGGGCTGGCAGGTACAGGGCTGCTTCGGGGTTCGGACAAGGGCAGGGGGAGATTGAGGGCTGTGTCCACGCAAGCTGCTACGCGAAGTTTGCGGCAGTATTTCACGTTGCAAAGAAAGAAAAGCCTTAGGCTCCACCGCACCATGCAAGCTCTCTATCCTGACCTGAAGGGCCGCGCTGCTCTCGTGACGGGCGCTTCGTCCGGAATCGGTTGCGGCATCGCCGAGGCGCTGCTGCAGCAGGGCATGCGCGTCGTGCTCCAGTACAAGACGCACGCGCCGGAAGCGAGGTCGCTTGCGGCGCGGTTTGCGGGCGCAGGATTTCCCTTCCGGGCCAGTCTCAGCACCGAGCAGGGCTGCATGGACCTGGCCAAGTACGCGCGCGACTCGCTGGGCAAGGTCGACCTCTTCGTCCACTCGGCCGGCATCTGGAACGCGGGACCCATCGAGACGCTGTCTGCCGAGACGCTCGAGGAGATGTTCCGGGTGAATACTTTCAGCGCCTTCTACCTCGTGCGCGAGCTGGTTCCCGCGCTGCGGCCGAAGGGCTGCGTGGTGCTCATCGGGAGCACCGCCGGCGAGCGCGGCGAGGCGCGCCACTCGCACTACGCGGCCTCGAAAGGGGCGCTTCAGTCGATGATGATGTCGCTCGCGGTCGAGCTCGCGCCACAAGTCAGGGTCAACCTGGTCTCGCCGGGTTGGGTCCGCACCCAGATGGCCGAACAGGCCCTGCAGCGCATCGGTCCGGTCATGATTCCGACGCTGCCGAACAAGCGCGTCGCCGAAGTGGACGACATCGTCAATGCGGTGCTGTACCTGGCTTCCGATGCGTCGGGGCACGTGCTGGGGCAGACGCTCTCCGTGTCTGGAGGCGCCCTCCTGGTGGTGCCGCGCGGACAGGTCAAGGCCGTCGAGTGAACCTCTCGCCGGCCGAGCTGCGCCTGCGCGCCGACGAGGCCCGCGCCCACTACGCGCGCTGCGATCTCTGCGCGCACGACTGCCTGGTGGATCGCACCCGCGGGCCAGCCGGCCGCTGCACCGAAGGCGACGGACTCTATCTCGTGGGCGCTGGCGTGCACTTTGGCGAGGAGACAGTTCTGGTGGGCAGCAGCAGCTCCGCGCGCCGCGGGTCGGGCTTGATCCTCATCGGCGGCTGCAACCTTGCCTGCCGGTACTGCGAGACCTTCGATTTTTCCCTCGAGAGGCGCCAGCTGATCCCAACTTCTGAAGAGGGGCTCGCGGGGCTCTTGCTCGATTTCCAGAGGCAGGGCGCGGCCAACGTCAATTTCGCGACGCCCACGCATGTGCTGCCCGCGCTCCTGTCGGCCTCGCGCGCGCCGCGGTCCACGGCTTTTCACTGCCGGTGGTGTGGAACTGCGGTGGCTACGAAAGCCTGGAGGCGCTGCGCCTGCTCGAGGGCGTGGTGGATGTGTATCTGCCCGATGCGAAGTACGGCGACGATGAGACCGCGTTCGCGCTGTCGGGCTGCCGCGACTACACCTTTGCGCTCGACGAGGGCCTGCGCGAGATGCACCGGCAGGTCGGCGATCTCGAGCTCGACGGAGAGCTGGCCGTGCGCGGCTTGCTGGTGCGCCACCTGGTGCTACCGTACGAGGCCGCCGCGCCTGCCCGCCTGATGCCGCTGCTCGCCGCCATCTCGCCTGCGCTGTGGATGAACGTCATGTCCCAGTATCGACCCGTCTACCAGGCGAGCCTCTTCCCCATCCTGGCGCGCGCGGCGCAGCCTGCCGAGGTGCAGTCGGCTCTGTTGCTCGCG
Source organism: Deltaproteobacteria bacterium (assembly GCA_025358085.1). Classification (GTDB taxonomy): domain Bacteria; phylum Myxococcota; class Myxococcia; order Myxococcales; family 40CM-4-68-19; genus JANYKT01. The sequence goes on along the minus strand of JANYKT010000126.1, from coordinate 6,207 downwards.
CGACGCGCCGGCCTGCGAAATTTGTTGATGGACGGACGGCCGCTCGAGCTGTCCATTGCGCAACCTGATCTTATCGCTACAGTCCGGAATTGAATGCGACCCCCGGTCGAGCTTGGCGAGGCCCCCGTGCAGCTCCTGCTCGACGGCGCGCTCGGCCTCGCGCTGGCGACGGGCGTGCCGCTGCGGCTGGTGGGCCCGCTCTCGGGCGCTGACGCCGCGCTGGTGATGGCGGCGGTGCGGCTGGGGGAAGGCGTGACCCCGCAGGCGGTGGATGCTGCGCGCGAGCTGCTGACGCGCGACGGGCCCATCGAGCTTTCCCTCGCGCACGCGCGCGCAGGGCTTCACATGCTCGACCTGCGCGAGCCCGGCGCGGTGGCGCGCGCGCTCTGGACGCTGTCGTGGCCGCTGGCTTTGCTGGGCCGACCCAGCGAGCTGCGCCTGAACGGTCCGAACCATTGCGAGGGCTCGCCGACCTTTCACGAGCTCCGGCTCGCGTGGGCGCCGGTCGCGGAGCAGCTGGGACTGAGGGTGAGGCTCGAACTGCTCGAGGCGGGCTTCGATGGCGACCAGGGCGTCATGGTGGCAAAGCTCGATCCCGCGCCGGCGCTGACTCCGCTGCACCTGGTGCACCGGGGGCTCTTGCGGCAGGTCACCGTGGTGGTGGCCACGGCGGGCAGCAACCGCGACGAGGCGGTGGCCGCGGCCGAGCAGGCTGCGCGCACGTTGCGCAAGAGCGGCGTCAGGGCAGAGGCCGAGCGCGTTCCCTTGCCGCTGCCGACCGGCGCGCAGACCCGCGGCCGCTGGGCGGTCACCGCGCTGGCCGAGTTCGAGCGTTCCATCGTCTCCTCGTCGGCGCTGGGCCCCGGGGGCGGCGTACCAGCGGTGCTGCACGCCACCCCTTCCATCTCGCTGGCGGGGGAGAGGGTGGCCGAGAAGATTGGCCGCTTCCTCGCGCGCCGCGCGGCACTCGACGCGCGCACCGCCGAGCGGCTCCTGCTGCCGTCCATCCTCTGCGCCGCCGGGCTGGGCGCGCGCGCCGGCCCGCCGCCGACCTGCCACTACACCACCAGTGAAGTCACCGAGGGGATGGTCTCGCTCGCCACCCTGGCCCGCCGCATGCTGCCGGTGCGCGCGGTGGTGGACGGGCCGCTCGGCGAAGAGGGCGTGGTGGTGGTCGCGCCGGCAGTGTCATGATGCTGCTCGCGCTGGTCTTCGATCTCCTGCTGCTGCACGGCCGCGTCATCGACGGCACCGGCGCGCCCTGGTTCCGCGCCGACGTGGGCATCATCGGCGATCACATCGCCGCGGTCGGCGATCTGTCCCATGCGCGCTCGCGAAGAACGGTCGACCTGCACGACCTGGTGGTCTCGCCGGGATTCATCGACCTGCTCGGCCAGTCGGAGTTGAATCTCCTGGTCGACAACCGGGCCGAGTCGAAGATTCGCCAGGGCATCACCAGCGAGCTGACCGGCGAAGGCGTCTCCCCGGCGCCGATGAACGCGATGTGGATCAAGGAGAACCAGGACTGGCTGCGCAAGTACGGCTTGCGAATCGATTGGACCGATCTCAAAGGATACTTTTGGCGGCTGCGCCGGGCGCGGCCGGCCATCAACGTGGGCGTGCTGGTGGGCGCGGCGCAGGTGCGCGGAATCGTGCTCGGCCTGGGCGACGTCCAGCCGGACGCCAAACAGCTGCGAGCCATGCAGGCGCTGGTGGAGCAGGCGATGCGGCAGGGCGCATTCGGCGTGTCGAGCGCGCTCATCTACCAGCCGGGCTCGTATGCGAAGACGCCAGAGCTCATCGCGCTGGCGCAGGTGGCGGCGCGGCACGGCGGTCTCTATGCGACCCACCTGCGCAGCGAAGGAAAGAAGATCGACGAGGCGCTGCAGGAAGCCTTTGCCATCGGGCGCGAAGCGAAGATTCCGGTCGAGATCTGGCACCTGAAAGTGTCTGGCAAGTCGCAGTGGGGGCGGATGAAGGAGGTTGTCGAACTTATCGAATCTGCGCGCGCGGGCGGCCTCGACGTGACCGCCGACATGTATCCGTACATCGCCAGCGCCAACGGTCTGGGGGCGAGCATCCCTGACTGGGCGCATGCCGGCGGCACCGACGCGATGTTGGCCCGGTTGCGAGACCCGAAGGACCGCGCCCGGATTATCGAAGAGTTATCGAAAGAGGGTTTTACGCCAGAGAATATATTACTGATCAGCTGCGTCGATCCAAAGCTGCGCAGGCATCTCGGCAAGCGGCTGGACGCGGTCGCGCGGGAGCTGGGCGTCTCGCCGGAGAATGCCTTGATGGATCTGGTGGCCGCGGACCGCGACAACATCGGCGTCGCGCGCTTTGGCATGTCCGAGGATGACGTGCAGCTGGCCATGCGGCAGCCGTGGGTGGCGTTCGACCTGGACTACGGCGCGCGCGGGCTCGACGGGAAGCTCGCGCAAGAGGGCAGCGCGCACCCGCGGGCGTTCGGGGCGATGCCGCGGGTGCTCGGACATTACGCGCGCGACCTCAGGCTCTTTTCACTCGAGGAAGCCGTGCGGAAGATGACCTCGCTGCCGGCACGGCGGCTGAACCTGCAGGACCGCGGCGTGCTGCGCGCAGGCATGAAAGCGGACCTCGCGGTCTTCGATCCGGCGGTGATTCGAGACGTCGCTACCTTCGAGCAGCCGCTCGCGTACTCCGAAGGCATCGTGCATGTGCTGGTCAACGGACGCTTCGTGCTGGAGAGCGGGAAGATGACCCGCGAGCGTCCCGGCCGGCCGCTGTTGCACACTCCGCCGCGGCCCCTGCATACCGCGCCGCTCACTACTGGAAACGGCGCGCGGACGCAGCCACTCCCGCATTGACACCGCGGGTGCCCCCGCGCATCTATGCGCGCCCATGACTTCCGACGACATCCTCTCGGCACTCAAAGACGTACGCGACCCGTCCTCTGGCCGCACCCTCGGCGAGGTCGCCATGGTCCGGGGCGTCGAGATGCTTCCGGGCGACGCCGTCCGCGTCACCATCGAGCTGCCCACGCCCGCCTCGCCCCACAAGGCCGCGCTCGACGCATCGGTGCGGGCCGCGGTGAAGGGTGCTTCAAGAGTTGAGGTTGCGTTCACCAGCGACGTCCGCCGCTCGCCAGCCAAGGGGCAGGGGCCCGATCTGGTCCCGGGCGTCAAGAACGTCATCCTGGTCGGCAGCGGCAAGGGCGGCGTCGGCAAGAGCACCGTCAGCGCCAACATCGCGGTTGCGCTCGCGCAGATGGGGGCTCGGGTCGGCCTGCTCGACGCCGACATCTATGGTCCGTCGATCCCACTGATGATGGGCCTCTTCGGCGCCAAGCCATCGAGCGCCGACGGCAAGACAGTCGAGCCGCTGCGAGCGCACGGCGTCGGCGTGATCTCGATCGGCTTCTTCGTCGACCCTGACCAGGCAATGATCTGGCGCGGGCCCATGCTGCACGGCGCGCTCATCCAGCTGCTGCGCGATGTCCGCTGGGGCGAGCTCGACTATCTCGTGCTGGACCTGCCGCCGGGCACCGGCGACATCCAGCTCACCATCGCGCAACAAGTGTCGGTCAGCGGCGCGGTGATCGTGACCACGCCGCAGGATGTCGCGCTGGCCGATGCCATCAAGGCCAAGTCCATGTTCGACAAGGTCTCGATTCCGGTGCTGGGCTTCATCGAGAACATGAGCGGCTTCGTTTGCCCGCACTGCCAGAAGGAGACGGATATTTTCTCCAAGGGTGGCGCCGAGCAGGCCGCGCAAAAGCTGGCGGTGCCGTTCCTCGGCCGGGTGCCGATCAATCTTGCGATTCGCATCGGCGGCGACGAGGGCAAGCCGGTGGTCGCCGATCACCCGGAACTGGCCGAATCGCAGGCGCTCATCCGCATCGCGCAAAACATCGCAGACCGGGTCGCGGTGGCGAACCTGTCCGCTGTCCCGCGCGGAGGGCAGGCGAAGCCGCTGGTGCAGCTCGGCAAGAAGTCGTGAGCTATGCTTGCGCCTATGCGAGCCCGCGCGTTCCTGCTGGTCTTCTCGGCTTGGGCAGCCGCGGGCTGTGGCGGCGGCGGACCCCAACTGTCGAACCTGCGCTGCCGTGATCCGCAGCACTGCCAGCATCCGGAAGATCCCTTCCGCGTCCTTTTGGCTGTGGACTTCGACGACCCGACCGGCACCCTGGACAACGGCGCGCTCGACCTGCGCGTCAACGGCAACACGCAGGCCTCGGTGTCGCTGCGGGACCTCTTCGCCGCGCAGAGCATCGCGCCGGGGACGAAGAAGGGTACGCTGCAGGTGGACGAAGAGTTTGTGCTCGACCGCGTGACGCAGGGCGAGTCGGTCAAGGTCGGGCTGCTCGCCACCAACGGGCAAGGCCGCGGCTCCAACGAGCCGAGCCTCATCTTCACCCTTCACCTGGGACCGTGATGCCTCCTGAAAATCCGCCACCGCCCGATCGCCCCGACGACGAAGCCTTCGCCGCTGATGAAAAGCGCGGCATCGTTCCAGACATCTTCAAGCGCGCGGTGCTCACCGGCGTGGGCGCGCTCTTCATGACCGAAGAGGGCATCCGCAACCTGGTCGGGGAGATGAAGCTGCCCAAGGACGCGCTCTCGTTCCTGGTGGCGCAGGCCGACCGGACCCGCGGCGAGGTGGCGCGCGTGGTCACGCAGGAAGTGCGGCGTTTCCTCGAGGGCGAGACGCTGAAGCGCGAGATCTGGAAGCTCCTGACCAGCGTCACGCTCGAGGTGAACGCAAGCATCCAGCTCAAGCCATCGGGCGAGCCGACCATCCGCGCCAAAGTGAAGACGCGCGCGACCGGGAAGTCCGACCCTTCAGAGCCCGAGGGCGATTAGTTGGTCCGCGAGCGTGGCGGTATCCTCCTGCGCGTCGGATTCGTCGCGGTGCTGGGGGGCGGGCTGATGCTCTGGTCGCACTTGCGCAAGCCCCGCGACTGCACGGTCGAGCTCGACCTCACGCGCGCGCTGCCGGGCGAGGTGGTGGAGGTGGACTTGATCATCCGGCGCGGAGGCAAGCTGCTGGAGCGCAGCGACTTGCGGTACGGCACTTCCGGCGCGCCTTCGACCCTGCGCTTACTGGTGCACGCGGCCCCCGGCGAGGGCGACGTGGAAGCCACGCTCCTCCACGCGGACGGCACGGCGCGGCGCACGCAGGAGCATGTCACGCTGTCGGCGGCGGTCCCTGCGCGGGTGCTTGCCCGATAGCAAAATCTTTTTGCAATTGCGCGCGTCGGGCGGCGCTCTGAAGGAGCCCGCCTGGCAGCGAATTGTCCGCACCGAAGCGTCGCGGTCCGCTCGGTTGATCGGCCGATGCGTGGGAAGCATCCCGTCGGCACTGTGCGCTTCATGAAAATCTTTCGCGCTCTCGCTGCAACCCTCGCACTTCTCTTCTGTGTCGCCACGACCTTGACGGCCTGCGGTGCCGGTGTCGACGACACCAGCGCCAGCGCGGACTCGCTCGACAGCGCCCGCAAGAAGAGAAATCACTGCAGCACCGACAAGAATTGCCACAACGGTCAGGTTTGCAAGAGCGGCGCCTGCACGCCCCCCCCGCCCCCGAACGGCGGCTGCACCAACAGCGACGACTGCCGGAACGGCGGCCTCTGCGACAACGGCAGCTGCACCGCCAGCGCCTGCAACAACCGGGGGCCGGGCAAGACCGGCATCCGCGCCAGCGTCCAGATCACCCGCTATCAAGGCCTGATCAGCGGCCGCAACGGCAGCCACGAAGTCGCTTTCGGCACCCTGACCAACGTGCTCTGGATCCACGACGCCGCCACCAAGGACACGAACAAGGTCCAGCTGGCGCTCAATGTCGCCAGCAGTATCGACCCGGCGGGCCTACCGCACGAGATCCCGTTTACCGTCGGCCAGACGGTGGAGGTGGAAGGAGAGTACATCTCGGGCGCGAGCGCCGGTTCGAGCGGCGTCGCGGTGATCCACTTCACCCACTCGGGCTGCGGTTTCGTGGACGTAAATGGTCAGCAGTACCGCTAGAGCGACGATCGGGCTGAATCCTCTATAAGACCGATCCCTTGCGTGCAGGGGATCGACGGGCTGTCGGCGACGTGATCAGGTGCCCGTAGCCGAGGCCACGCGGCAGCGGCGGAAGGGTGCACACCGATGAAGCGTTGGGAGCCAGCAGTCGAGTTGACGAAGAAGGAGCAATTCATCATCAAGCGGCTGAAACGGACGCGGA
>JANYKT010000120.1 GCA_025358085.1 Deltaproteobacteria bacterium | reverse complement strand
GTCGCCAGACTCGGTGGCCACGTACGCGCCAACGGCGAACCAGGCTGGCTCATCCTCGCTCGCGGCTTTCGCGACCTATTGCTCCTCGAGCGCGGTTGGAGCGCCGGGCGCTCGGGGAAGAAGTGATCAATCATGAGAGCTGGGCCTAGCTGCTCTTTGGCGCGGCTCTCACGACAACAACCTCTTGGCGAGCCCGTGCGCGTGCGTTAGAGCACCGCCCATGCGCCTCGTCGCCCTGGCTATCCTGCTCCTGCTCGCCGCTTGTCATCCGAAAGCGTCGGCCTCCGATGCGTCCTCCGGGACCGCTGCGCCCGACGCCGGCACGCTCGAGACCGGCGACCCCAAGGCGCTGCTCGCCGAGGTCGACCGGCTGAAAGACCAGCTCAAAGACCGGCCCAAGACCTTCGAGATCCTCTCCGCGCTCGGCAACCTTTATTACGAGAATGGCCGCTATCTCGAAGCGGTGGACAGTTATCGGCAGGCGCTCTTGCTCTCGGCCCCCGCCGAGGCCGAGGACCAGGCGCTGCGGCAGAAACAAATCAAGGCGGCTCCGCTGCTCCCGGCCGAGTGTCGCCGCAGCGGGCCGACGTACGGGCTGGTCGAGATCGCCGAGGTCGCGCGCAAGTTCGAAGAGCCGCGCCGCCTGCGCTGCCTCGATGCCATATTGGAATTGGCGCTCGCCGACCGCTCGCGCCGAGGCAACTCCCTCTATCTGATTGGCAATCCCGACGGCGCATTGGCCGAGCACAAGCTCGTCCTCGAGCGGTCGGCCGACTATCCCGAGTCACTCTTTTTCGTCGGCGCGATCCTGCTCGAGAAGAGCCACGGCGACAAGGCGCTTCTCGAGGAAGGAAAGAAGTTCTGGCGCCGCCTGCTGGAGGTCGCGCCCGATCACCCGCGCGCCGCGCTGGTCAAGGAAAGCCTGCCGCGTGCGGACGAGATCTTCACGCCCAAGACGAAAGAGGCGGGGCCTGTGGCGCAGGGTGACGGGCAGCTGCCGCCGGGGCATCCGGGCGTGCCTTCTCGCAATGGCGCTGCGCCGGGACCTGCGGCCGTGACTGGCGCGGCCGGGCCGATGGCGCACGCGGGGCCCTCCGCGGAAGAGGTCGCGAACGTGGCCGACGCGGTCAGCGGCACCGAGCGCACGCCCGAGTTGGAGAAGGGGCTTGACCAGCTGACGAGTGAGTCCGAGAAGCTGCTCGATCAGGGCAAGTATCAAGAGGCGCGCGATTCGATTGTACGGGTCATGCCGATGCGTCCCAACGATGCGCGCACCGCGGCCGATATGGGCGCGGCGATGCGGGGTCTCGGCCGCGCCGAGATGGCCGAGCGGGTCTTGAGCCGCGCGTTGGAACTGGACCCCAAGCAGCCGCGCGCGCTCTACGAATTGGGCCGCCTGTTCGCCGCCAAGGGCGACACGGCGGGGGCGCGCGGCAAGCTGCAAGCCCTGCAATCGTCCGACGCGAAATTTGCGCAGGCGCACGACGTCGCGGGCGAGCTTGCGCGGCTTCGGTGATGCACGGTCGTCCATAAGTAAGTTGCCGAGCACGGCAACCGCACCGTGCATACGCTGCCTGCAGGAGGTGTCATGGACGCCATTACCTTGCTGACGCAGGACCACAAGACCGTCGAATCCCTCTTCAAGCAGTACGAAGCGCTGGGAGACCGCGCGTTGAAGCAGAAGCAGAAGGTCGTGCAGAAGATCATCCGCGAACTGGCTATTCATGCCGCGATTGAAGAGATGGTCTTCTATCCCGGGGTGCGCGAGGCGGCGGCCGAGGCCGGGTCGAAGTCGAGCGACGCCGCAGACGACCTGGTGCTCGAGGCGCTGGAAGAGCACCACATCGTCAAGTGGACGCTCGCTGAGCTGGAGAAGATGACTCCTGAAGACGAGCGTTACGATGCCAAGATGCAGGTGTTGATGGAGTCGGTCAGGCGCCACGTCCAGGAAGAAGAGGAAGACCTCTTTCCCAAAGCACAGCGGTTGCTGAAGAAGAGCATCAATGAGCTGGGCGAACGGATGGAGAAGGCCAAGAAAATGGCGCCGACCCGCCCGCACCCGCGCGCTCCCGACGAGCCGCCGGGGAACTACATCACCGGGTCGATGGTCGCCATGGCGGACAAGGGCAAGGATCTGGTCCGCGACCTGGCTTCAAAGGTGAGGAGCAGCCGGGTCGGAAAAGCGGTCAGCGAGCTCGACTCGTAAGGGACCGCGAAGGGCTGTCTGGGCTGTCTTTTCAAGGCAGCTCTTTGCGACCTCAGCTCTTTCGTTTGAAGGACCAGGTGATCTCGAAAGACGCCACATCGGTACCGTCGTCCTGGCGGCCGAGCGAGCGCGCGATGAAAAGCACAGGCTCGCCGGTCAAGACGGCTTCGTCGACAGCCACCTTCATCGCGGCGCCCTCTGAAAAGATGAAGACGGTTCGCCGGGTCGCTTTCTTGGTGAATGTTGCCGATAAGGCAGTCACCAGCGACGATACCCTGGCGCCGCTTTCTTCAATCAAGAGCAGGGCCGATGCGCCGGTGGACATCTCGGCGGCCATGGCCTGCGCCGC
>JANYKT010000108.1 GCA_025358085.1 Deltaproteobacteria bacterium | reverse complement strand
GCAGCAGGGGCTGGGCGAGGACGAGGTGCAGCGCGCGCTGGAGAAGCTATACTTACCGCCCGACCCGCGGCTGCTGCCGGTCTCCTTATCGGGCTTCTGGCTGCGGCCGGTTGCGACCGCGACGCTGCGCGCTGTTGCGCTCCACGAGCACGACCGGCCTTATTCGCTGCCGGTCCGCCCGCGGAACATCGTCGGCGACGTCGGCTATTCGTGCACCGGCGCCGAGGGCAGGCCGTGCGGCGGCGGGCTCGCGCTGTTGCCCGAGGTGGACTCGTCCGCGGGGTACGGGACCTGGCTCTCTGCGAGTACGCGCCTGCGGTTTGATTTCGGGAACAATCGCTATTCGCCGGCGGTCGAGCTGGACCGTGCCTATCTGAAAGCGCAACTGGGGCCCATCGCCCTGGAGGCCGGCCGGGACGTCATCGCGCTCGGACCCTCGGCGCGCCACGGCATCCAGGTCTCGCGCAACGCGGCGCCCTTCGATCAGCTGCGGGCCTGGACGCGGCCCTTCTCGCTGCCCTTCTTCGACCCCGACACGGTGCGGGTGTCCTTCTTTTATTTCATCGCTCGCCTGCGCGACCCGCAATTCTTCGAAGGAGCGTTCGTCGACTGCACGCGAATGCAGCTGGATCTCTTCCGGCGCGTCCAGCTGGGCGGAACCCGGCTGCTGCAGTTCGGCGGAAAGGGCGCGGCGACCATTGGATTAGACAGCTTCGTCACCGAACATTTCTTTCGCTTTTACGACGCCAAGGGCGCGCCGCTTGGGGACAATCGATTGGCGTTCGATCTGTCGGTGGCCGCGCCTGAGCTGGCCGGGGGGCGCTTTTACACTGAGCTGTCCTTTGAAGATCTTCGCAAGCAGGAGCTGAATGTCTTTCGATATGACGCCGATTACCTGCTCGGCGCTGAATTCCGCGCGGTCGAGGTGGGGCCGCTCCGTCGCATCCTGATTGAGGCAGTCAAGACTGGCCGGCTCTCGCAAGAGGGTCTTTATTGGCTGACCGGCTGGACGAATGCTGGCCGTACGCTGGGCAGCGCGCTCGGGCCCGACGCCTTTTCGCTGGAGCTGCGCGCAGACCTCGAGTTGCCCTTCGCGCGGGTCTCCCCGTGGGTCCAGGCCGTCCGTTTCTGGAGCGACACCTATAAGTACGACGGCAGGGGCGGCGGGGGCATCGCCGTGGATCAAGCGGGCCCGGCCGAGACGCGCGGGAGGGTGGGGGTCGACGTATCGATGCCTCTCCGCCACACTCTGCTGCTCGACGCGAACGGTTTCCTGGAACAGGTGACCGGGGCCGACTTCGTCGCGGGGGCGACTCGCAACAACGCTGGCGTCCTGATCGCGCTCCGGTACTTGCCCGACTTCTAGTTCTTAAGTTGACGATAAGGTCAAACAGCATATGAGTTGATGATGCTGAAAGTTCTTGTCATGATCGCTTGTCTTTCCTTGTCGTCGAATGCGCTCATGGCCGCCGATGCCCGCGCACTCTTCCAGGCGGGAGCCACCGCGCTCGCGGCAGGAAACCCGGACCTCGCGGTCTCGAACTTCGAGGCTGCTTATGCCGCGCGGCCGGTGCCCTCGCTGCTGTTCTGGCTCGGCGAAGCGCACCGCGGCGCGGGGCATATGGAAAAGGCGGCCGGGTATTACCGGCAATATCTCGCGGCAGCGCCCACGGGTGACAAAAGCGCCGACGCGAGGTCCCATCTCGCCGAGGTGCGGAAGGCCTCCGCCAGTGAATCGAAGAAGCTCCGCCGGATCAGGGCAACCGAGCTCGATTTGACCCAGCCGCCCCGGCCGCTCGAGCTCTCGAGCGCGGCTGCGCCCGACGCCGCTGCGCCCACCGCCGCTGCGCCCGACACCACCCCGCCCAACGCCACCCCGCCCAACGCCACCTCCGAGCTATCTCTTCCGGGCAGTGCCGCGCCCGCTCGCAAGAGAAAGTCTCGCTCAAGAGCGCATCGAGGGGAGGGCGCCACCGCGCAGGGAGGCACCTCCCTGCCACCCCCGGAGCTGACACTCCCGGACCTTCCGCTGCCTGCAGCGCCCGTGAGCGGAGCTTCAACTCCAACCTCGCCGCCGTCCGCCGCCTCCGCAGCCGCGCCCCCGGCCTCCGCGACGGCGCCCACGGCCTCCGGGACCACGCCCACGGCCTCCGGGACCACGCCCACAGCCTCCGGGACCACGGCCTCCGCGACCACGGCCTCCGCGACCACGCCCCGGCCCTCCGCGACCGCGAGCCATTCGACGTTAACACCGCCCCCCGATGTGATCGCCGCCGGTAAGGGCGACTTCTACTTCGTCAGCTACACGGCGCGCCTGTTGGCCCCCAGTGGATCGGCCATGGGAACCTACTCCACCACCGCGGGCTGGAACACGCTCTATACGCACGGCTTCGCCGTCGGCCGGCAGACGGACCATTTCAAGAATGCGCTCTATGTCGGCTTCGGCACCGAGTACGGCGGCGGGCCTGACACGCTGCTGCGCTACGAGCTCTCCTGGCAGCTGCTCTGGAGTCCCTTCGGCTTCAACCCCATCGGCAGGGCCTCGCACACCTCAACGGATTTGATCAGCCCGCACCTGGGCTTCCGGATCGGCGGCATGGGCGTCGACAGCCAGAGGTTGACCGGCGGCTCATTCAAGCCCGGCCTCGCCCTCGCGGCGCAGGCCGGCCTCGACCTGCAAATCCTCAGCTGGCTCGTGATCACGCCCGGCGTCGGCTACGACCTCAATGTGGGCCCCGACCTGGGCCCGAACGCCAGCGTCTCAGGCTACTCATTCGACCTGAGCGCAACGCTGCGGTACTGACGCGCCTGATTGTCCCGAACCGAAAAGAAGCCAACCCGCCGCCATGCCTGGGGGGCTCCGGCGACAGTCGTACGGTTCGTACGTTTCGAGCATTTCGAGCGCCTCAAAACAGCCCCTGAAAACCTCCAAACGTACGAACCGTACGGTCCCCTCCAGACACCCTGCCGGCTCCCCACCGTGGTCCGCCTTCGCGGCCGATGCGTGAGCCCTCTTCAACTCCGGTATCAGCGCGCTCCAGGCAGGCCGCGCCAAGGCAGCCCTCGCCGGGCTGGACATGGTGAGTCCTTGGAACAAGACTCGCCGTCTCAAGGCGGTCGAAATCGATCTGGCCAGGGTATCGCCCGGTCTTCCGCTGGCTGGTCCTGTCGCCGGGCGTCGGCTACGACACCAACGTCGGCCTCGACCTGGACCACAACGACGCGAGTGTATCCGGCTGCTCCTTCGACCTGGCCGCGACGCCGCGGCACCGAGCCCGGTCAGGCGCGAGCGGCCTCGGGCCGGTCGGACTCCGCCGAGACCACGAAGAAGCTTTCAGCTCACGCCGAGCAAGCGAACGTCTTTCAGCTAGGCCGGCTCTGCGAGTTGAAATTCATACGGGCGTCCAAGAAATGTTTCCGTTCCTCGGCGCTACGGCCCACGCAGAGCAACACCTCGAAAATTGCGTCCACCGTGTAGAACTTCCGTTCCGCGGCTTTGTCGTCGAGTTGGAACATCTCTCCCATGGCCTCCACGGTTGGTGCTCCGACATAGTTCGCCACGAGCTCCGCGCCGTGCACCAGCTGCTCGCACTGCCGTCGCACGAAGTTTTTCGACATGAAACGAATATCAGGCGGATTTGAGTCGGGCTCTTCAGTCACGCATTCCAAGTCGCCGCTCCGCTTCGCCTTCTTTGCGATGAAACCGACGTTTGCTTCCGAAGTCGGATCTTTGTCGGCCCCGAAGACGAGAAATTTCTTCTCGACCGTGCCGGTCACCGCCACCTCCTCAACCGTACACAGCCGCCATCCGCCTCGGGCCAGTTCGGGAATTGCTCTCCAGTTCAACTCGACTTTCGTGGGTGTCTGGGTTGTCCTGACCTGTCGGTACGGCATCGCGTTTCCTACCTTGGCCTGGAGCCCATGGATAATCTGCCGCCGGATAAGGAGAACGCGCCGACTCTCTGGAAGTCAGTTGGCGTCGTCCCATTGCTCGGTGCCCTGCTTCTCTTTGAGACCCTTGCCCTTCTTCTGCTTTTTCCTGGTCTGCTCGGTCGAGGAGGGCGCAGGCCGGTCCGGCGCGTTCTCCGGCTTCTCAGCGACCGCGTGCTCCGGCTTGTCCGAGGTTGTCGAGACCACGCTCGCGCTCGGCATCAGCACCTTGCGATCTCCCGCGGCAGCCACCGGCGCGTCCGACGCAAGCGCATCCTTCTCGAACAATTTGCGCGCCGCCGCCTGCGTATCGGCCTCGACCTGGTCCGCATCGGTACCGTCAGCAGTCAGCAGCAGATTGCTGCGCGCCAGCAGCTTCTGCGCGTGCGAATCCACCAGCGCCAGCGTGACGGCCACCTTGGTGGCGTGCGACGTCACCGCGCCGATGACCACGCGCTGGAGCGTGAACGCCTCGGCGAGCCGGGCGAGGTTGGGACCGCTGCCGCCGTGCTCCACCTCGGCAGCGGCGCCGGCGATGAGCTGATTCAGGTTGGACGCGGTCGGCGTGCGCGTCAGCGTGGCCGAGATGTTCGAGGTCTTCTTGCTCGCGGCCTCGACGAACTCGGCGTGCGGGTAATAGCCGGCGTACTCCAGCCGGACCAGGTGGCGGCCCACCGGTAGCTCCAGGCGCATCGGCGCCGAGCCCTTCGGGTCGCCGTCGACCACCACGCGCGCGCCGGCCGGCCGGCTCTCCAACTCGAGCACGCCATTGGGCGCCGCCTCCAGATCCGCGCGCGCCGCCTGCAGCGGCAGGTCGGCGCTGTCGTCGATGTCATGCCCCTGCAGCTTGCTCTGCGGGTCGAGCCGGGCCACGGCGGCAAAGGACTCGCGCGCGGCCTTCTCGTCGCCGGCCAGGTGCTGCGTCGCCGCCAGCCGCAGCCAGGCCTCGGCATACTCGCGCGGCTTCACGGCGCCGATCCCCTTCTCCAGCGCCTTGATGGCCGACTGGTACTCTCCCTCCGCGTCGCCATAGGCCCGCGCGCCGAAAGAAGCATTCGCCTCTGCCAGGAGCTTGCGGCCCTCCTCCGCGCGCGTGGCCTGCTCGGGAGAAGACTCGACGCTGAGCGCCTTGCCGAGATCGACCACCTCATACTGCGCGGTCGCGGCGAGCACCCCCTCGACCGCCTGGGCGATGCGCGCGGTAGCAGCTTTCGCCTGCTCGTCCATCGGGATCAAAAAAGCCTGCGCACGCCGCCGCGAGCCGTCGGGCGCCTTCATCGCGTGCTGCGCTTCGGGGCTGTCCGAACCGGGATGCGTGCTGGAAGGCACCGTGCCTTCCTCGGGGCCGGTGTCGGCTTCTTCCTGGGCAAGCGCGGGCAGGGCAAGGACGAGCGAGAGGAGGCTTGCACAGAGACGACGCATGGCGCGAACCATACGCGAAGACCTTGTCCGGCTTGCATCGTCCCTGCTACGTAGCCCCGCGCTTTGACATCGACACCGAGACCTGATTCGAGGATGCTCCGCCGCCATGACTGAACAGATGAGCATGTTCAAGGGAGGGCCGCCGGGCGGCAACAGCACCCCCGCGCCACTGCAGGAGGAGGCCCGCCGCCGCTACCTCAACTACGCGCTCAGCGTCATTACTGCGCGCGCGCTGCCGGACGTGCGCGACGGCCTCAAGCCGGTCCAGCGCCGCATCATCTACGGCATGTTCCACGACCACCGGCTGACCCACGAGGCGCGCTACCAGAAGTGCGCCAAGGTCGTGGGCACCATCATGGGCCAGTACCACCCGCACGGGGACACGGCCATCTACGACGCGCTGGTGCGCATGGCGCAGGACTTCTCCTTGCGCTACCCGCTGGTCGACGGCCACGGCAACTTCGGCTCTCTCGACGGCGATAACGCCGCGGCCATGCGTTATACGGAATGCCGGCTCGCGGCCATGGCCACCGAGCTGGTCGCCGAGCTGTCCAAACGCACCATTGATTATCGCCCTTCTTATGATGGCTCGCTGGTCGAGCCCATCGTCATCCCGGCCCGCCTGCCGCAACTGCTGATGAATGGCGCCACCGGCATCGCGGTGGGCATGGCCACCAATATCCCGCCGCATAACCTGACTGAGCTGATCAATGCCTGTATCGAGCTCATCAAGGACAAGAATCTCGAGAACAAGGATCTGATGAAGTACATCCGCGGGCCGGACTTTCCGACCTACGGACAGATCCTCAATTCGAAGGCGGAATTGAGGGAGATCTACGAGACCGGGCAGGGCAGCGTCCGCTGCCGCGGCGAATGGAAGCTGGAAGAGATGGGCCGCGGAGGAAAGCAGATCATCGTCACCAGCATTCCTTATGCAGTGAACAAGTCTACGCTGGTGATGAAGTTTGGCGACCTGGTCCGCGAGCGGAAGCTGACGGCCCTGGTGGATGTCCGGGACGAGTCCACCAATGACGTGCGCATCGTGCTCGAGTTCAAGAAGGACACCGATCCCGAGCTGGTGATGGCTTATCTGTACAAGCACACTCCGCTGCAGACGACCTTCGGCGTCAATCTCACCTGTCTGGTCCCTACCGACAATCCCGAGGTGGGGACGCCGCTGCGGCTCGATTTGAAATCGATGCTGCGGCACTTCATTGATTTCCGTTTCCTGGTGGTCACGCGTCGCTTCCAGTTCGATTTGGCCGAGGTGCAGAAGCGGCTGCACATCCTGGAAGGCTTCGAGAAGGTCTATGACGCCCTCGATGAGATGATTCGCATCATCCGCAAGAGCGAAGGCAAGGCTGACGCGGCCGAGAAGCTGATCAAGCGGTTTACCCTTTCCGACGAGCAGGCCGACGCGATTCTGGAAATGAAGGTCTACCGGCTGGCGCGGCTGGAGATCCTGGTCATTCAACAAGAGGCCAAGGAAAAGCGCGGGGAGCAAAAGCGATTGAAGGAACTTCTCGACAGCGACAAGCTGCGCTGGAACGTGGTCCGCGATGAATTGAAAGAGATTGGCGCGAAGTATGGCGACAAGCGGCGCACGCGGATCGGCGGCGCGGGCTCGGAAGAGATCGAGTACAGCGAAGATGCTTTCATCGCCGACGAGGACGCGCACGTCGTCCTCACCCGCGATGGCTGGATTAAGCGGGTGCGCGAAATCAAGGATCCGGCGCAGACGCGCGTGCGCGAGGGCGACGAGGTCATGGCCCTGCTGGCGGGCTCGCTGAAGGCGAACCTGGTGCTGTTCAGCAACTTCGGTACGGCCTATGTCACGCGGTTCAATGATATCCCGGCCTCTACCGGCTATGGCGATCCGGTGCAGAAGCTCTTCAAGCTCGACGACCAGGAGCGGATGATCTACGCGCTCTCCCTGGATAAGCGCTTGCCGCAGATTGCTTCTCTGTTGGCGGTCTCGAAGCTGGGCCTCGGCTTGCGCTTTGCTTTGGAGGCTCATGCGGAAATCTCCACCCGCGCCGGCCGCCGCTTCGCCAAGCCAGCCGAGGGAGACGAGCTCTTTGGTATCTCCCCTTGCGACGCCGATCAGCTGCTGGGGGTGGTCAGCGAACAGGGCCACGCGCTCGTCTGCGCGGTCTCCGAGATCAATGAGCTGTCCGGCCCCGGCCGCGGCGTCGCGGTGATCAAGCTCGACGACGACGACCGCGTGGTGGCGTTCAAATGCGCGGACGAGAAGCGCGGTGACTGGCAGTCCATTCCGCTGGAAAGTGAGAAGGGCAAGAAAGTGCAAGTCGAGATCCGCAAGGGCGAGCTGGTGGCGCGCGGGGGACGCGGGCGCGAGCTGGTGCGCAGGGACAAGGTGCATCCGGTCTCGAAAGAGTTGCTCTGGGTGAAGTTGCCTGAGCCGGAGGCAAAGAGCTGATGGCTATCAAGAAGGCAACTTACAATGCTGCTGATATCCAGGTGCTGGAGGGCCTCGAGCCAGTCCGGAAGCGGCCGGCCATGTATATCGGCGGGACCGATGCTTCGGGATATCACCACCTCGTCTGGGAGATCCTCGACAACTCGGTTGACGAGGTCATCAATGGATATGCCGCGCGCATCGAAGTAACGCTCGCGCGCGACGGCCGGACCATGACCATCACTGACGATGGCCGCGGTATCCCTGTCGATATGATGCCGAAGTACAAGAAGCCGGCCATTGAAGTCATCCTCACGACGCTGCATTCGGGAGGGAAGTTCGAGCAGGGTAATTATATCCACTCGGGCGGCTTGCACGGCGTCGGCTCTTCGGTGGTCAATGCGCTGTCGGAGGTCTTGATTGCGCGGGTGAAGCGCGACGGCAAGCATTATATGCAGACCTATGCGCGCGGACTCGCGACCTCGAAATTGAAAGCGGAAGGGAATGCGCGCGGGACCGGGACATCGATGACGTTCACGCCCGACGCCGAGATCTTCGGGGTCAAGGCGCGGTTCGATCCCAGGCTGATCCGCGAGCGGCTGGAGGCGAAGAGCTATCTGCATCGCGGTATGATTGTGGTCTGGCGCGACGAGACGCAGAGTCCCGCCGTCGAGGAGACCTTCCAGCACGAAGGGGGTATTGCCGAATACCTCGCCAAGGTGGTGGCCGAGCGGGGGAAGAATACGGTGCCCGGGGCGCCGCGCGCGCGCGAGGCTGCGCGGGTGAATCCTTTGGCCCCGGCCGGCGCCGACGCGTCCGAGGGTTCCGGAGCCTCCGATGTCTCCCCGGCCGCCGGAGCCGCCGGAGCCGCCGGAGCCTCCGGAGCCTCCGGTGTTTCCGGAGCCTCCGGGGCCGAGCCGCTGGTCTCCGCCGACGGCGTGATGGAGGAGAACACCGCGCAGGAGAGTGAGATTGCGGAAGTGCCCACGAGCGCGCCGCTGCAGATCCCGCCGGGGGCGCTGTTCTATAAAATGGTCGAGAACGAAGTCCGGCTGGAGGTGGCGCTGGTCTGGACCGAGGCCACCGACGAGCACGTCCGCAGCTACGTGAATGGAATACCCACCGTCAATGGCGGCACCCACGAGGCGGGGCTGCGTTCGGGAATCGTCAAGGCGGTGCGCAACTATATAGAGACGCACTCGCTGGGTCCCAAGGGAGTGACGCTGACCGCCGAGGATATCCGCGAAGGTATCGCGGTGATTCTCTCTGCCTATGTGGTCGATCCGCAATTCCAGGGGCAGACCAAGGGCCGGCTGAACAATCCCGAGATCGCGGCGCAGGTAGACTCGGCGGTGCGGCCGGCGCTGGAGAAGTGGCTGAACGACAACCAGAGTGTCGCCGAGTCGGTGATTGCGCGAATCATCCTGGCCGCGCGCGCCCGCGAGGCGTCCCGGTCCGCGGCGCAGGCGGTGACGCGCAAGACTGCCGTCTCGCACCGGATGAATTTGCCGGGCAAGCTCGCCGACTGCTCATCGACCAATCCCGCTGAAAGCGAGCTGTTCATCGTCGAAGGCGACAGCGCCGGCGGCTCAGCCAAGCAGGGCCGCAACCGGCGCACGCAGGCCATCCTTCCCCTGCGCGGCAAGGTGCTCAATGCCGAGCAGGCCTCGACCGACAAGGTGACGGCCAACAAGGAACTCACTGATATCGTCAGCGCGCTCGGCTGCGGCATCGGCGCGGACTTCGATGCTACGCGGCTTCGCTATGGCCGTATCTTCCTCTTGATGGATGCCGACAGCGATGGACACCACATCGCAACCCTGCTGCTGACCTTCTTCTATCGGCACCTGCGCGAGCTGATCAAGGCAGGCGCGGTGTATATCGCCCAGCCGCCGCTTTACAAGATCGAGATCGGCAAGGAGACCTATTGGGCCCTCGACGAGCCCGACCGCGATCGCATCCTGAAAGAGAAGGTCAAAGGAAACGCCAAGCCCAACATCATGCGCTTCAAGGGACTGGGCGAGATGACGGCCGATGAATTGAAATCAACCACGCTCGACCCCAAGCGGCGCATGGCACTGCAGGTTACGATCGACAATGAACTCGAGACCGATCGGACCATCAATGACCTGCTCGGCAAGGACGTCGCCGCGCGCTTCAAGTTCATCATGGACCGCGCCGCCGACGTGAAGGAACTCGACCTCTGATGCGCAGGCTCGCCCGGTGGCGCGCTCGGGGATGTCGGCGCCAGGCGAGGAGGAGGCCGCTCAGGAGGGACGCGCAGGAGAGCGCGGCGAAGAAGACCAGCAGCGGGATCTGGAAGCGCCCCGCGAAGTAGAAGAAGTGCGCCTGGCGGAAGAAGCGTGTCAGTGGTTGCGGCGGCGCGGTCAGCGAGGCGGCGCCTGTCTCGGCGTCCACAGTGACTGAATCCATTCCGAGGCCGCCAATGGCTTCGTAGCTCAAGCGACCGTCGCGCTGTTGCAGCGTCAGCGCGGTGACAGGCAACGGCCGCCCGGCGAAGTCCGACGCGCGCCGCAGCGCCTCGGGCGGTGCAACCAGCAGTCGCGCGGGATCAATCGCGGCATAGGAACTGCCGGCGACGGAAGAGACCGGCAGCGCGTAGAGGAGGCCCGACAGCGCCCAGAAAAAGAGCGGCACGCTGACCGCGAGGCCTAGAGCAAGGTGAATGCGAACGAGCCTGGACAAAGTGGGGACACCATACGGATTTCTGCGCCCCTGCGGCCACGCTTCTTCAGTTGACGCTGCGCAGGCCTTCCGGCTCGAGCGACTTGACCAGCTTCGCCGGATTTCCCGCGACCACCGTGCGCGGCGCCACGTCCTTGGTCACCACTGCGTGCGCACCGATGACCGCGCCGTCGCCGATCGTAATGCCGCCCAGGATGGTTGCGCCCTCGGCGATCCAGACGTCATCGCCCACCGTGATCTGGCGAAGGTCGTCCCACGGCGCGGCCTCGCTGCGCCGGCGGTGCGCGTCGAGCGGGTGGCCGGGATCGCTCGACAGGATCACGTTCGACGCGATGGTCACGTGCTTGCCCAGCTTGATTCCGAGCCCGGCCCGCAGCACTACGCGCGAGCCAAGATAGGTGTCGCTGCCGATCTCGATGCGCGCCTTTCCCTTCGCATTGCGCGCTCCCTGAAAGGTGGTGCGCGCATTGATGCGGACGCGCTCGCCCAGGACCAGCGCGCAGTTGTCGATGGCGGGGAGCTTCGAGTCGGGCGTCAATTCGAGCCGCAGGTTCGCGCCCACCTCCTCGCACTGCAGCTCAAAAAGCGGCTGGTAATAGAGCCCGCGCATCAGCTCATAAAGGATCATGCGCCGTATCGACCGCTCGGCGAGGAGCAGGCGGTGCACGGGATTGGGCGGGATGCGCGCCGAGAAGGCGCCGCGGACCATCACCTTGGCTTTGCGGGCGAACGGGGTGTCCTGCCGAAGCTTGTGGTGGAGTTGGGCGATGGGGTCCATGTGAGGTACTCCCGGTAAGCGAGGCTTCCGGATGGTAGGTATGCCCAATTGCTTCCGCAGGCCCCGCTCTCAGGTTTGAGGTTCACCCGTGAACATGCTGCTCGCAATTATGCTGGCGGCCGCCGCGCCAGGACGCTTCCGCAGCGAGCCGCTCGAAGTCGCGGGCGACGTTGACACCGTCATCCCCGCTGATCTCGACGGCGACGGGCACAAGGATCTGCTGGCCGCCTTCACCACCGGCGTGCCGCCGTACCAGAAGCGATTCATCGCGGTGTTCTGGAATCGCGAGGGCATCTTCGCGCCGCGGCCCGACCTTGTCCTTCCGGTCGCGGACGACGAAATCTGCGCTTTCGACGTCGGCTCGGTCAGCAATGGCCATGCCGACTCGCTCCTCTTCCTCACCCCGCACGGCGTCTCGGCGGTGGATTTTCCGGGCCGTGTCGCCGGGCCGCTGCGCACGCTGGTCGAGCAGCCCACGCTCTTCCACCAGCCCATCCCCGGCGAGCTGCCGCGGTTGCACCTCGTCCACAACATCGCCGGACCCGCGAGTCACGACCTGCTGGTGCCGGCGCTCGGGACACTCTGGATCTGGAAGCGCGGGCCCGCTGGCTATGTCAAGGCCGCCCAGGTCGAAGTGGATATGGACTCGGGTATCCGCGGCGCCGGCCGCCGGACCCCGGAGGCGCCGGGAATCATTCCGTCCATCGGCGTGACCTACGGCTTCCCCGCGCTGCACCTCGCCGATAGCGACGGCGACGGATTGGTCGATATCTTCGCCACGCAGGAAGACCGGGTCGCCATCTATCGACAGGGGCCCGGGATGTCGTTCCATCCGCAGCCCGACTTCACCCGCGATTTCGCCATCCGCACCCAGGAGGAGCACCGCGAGAAGCAGAGCAATGCGTCGGTGCTGGTCCGCGACCTTGATGGCGACGGCGTCGCGGACCTGGTGGTGCGCAAGCAGGTCTTTGAAGGTCTGGCCAGCGCCAACAGCTCGAGCTACGTCTATTTCGGCAAGAAGGGCGGGGGCTATGCGCGCGAGTCCGCCCAGGTGCTGAAGAGCGAGGGCATCGGACCGCTCGACGTGCAGCTGCTGGACGTCACCGGCGACGGCCACCCTGACTTGCTCGTGCCGTCGATGAACTTCGGGGTGTTCGCCCTCATTCGCGTCCTCACGACCAAGACCGTCAAAGTCGTCTTCCAGGTATTTCCCTTTTTGCCGAAGCAGCGGCGCTTCGCCGAGGAGCCGCTGGCCGAGCGGACCCTCAAGTTCCGCCTCTCGTTGTCGGGCGACTCCGACCTGCAGGCCGTGGACTTCAGCGGCGACTACGACGGCGACAAGAAGCCCGATCTCGCGTTTGGAACCAGCGAAGATGAACTCTCGATCTTCCTCTCCGGCGGCGCCAGCGCGGTGGTCGCGGACGAGGCGTCGGAGAAGGTCCAGGTCCGGGCGATGGGCGTGCTGCTTCCGGTCGATCTCGACGGCAAGGGGCGCAGCGACCTGGTTTTGTATTTCCCGTCGACCAAGGGCCACCGCGGCGAGATTGTGGTGCTGGTCAATACTGGACCCTGGTAGCGCGCCGCGGTTTCGAAAGGCGTCCGCGCCGCTGTTCGAGGGGCGTCCGCGCCGCGTTCTTGCTACAAGGGCCGCATGGCAAAGCTGACTTTCTTCGGCCGCAATTGAACGGGTTGTCGCCCGGTGCGGGAGTTTCTCGCACTCAATGAAGTGACGCACGCTTTCCACGACGTGCGGAAGGAGCCTATCCCCGGCGATAAGGCCATTGCCCTCGTGCGCAAACACAAGCATGGAGTCGCGAAGAAGGGAGCGAAGATGATTGAACTCGAGATCGCAAGCGCCTCGGATGAGGAGCTGCGCAAGTTGTTCCTTGGCCGCGAGGGAACGCTGCGCGCGCCGACCGTGTCCGACGGAATCACCGTAGTGGCGGGCTTTGACGAGCCCTCGCTGCGCAAGCTCACGAGCGCGCGATGACGGGCAGCCCCGCACCCTGGTTGGTCTCCGCCTCCGCGAGCGCTGCCGCCTCCGCCAGCGCGGCCTCCCATTTCGGAATGCTGCGATGAGCACGACCAAACCAGCGAGCGGCCTCTACATTCGCCAGCTCCAATTGGGTCCGATGGACAACTTCGTCTATCTCGTCGGGGCGCACGGCTCGCGCGAAACCGCAATCATCGACGCTGCGTGGGACGTGGACGCAGCGCTTGCCGCCGCCGAAGCGGACGGCCGCACGGTGACGCACGCACTCGTGAGCCATCACCACCACGACCACGTCAATGGCCTCGCGCCGCTGCTGGGCAAGGCGAGCGTCCGGGTTTACGCGCACGCCGCGGACCTGCCCCGGCTCGCACCGGATTTGCAGCGCGAAGTGCAGCCGCTCTCTTCAGGCGACGTCATTGAAGTCGGCCCGCTGCGCATCCGCGCCTTGCATACGCCCGGTCATACGCCGGGCTCCACTTGCTATATGCTCGACGCGCACGGCAGCGAGCCGGGCGCGCTCTTCGCCGGCGACACTGTCTTCGTCAACGGCTGCGGCCGCTGCGATATGGACGGCGGCGACCCCGCGCTGATGTTCGAGAGCCTGAAGAGCATCTCGCAATTGCCCGCGGACGTGCGCCTGTATCCCGGCCACGACTATGGCGACGTGCCGTACTCCAACATCGCGCGCGAACGCGAGCAGAACCCGTACTTCACCCGGCTCGGGTCCCTGACCGACTTCGTCGGCTATCGAATGCGCCCGCGCAGGTAGCCGCGAGGCGATGAAACCTCTCCCATTTACCTTTTCGTCAAGATTCCTTGTTCGTGAAATGGTGTCGGGAGATTCGAGCAGCCAATATACGGCGGGCCCGACGGCAGTTCGTAAGTGCCCTGTTCCTCGAAGCTCAGAGCAGCCTGGTTTGGGTACTCGTCCCGGGACGAGTTGAGTCCGCCCCCGCGCGCGCTTGTTTCATGAAAGCGCGTCCATACAACTTCTCCGCCGCGTGCTGGTTATGCGCGCGACGCACCTCCGGCCGCGAGGGTCCTCGAACGTGCAGCGACCTCCATCGCGTTCGAAGACGGCGCGCTTGATCGAATTCGGAATATGACGCGCTGACGGTCCGTCCGCATGACTCCTGGGCTCGGTCCGCGATTTCCGTCCTGTCGCGAACCGCTCTTTCTTGACCTCCTGAATCAACAGGTCGACCGCCCTTTCAATGACTGCCGCCAGGTCTCCGTCGGGAAGCCGGTGCCGGAGAAGGTCTTGCGCCTGGCGCAGCTTGTCGCGAAGCGCGCGGGTGCCGGTAAATTGAAACTTGAAGGTATCGGCGGTGAGCGGCGCGATGACAGGCCGGTGAGCCTCCGGCCGTCGCAACGGGCCGGACAGGACTTTCGAAGCAAGCGCCGGCTGGGCTTCTCCGGCGATTGGCAGCGCCGACCGGGCCCCCGTGGCGATAGGCAGCGCCGGCTGGGCCTCCGTGGCGAGGTCGGGATTGCTCATGCTTTCTAATGTGCAACTCGAATGGATCATAATCAATGAATACCACGGCATCTCGCGAGCTCCTGCGCCCGTCCCAGGCACACTGGAGGCAATTCCACCTTGCGAGCCCTGTTGGCGCGGCGCAGCGCTCTCCGGGCTTGGTCCGCTCTTCAAAGCGGGCACTGCGATTATCGCGGGGACGTAAGGCGCAACGTGAGCCTGGCACTTGGGATCGTTTGGAGATTTCCCACACAAATCAGAAAACCCTGAACTCAGGCCATCTACCGCCAGGCCGCCGATGCCGAGAAGCAGCGCGAGGATTCCGTCCGCAAAGGGCGGCCGGTCGGAACAGGCTTCGTCTGACCTCTCAGCCGGTCGTTCGGGCTTGAACCGCGAGTATACGAACGAAACGCAACCCTGAGAGGCAAGCAGAGAACCGACGAGAGCCAAGGAGATTGCTCGCATTCTGTGCGGACCACCAGATTGGCGCTCGGGCCACGAACTACCGTTCTGACTTCGGCGATGTGGAGAGCCCGCGGTACTCGAGCAGCGGCCCGATCTGCGGCGGCCCTCCGTAGAAGTTCTCGAACAGCACTTCGGGCTCCTGGGTCCGCCCGCGCGAGAGGATCTTGTCCCGAAACGCGTCCCCGTTCGCGCGGGTCATCCCGCCGTGCTGGGTGAACCATTGCCCGCTATCGCGCGCCAGCACTTCACTCCAGATATACGCGTAATAGGCGGCCGAGTATCCGCTGGAGAAGATGTGCGAGAAGTACGCGGTGTGATAGCGCGGCGGGACCGGCGGAAAGAGGACGCCGGCCTTCTGCAGCGCTACGTCGTCGAACGCCGCCACCTCTCCGCCTTCCTGGGGGATCTCGGTCGCCGGGAGCTGGTGCCACAACTGGTCGAGCATCGCAGCCTCAAGGTATTCCATCGTCTTGAAACCCGATTCGAAATTCTGCGAGCTCTTTACCTTCTCGAGAAGCGCCTGCGGCATCGCCTCCCCGGTCTGGTAGTGCCGGGCAAAGTGCGCCAGGACCTTTGGATCGCGCGCCCACATTTCATTGAACTGCGAGGGAAACTCGACCCAGTCGCGCGGCGCGCTGCCCGCGAGCAGCGGATACTTCGCCTTGTTGAAGAGGCCGTGCAAGGCGTGGCCAAACTCGTGGAAGAGCGTCGTCACCTCGTCGAAGGTGAGCAGAGTCGGCTGGCCCTCGGGTGGCTTGGGGATATTGAGGTGGTTCGCCGCGACCGGCTTCTCGCCGAGCAGGCCCGACTGCGACACATACGAGTTCATCCACGCACCGCCCTGCTTGTTATCGCGCTTGTAATAGTCGCCGATGAACAGGCCAAGCTGCGACCCGCCCGCATCGATCACGTCGAACACGCGCACGTCCGGCTGGTAGACGGGCAGGTCGCGACGTTCCCGGAAGCTGATCCCGTAAAGCTGATTGGCCGCGTAAAAGAGGCCATCCTGGAGAACGCGATTCAACTCGAAGTATGGTTTCACCGCAGCTTCGTCGAAGTTGTAGCGCTGCCGCCGTAGCTTCTGCGCATAGAACTCCCAATCCCAGGGTGCCAGCGGGAAGCTCTGTGTCCCGGCCGCCTTCGCCTCCGAATCGATGATCGCCTGCAGGTCGGCGCCGTCCTTCTTCGCCTTCGCGACCGCCGCGGGCGCGAGCTCACCGAGCATCTTGTTGACTGCGCCAGGCGTGCCCGCGGTCTCCTCTTCGAGCGTATAGAGCGCCCAATTCTGCTTCCCGAAAAGCGCCGCCTTCCGGGCCCGCAGCGAGAGGATGCGCGAGACGATGCTGGTGTTGTCCGCATCGCCGCCCAGGCTGCGTGACACCGAGGCCTCGAAGAGGCGCTTCCGGAATGCGCGGTTCGTCAGGTCTCGCAGCGATGGCTGCATCGTCGTGTTCTGCAGCGCGAGGACGTACTTTCCCTCGAGCTTGCGAGCCTTGGCGGCCTCCGCCGCGGCGCCGATCTGCTCCCGCGAGAGGCCGTCGAGTTCCTGAACCGCATCGACGACTACCGCGTTCTCTTTGGTCGCCTTAAGCGTGTTCTGGCGGAACTTCGTCGTCAGGGAAGAGAGCTCCTGATTGATCTTCCTGAGCTCGTCTTTCTGCGACAACTGCGCCCCGGCCCGCACGAACTGGACCTCGTAGCGCTCAATGAGTTGCGTGGACTCCGGGTCCAGGCCGGATTGGGCGCGCTTCTGGTAGACGCTGTCGACGCGCGCGAAGAGAGCCGGATCAAGAAGGATCTCGTCGCGATGCGCAGCCAGCCGCGGCGCCATCTGCGCCTCGATCTTCTGCATCTCCGGATCCGTGTTCGCGGCACTCAACGCGCTGAACACGGTCTGTACGCGTTGCAAGACGCGGCCGGCCTCTTCGAGCGCGACGACCGTGTTCTCGAAGGTCGGCGCGGAGGGGGCGTGCGCGATGGCCTGGACTTCCCGGAGGTGCTCGGCCATGCCGGCCTCGAAGGCGGGCACGTAGTCCGAGTCATGGATCTTGTCGAATTCCGGGTAGTGGAACGGAAGAGAGCTTTTTTGCAGGAATGGATTCGACACGCTGGGCTTCTGCGTGGAGGCGCAGGCGAAGAGAGCAAGCGAACAGACAATCAAGATCCGGCGAGAGGTCATGAACGCTCCTTGACATCACTGTAGTCAGGCTGTCCGTCCTATATCAGGCGGTCCGTTCCATGAAGATGCGCCGCAAGGTCAGCGCCACCAGCAGGACGGAGAGCGCGCCCCAGGCGACCGCCCAGACAATGGCGGGGATCAGCGTCGCATGCGCGAGCGCATCGGCGTCAGTCTTGCCGGAGAAACTCGACAGATGCAGGAGATCGTCTTTGATATCGTACAGCGCATAGCAGACCGAGAAAGCCGCCAGAAAGACAAGCAGCCCGCGGCGCATGAGCTGCGGCCCGAAGCGCGCGATCAGCCCGAGCACCAGAGTTGAGCAACCGACGAAGAGCAGCGTGAAGCCGTCGCGCACCCAGAGGACGGTCACGATCGCCGTCCAGCCGGCGAGCGCGATGAGCGGCCAGCGCGCCTCCTTCGCCTTCGCCGCCGTGAACAGGAGCACGCAGCCGGAGACGACCGACCCGACATAGCCCGCGCTGGAGATGATGACTTCGCGGACCAGTCCCGGCGCGTAGCGCGAGAAGGTTACACCGCCCTCGTCGGGGCTGATGGAGATGCGGTCGACCGAGCCGCCGACCAGCAGCGTGGCCACCGCGTGCCCGCTTTCGTGCATCAGCACCACCAGCAACTTGAATGGATAGAGCGGCCAGGCGTGCCAGAAGAACACGCCCACCGCGGCGCTCGCTGCCAGCGCGAAGAGCAGGCGGCCATCGAAGCGGTTCCCCATAGGAGACGACGTACGCAGCGCAGGCTCCGATCTTTCACTGAACCCTGCTATTGGCTCGCCCATGCCCGACCTCCTCGTGGAAGGCACTCTCTATACGCTCGATCCTGCACGGCCCAAGGCGCAGGCGGCGCTGGTGCGCGGGGGCCGCTTTGTTCGCGTCGGCACACTCGAGCAATGCGAGCGCGAGGCCATGCCCGACGTGCAGGTGGTCAGCGTCGGCGCCGGCTGCGCGGTGCCCGGGATGGTCGACGCCCACGGCCACCCGGCGCTGCACGGCCGGACGCTCGCGCAGGTGCGGCTCGCGGGCGCACGCAGCGAGGAGGAGTGCGTCGCGCGCGTGGTGGCGCGGGCATCCGTCGAGCCCGAGGGCAACTGGCTGCTCGGCAGTGGCTGGGACCAGAATGGTTGGCCTCGCCGCGCCTTCCCTGAGGGCGCGCGGTTGTCGCAGGAAGTGCCGCTGCACCCGGTCGTGCTCAGCCGCGTCGACGTTCACGCCATCTGGTGTAACGAGGCGGCGCTGCGGCGCGCGGGCATTACGGACTCAACGCCTGATCCGGCCGGCGGCAAGATCGTGCGGCGCTCGAACGGATCGGCCAGCGGCGTCTTGATCGACAACGCGATGGACCTCGTCCGCAATGCCATTCCGCGACCGACTGCCAGCGAGTGCGAGCTATCGATTCTGCGCTCCTTCAGCGATCTCTCCGCGGCCGGACTCACGGGCGTCCACGACGCGGCCGCGAGCCCGGAGGCGCTGGAGGCCTATCGCAAACTCGCACTCTCCAATGAACTCGCATTGCGCGTTTACGCAATGATCGATGGGCAGGTCCCGCGCGAGCGGCTGGTCGAGCAGATGGTCCATTGGCGCAGCCAGCAGAGCATCGGGAAACTCACGGTGCGCTCGGTGAAGCTGTTCGCCGACGGCGCGCTCGGCAGCCGCGGGGCCGCGATGTTCGAGCCTTATAATGACGACAGCGGCAATGTCGGCTTGTGGCTGATGGAGCCCGCGGACCTCGCGGAGCGCATCACGCTGGTGGCCGCGCACGGCTTCCAGCCCAGCGTGCATTGTATCGGAGACAAGGCTTGCAACGTGGTGCTGGAGGCGTTCGCCCGCGTCCCGCGCGAGCTGCGTCCGCGCGCGGAACATCTGCAGATCCTGCGGCACCGCGACTTGCCGCTGCTCAAGCGCTCGGGCGCGATCGCGTCGATGCAGCCGACCCACGCCACCAGCGACGGCCCCTGGGCCGAGGAGCGCCTGGGCCGCGGCAACGAGCGCCAGCGCGGCGCGTATGCGTGGAGGACCGTGCTCGATGCCGGGGTGCCGCTCGCGTTCGGGTCGGACTTTCCGATCGAGAGCTTCGACCCGCGCCTCGGCCTGCGCGCCGCGGTCACGCGCAAGACTTCTGTCGGCGGCGTCTGGATGCCCGAGCAGCGGCTCTCCCGCGAGGACGCCCTGCGCGGCTTCACCACCGGCGCGGCCTACGCCGAGTTCGCCGAGAATCGCCGCGGCGTCATCCGCGAGGGCATGGACGCGGACCTCACCGTCTTCGGCCGCGACCTTTTCGCGGTCCCCGCCGAGGAGCTGCCCACCGTCCCCGTTGTCGCCACCGTAGTCGAGGGCCAGGTCGAGCACGCTTAATAATATGGGGACACCATACCCATTTCGTGGCCCGCCTCGACATGCCGCCCTTGACGTCGCGCGCGGCATCAGGCGATCTGCTCGGCCCGCATGGAACCTCGCCTCCCGCCGCCGAAGCAGGACTGCCCCGATGTCGAGGACTGCGTCTCCGATCCTTCCGAGATCGGCCGCATCTGCGCCTACGGTCCCATCTGCGGCACCTGCGTGGTGTACCGGGTCCTCGACGTCCAGCGCGGCCTGCTCGCCGGAACCTGCCGCATCCGCACCGACCGCGGCGAATTCCCCTGCACCGCGCCCATCTGCGATTCCTATGTGCCGCGCGCGGGTGCGCTCGATTCGCGCGGCCGGGCGACCGACAGCGCCATTCCGGTCGCGCTGCAGATCGCACGCGCCGCGGGCAACGCGCCCAAAGCGACCCGCGCCTTCTATCGATCTCCCGCGCCGCCGCGCCCGCGCATCCCCGATGGCCCTTGTGGAGTACTGGACATGACCCGCGAAGAGCTCAAGGACTTAATCCGCGAGGCGATGGACGAAGAGCGCGGCGGCCTCGCTCCGCTGGCCCCTAAATGGGAGGGCGGCACCGCTGTGCTCAAGCCGCTCGACCCGGCGCTGCAGGCCAAGGAGCTGCCTTTAGAAGCGCTCTTTCATAAGGTCGTCATGATTCGCGACAAGCTCAGGGTGCTCGAGCAGAAGCTCAATTCGAATCCCAGGCTGACCGACGCAGAGAAGGTCGACATGCAGGCCTATATTACCGGCTGCTATGGCTCACTGACCACCTTCAATGTGCTGTTCCGCGACAAGGAAGACGCCTTTACCGGCCAAGGCCCGAAGGGCGCGTAGCTCGCCTGCACGAGGCACTCTCAGCGCGGCGCGGGAGCGTGGGCCGAGAAGAGGTCGAGGGCGGAGTAGGTCAATGCCGAGACCGCGGTGCGGATGGTGCGCTCGCGGTCGGGGAAGAATCCGGAGGAGTGCAAGGAAGGCAGCGGCGTTCCGCTCGCGCGTGACTGGGCGAGCTTTGCTTCCGGCGAGGCCCCCACCCAGATGAGCACCGCTGGCACACCGGCGCGGCCATATTCGCTGAAGTCCTCGGCCACCATCTGCGGAGAGAATTCCACTACGCTTGCAGCACCGAGTCCGCGCGCGAGCGCAGCCGAGAGCCGCTGGGACAGCGCCGGATCATTCACGGTCGCATGCGCGTTGTGCGGGTCGATCCAGACGGTCGGTTCCTGCGTCGCGCCCGCCGCCGCGGCCTCGGCTTTCGCGATGCGCGCAATCGAGGTGAGGATATGTTTCTGTACCTCGTCCTTATAAGAGCGGACCGTGATCTGCAGCTTTGCCTCGTCGGGGATGATGTTCGACTTGGTGCCGGCGTGAATGGAGCCGACCGTCACCACCGCCGGATCAAGTGGATTCAGTTCGCGCGAGACGATGGTCTGTAATCGCAGCACGGTGCTCGCGGCGATGACGATCGGATCAATCGATGCCTGCGGTTTCGCGCCGTGCGAGCCGCGGCCATGAATGGTGATCTCGACGGTATCGACATTGGCGAGCGCCGGTCCCGGGACGATCGCGACACTGCCTGACGCGATATCGGGGGTATCGTGCACCGCCACCGCGTAATCCGGCTTGGGCCATTTCTTATAGAGCCCTTCGCCCAGCATCGCAGTGGCGCCGCCGACGGTCTCCTCGGCGGGCTGGCCGACCATGATCAGCGTCCCGTGCCACTGGTCGCGCTGCTGCGCGAGCAGCGTGGCCGCGCCCACCCAAGACGTCATATGAACGTCGTGCCCGCAGGCGTGCATGACCGGCACGGTCTCGCCAGCATCATTCCTGGCCGTGACCTTGCTGGCAAACGAGAGCCCGGTCTTCTCCAGCACCGGCAGCGCGTCGAGGTCGGTGCGGAGCATGACTGTCGGGCCCGGGCCGTTGCGGAGCAGGCCGACCACGCCGGTCTTTCCGACCCCGGTCGTGACCTCGAAGCCCGCGCGGCGCAGCTTGTCGGCGACCTTTGCCGCCGATTTCTCCTCGTGGAACGAAAGCTCGGGCGACTGGTGCAGGTCCAGATAGAGCGAGTCCAGGTCGGGATAGAGCTTGTCGAGACCGGGCAACGGAGCGGCGGCGAGCAGGAGCGCAATCAGCATGACTCGAAGATCCGCGCCGAGAGGCAGCGGTTGTCAAGCCGACCTGAGCGCGCCGCTCCCGGAGGCCCGGCGCTTCTCCGCGCCGCTCCCGGAGGCCCGGCGCGCTTCTCCGCACCGCTCCCGGAGGCCCGGCGCGCTTCTCCCCGCGGCGTGTCTCGTGGCTACCGCGAGCGGTCCGGCGGGCGGGGGGTGGAGGAGGTCCTCCGGCGGGACTCGTACGAAACGTACGTTCTGTACGATCCGGGCTCGACGAATCGTTCAATCGCGATGTGCGAAGCGTACGTTTCGTACGGTCGCCCCGCGAGGCCCCGGTCCCCCCTCCGGCTCGCGGGACTCTGCCGGCGCCCGTTCAGCATCACTCCGGCGGGTCGCCAATCCTGGTTGGTGCTAGACAACGCGCATGCTGCTCGTCCTTGCCTTGCTGCTCGCGCAGATCCCGACGCCGCCTCTTCCGCAGCCGCCGCCCAGCATGACGCCGCAGGTCGGGCAGCGGCAGGCTTCCGACGCGGGCTTGCCCGCTCTCGAGTCAGGTGCGGCAGCTCCCGGCGCAGTTGCGGCCGTCGCCGCGGAGCCGCAGGGGCTGTCGCCCGCGCGGCTCCAGCAGATCCAGGCGGCGCTTGCGCGCGAGAAGCTCGACGGCTGGCTCTTCTTCGACTTCCGCGGCTCGGATCCGATTGCCTATCGAATGCTCGGACTCGATAGCTCGCACGGGGCTCATTCGCGCCGCTGGTATTGCTATGTGCCGGCGCGCGGCCAGCCTTCACGACTGGTCCACGCCATCGAGCCGCGCTCGCTGGACGGCGTCCCGGGCCGCGCGGTGACCTATGCCGCCTGGCGGGTGCGCGACCGCGAGCTGGGCGCAATACTTCGCGGGCAAAAGCGCATTGCAATGGATTACTCACCGCGCAACGAGATCCCCACGGTCGCGCGCGCCGATGCCGGGACTGTCGAGCTGGTCCGATCGCTCGGCCCGGAGGTGGTCTCGAGCGCGTCTTTGGTCGCCGAACTCGAGAGCACGCTGGGCCCCGACGAGCTGCGATCGCAGGCGCGTGCCACGGACTTGCTGGCGCAGATCATCGAGGCCACGGCGCAAGAGGCGGCGCGGCGCGTGCGCGAGCAAAAGCCCGCGACCGAGCGCGAGCTGCAGGAGTTCGCCGGCCAGAAGATGCGCGAGCAGGGCTTCATCGATGATCAGCCTGGCGTGCAGGTCGACGCGCACTCCGCCGATCCGCATTACGGGCCCGGCCCGGTCGGCTCGGCGACCGCCGGCAAGAACAGCGTGCTGCTGCTCGATTACTCCTCGCGGCTGGGCAATGGTCCTCACGATATCTACGGAGATCTGACGAAGGTGTATTTTCTCGGTGACCGCGTCCCCGCGGAGGTAGCGCGCGTTGCCGCCATCGTCTTCGCCGCACGCGACGCGGCCATTGCCTTCCTGCGAACCCGGCTTGAGCTCGGGCGGGCTCCCACTGGCGCCGAAGTGGACGACGCGGCGCGCGCGGTCATTGATCAAGCGGGATATGGAGCGCAATTCATTCACCGCACCGGCCACAGCATCGACACGCACGGTCATGGAGACGGCGTCAACAACGACAACTTCGAGACGCGCGACACACGGCGGCACAATGACAACACCTGCTTTTCAATCGAGCCCGGAATCTATCTTGCGGGCCGCTTTGGTATCCGCAGCGAGGTCGACGCCTGCATCATTGCGGGCAAGCTCGAGGTCCGCGGCGGATTGCAAACCGAGGTCCCGGCGCTGCTCCCGTAATGCTTTAATGAATGAGCGCGGCGAGCGCGAGAATGAGCGCGGGCGGCATGACAACGAGTCCGAGCTTCAGGAAAGTCCACGCTCCGACGTGCAGGCCTTCGCGGCGCAGCGCCGTGAGCCAGAGAATCGTCGCGAGCGAACCGGTGACGGAAAGGTTCGGGCCCAGGTCAATGCCAATCAGGACGGCACTCTTCACCTGATCGGGCGCGGCCTGCACCGCGCTGCCGGCGATCAAACCGGCGGGCAGGTTGTTCATCAGGTTGCAGGCGAAGGCAGTCATGAGGCCCGCGCCCCAGGCGGCTCCGCTGGCGGAACGCGCCGCTGCGTGCTGCAGGGTCTCGCCGAGGAGTTGAATCGCTCCCGTCTTCTGCAGCGCTTCGACCAGCACAAAGAGGCCGGCGACCAGCGGCAGCACGCCCCACGAGATGTCTTTGACCGTGCCCCACGGGGATTTGCGTGAGCGGACCAGGACCAACAGCGCGGTAACAGCGCCCGCGATAGCCGTCGGCAAGCCCAGCTGCACATCGCGCGCGGAAGAGATCAACAGCAGCACCGCCGTTGCGGCGATGCCGAGCGCGGCTGTCTTTGCGGCGCCGCTCAGCACGGGCACCGGGACCTCGGTCGCGAGGTCCTGGTGCAATGCCTCACGCTGGGTAAAGCGCAGCATGAGATACGTCGCCACGATTGCAATGATGGACGGCAGGATGAATCGTGGCAGCCATTGCAAGAGAGGCGGCATGCGCGACCCATAGATGACCAGATTGGCCGGGTTTGAGATGGGCAATACGAAAGAAGCGGCATTGGCTATAAAGGCGCAAATCAATAGATAGGGGAGCGGCCGCCTGGCCTTCGCGGTACGGACAGCGGCTGCGACGGCTGGCGTAAGCACGACGGCGGTAGCGTCGTTGGAAAGAAAAGTCGTTACCAGGATCCCGACGCAATAGACGAGCAGGAAAAGCCGCGCCGCCGAACCGCGAGCGCGCCGGGTCGCCACGGCAGCGAGCCAGTCGAAGAGACCTTCTTTGCGGGCGACTTCGGCCAATAGCATCATGCCGGTCAGGAAGAGGTAGACGTCGAGTCCCTTGCTGATTCCAATGAAAGCGTCTCCCGGCGCAATCAACTGGAGCAGCACCAGCAGCGCGGCGCCGGACACGGCCCAGACTGCCTCGGGCAGCTTCAGCGGCCGCGCGATCACTCCCAGTGTAGACAGCGCGGCGATGGACCAGATAGCAACTTGTCGAGACGTCAATGCGCGGAGGCGCGGCGGCGGAGCCACTCGGCGAGCAGCCGGACGCCGGCGCCGGTGCCGCCGCGGGGGGTATAGCCGCGCTCGCGATCGATTGAAGAGGGTCCCGCGATATCGAGATGCGCCCAGGGGATCTTTGCCGGCGCCGGGGACTCGCCAGCTGACTTGCCCGACGGCTGGATGAAGTGCTGCAGGAAGAGCGCGGCGTTGATGGAGCCGCCGTAACGGCCGCCCGTGTTCTTGAGATCTGCAATCGGACTTTTAATCAGCTCTTCCATTTCGGGAGGGAGCGGCATGCGCCAGGCGCTCTCGCCGGCGGCGCGGGCGGACGATAACAGCTCCTCGGCGAGCGCGTCGTCATTGCTGAACAAGCCCGTCGTCCAGGGCCCGAGCGCGACCATGATGGCGCCCGTCAACGTCGCGAGATCGACCACCGCGGCGGGCTTCCCTTCGACCGCCCAGGCGAGCACGTCGGCGAGGACCAGCCGGCCTTCGGCGTCGGTATTGAGGATTTCAACGGAGATGCCGCTCTTGCCGACGATGACGTCGCCGGGCTTGTAGGCGGCCCCGGACGGCATATTCTCGCAAGCGCCGAAATAAGCGTGCACGGGGAAGGGCGGCTTCAGGCGCGCGACCAGCGCCATGGCCGAGATGACCGCGGCGGCGCCCGCCATATCGGTCTTCATATCTTCCATGCCTGAGGCGCTCTTGATGGACAGGCCGCCCGAGTCGAAGGTGACGGCTTTGCCGACCAGCGCCACGGCTTCCGCCGAGACGCTTTTCGCCGGCGACCAGGACATTTTGACCAATTGCGGCTCTTCAGCGCTGCCCTGCGAGACGCCGAGAAAGAGGCTCATCCCCAGCTTCTTGATCTGGGCGCGGCCGAGGACTTCAACGGAGAAGCCGTACACCGCGCCCGCCCGCTTCGCCTCGGCGGCCAGCGCGCGCGGGGTGACCTTGCCGGCGGGCTCGTTAACCAAGTCGCGAGCGAGGCAGACGGCGTCGGCCACGGCCTGCCCCTGCGCGGCGGCGGCACTGAGCACGGTCAAAGCCGGCAGTGCCGGACCCTTCGCGACGAGCAGCTGCAGTTTCGATAACTTGAGCGGCTTCTTCTCGCGCAGATATTTATCGAATCGATAAGCGCCCAACGATGCGCCCTCGGCCAGCGCCTGCACCTCGCGCGCGCGGAAGTCGCCCGCGGCGGACTCGCCCGCGGGCCAGGCCAGCGCCAGCGTCTTCGCGCCCGCCGCGCGCGCCGCCTTCACCGCGCGCGATGCGGCGATACGCAGGCCGTCCATCGACTTGTCGGCATCGCGGGACTTTCCCAACCCGATCACCAGGATGCGCGCAGGACCGGCCTTGCCGTGCGTATGCAGCGCAAGCTGCTGGCCGTCCTTTCCGGTGAAGTCTTCCTCGCCGGCGACCTTGCGCACCAGGCCGCCGAGCGCCGCGTCCAGGTCCGAGAGCCGCGCGTCGGCGAGCTTGCCCTTCGCCACCGCGCCCTCGCGGACGAGGAGCGCGAGCAGATCGCAGGGGTGTGCGACGGGATTACCGAAGACGACGCTCGTGTCGAAGGTCATTTCGGCGGCTTCTAACGCGCGGGCGGGCGCTTTGGAAGCACAAGACCGTTGCGCTTGCGATGGCCCTTTACCAAAGGCGCACGCGCGAGTAGGTTCCGCGCCCTTCCGGGGCCAGAGGGTCACTGGAAAAGAAAAGCCGCCATGGACGACAAGCTTCAGGAAATCGAGCAGCGCTTCGAGCGCCTCACGGCCGACCTCGGCAACCCGGGCGTCATCGCCGACCGCGCGCGCTTCCAGCAGGTCGCGAAAGAGCGCTCGCAACTCGAGCCGCTGATCGAGGCCTTCCGCGACTATCGCAGGGTCAAGCGGAACGTCGCCGACAACGAGGCGCTGTTGGAGGACCCCGAGATGCGCGACCTCGCCCGCGAGGAGCTGCCGCAGCTCATTGCCCAGCGCGAGGAATTGCTCGGCAAGCTCAAGATCCTGCTCTTGCCAAGAGACAAGAATGACGAGCGCGACGTCATCCTGGAAGTTCGTGCAGGCGCCGGCGGGGACGAGGCCGGCCTGTTTGCCGCCGAGCTTCTCCGCATGTATCTGCGCTATGCCGAGCGCAAGGGCTGGAAGGCAACTCTAATGGATTCCAGCGACAACGCATCCGGCGGTATCAAGGACGCGAATGTCACCATCTCGGGCGAGAGCGTGTTCGCGATGCTCAAGCACGAGTCCGGCGTGCACAGGTTCCAGCGAGTGCCGGCCACGGAAGCGCAAGGCCGTATCCACACCTCGACCGCGACGGTTGCCGTCATGCCGGAAGCCGAAGAGGTCGATATCCAAATCAATCCGGCTGATATCCAGATGGACGTGATGCGGTCCACCGGCGCGGGCGGGCAGAGCGTCAATACGACCGACTCGGCGGTGCGGCTGACCCACAAACCGTCGGGCGTAATCGTCAAATGCCAGCAGGAAAAGTCGCAGCTGAAGAACCGCGCCATGGCGCTGCGCATGCTGCGCTCGAGGCTGTACGAGATGGAGATCGAGAAGGTGCGGCTCGAGCGCGAGATCAGCCGGCGCGGCCAGGTCGGCACCGGCGATCGCAGCGAAAAGATTCGCACCTATAACTTCCCGCAGGACCGGCTCACCGATCATCGCATCGGGCTCACCCGCCACAACCTCGCCGCGGTGATGGACGGCGACGTCGAGGACATGGTCAACGCATGCAGGACCTGGTTCCAGGCAGAGGCGCTTCGGCAGCAGCAGGAGAAGCCGCTGCAAGCCGCGCAATGACGGTCGGCGAGCTGCTGGAGAAGACGGCGCGGCGTCTCGCGGCTCCGGAGCTTTTCAGCGAGGGTCCACTCACCGAGGCGCGCGAGCTGCTGGCGCACGCCTTCGGCATCGTTCCGGCCCGGCTGCAGCCTGAAGCGCCCGTCGACCTGCATGTCCATGACGAGTTCCTCCGGCTGCTCGGGCGGCGACTCGGGGACGAGCCCACCGGCTACATCGTCGGCGCGGTGGAGCTGATGGGCCTGCGCTTCAAGGTGGACCGGCGCGGCTTCATTCCGCGGCTGGATCTGCCGGTGCTCATCCAGGCGGCGCTCGAGGGCGTGGCGCAGGACGCAAAAGGATTCGCGCTCGATCTCGCCTGCGGGATGGGCGCCGCCGGCATCTGCGTCGCGCACGCGCGGCCGGGACTGCACGTCGATCTGGCGGACGTCTCGGCCGAGGCCATCGAGCTCGCGCGCGAGAACGCGGAGCTGGTGGTGCCGGGCCGCTACCAGGCCTATGCCGGCGACCTCTTCGACCCGCTGCCGCGCGGTCGCAAGTACAATGTAGTTACCGCCAATCCACCGTGGGTGCCCGACGGAACCGTGCTGCCATCGGAGGTGATCGACCACGAGCCGGTGGTCTCCTTCTTCGGCGGACCGGACGGTCTCGACATCGTCCGGCGAATCATCGCCGAGCTGCCGCGCTGGCTTGCGCCCAAGGCCACCTACGCGCAGGAGTGCGACCCCTCGCAGATCGAGAAGGTGATCGCGCTCCTGACCGCGCAGGGCCTGCGCGAGACGCGCGCGCACCAAGACGGCGAGGGCGTGCTGCGCGTGGTCTCGGCGCGGATGCCGTAAAAGATGCCCGCCGGCTCCGGCTCAGAACCCTGGACCATCCGCTCGCTGCTCGTCTGGGCACGAGACTGGCTGGGCAAGAAGGGCGTGGAGGGCGCGCGGCTCGACGCGGAACTGCTGCTCGCGAGCGCGCTCAATTGCAATCGGACGCGCCTCTATATTGATTTCGACAAGCCGCTCGGCGAGGAAGAGCTGGCGAAGTTCAAGGCGCTCATCCAGCGGCGCGGACGGCGAGAGCCGGTGGCGTATATATTGGGAGTAAAGGAGTTCTACGGCCGGCCATTCGCGGTCGCGCCGGGCGTGTTCATCCCGCGGCCGGAGACGGAGATCCTGGTGCAGCTCGCGCTCGAGTCGCTGGGTCCGGAAGGCGGCGGCCCGATTCGCGTGCTCGATCTCTGCTCCGGCTCCGGCGCTGTCGGCGTCAGCATCGCGGCGGAGCGGCCGGATGCGCTGATCGACCTGGTGGAAATCGCGGAGACCGCCGCCAGCGCGGCCGAGCACAACGGCGCGCGCCATGCGGCCGGGCGTGTCCGGGTGTTCCGCGGCGACCTCTTCAAAGCCCTGCCCGAGCCGGTGCGCTATGCCGCCGTGACGGCAAATCCGCCGTACATCGCGCACGCCGACAGCGTTACGCTTTCGCCCGAGATCCTGGACCACGAGCCGCACCAGGCACTCTTCGCCGGCGACGAGGGGCTTGAAATATTGCAGCGCATCCTCGCCGCAGTGCACGAGTGGCTGCTGCCCGGCGGCTTCTTCGGGACCGAGCTCGATCCGCCGCAGGCGCAAGCCGTGATCGCTCTTTGCCTGAGCGCGGGCCTGCGCGATGCGCGGGTGGTGAAAGATCTGGCTGGCCTCGATCGTCACGTCGTCGCGCGCGCGATATAGGAAAATCATGGATTCGATCGAGATCGAAGGTGGCCGGCCGCTGCACGGAGAGGTGACTGTCTCCGGCTCGAAGAACGCGACGCTGCCGCAGATCGCCGCGGCGCTGCTGGCTCCCGGCCGCTCCACTTTCCGCAACGTCCCGGACCTGGCGGACATCCGCACCATGGGGCGGCTGATCGCCAACATGGGTCCTCTAGTCTCCTCTGACCGCGGCACGCTGAGCATCGACGCGACCGACTTGAGCAATCCCGAAGCGCCGTACGAATTGGTCAAGACCATGCGCGCGTCGGTGCTGGTGCTGGGTCCGCTGGTGGCGCGCTGCGGGCGTGCGCGGGTCTCGCTGCCGGGCGGCTGCGCCATCGGCGCCCGGCCCATCGACCAGCACCTCAAGGCGCTGCAGGCGCTGGGCGCTCGCATTGAACTGACGCACGGTTATGTCGAGGCGCAATCCGACGGCCGGCTGCGCGGCGGCCGCGTCCTCTTCGATTTGCCGACCGTGACCGGTACCGAAAATCTGCTCATGGCCGCCGCGCTGGCCGACGGCGAGACGGTGCTGGAAAACTGCGCGCGCGAGCCCGAGGTGGTGGCGCTCGCGGAGGCGCTCGTATCCATGGGCGCGCGGATCGAGGGCGCGGGCTCGTCGACCATTCATATCCAGGGCGTGGCTGCGCTCAGGCCGCTCGATCGCGCCGTGATCCCTGACCGCATCGAGGCAGGCACGCTGCTCGCGGCAGCGGCCATCACCGGCGGTGACGTGCTGGTGCGCGGCGCGCGCGCGGTCGATCTCGAGGCAGCCATCGCCAAGCTCCGCGAGGCGGGTGCCGCGATCACCGAGGAACCCGCCGGCCTGCGCTGCAAGGCACCGGCGCGGCTCGACGCGGTGGACTTCATCACTGCTCCCTTCCCCGGCTTCCCGACCGATCTGCAAGCGCAGCTGATGGCGTGCCTTTCGGTTGCGCGCGGCGCCTCGCGAGTGGTGGAGACAGTGTTCGAAAATCGCTTTATGCACGTGCAGGAATTGGCCCGCATGGGCGCGGACATCGCGGTCGACGGCCACACCGCGGTGGTGCGCGGCGTCGAGCGGCTCTCGGGCGCGCCGGTGATGGCGACCGATCTGCGCGCGTCCGCGTCCCTGGTGCTCGCGGGCCTCCGCGCCGAGGGCAAAACCATCGTCCAGCGCGTCTATCACCTGGACCGCGGCTACGAGGGGCTGGAGCAGAAGCTCGCAGGCCTCGGCGCCCGGATCCGCCGGATCAAAGCGTAACGGCCTTGAGGACTTCGCTCGCATCAGGCTAGTGTGGGCGCAAACCTGTTGATTGGAGCGTGACACCACCATGGATTGCCCGCGTGACAACGTCGAGATGACCGAACTTAGCGAGGGAGAGCAGAAGCTCCTCTTCCGCTGCGCTGAGTGCGGAGGTCTTTGGCTCGACGTTGCAGATTTGAATCGTCTCCTGCTGCATGCGGGCCTACCCACTCTCGAGGCCATGGGCGGGCGCGCCAATCCGGAAGAGGACGCCGGCGATTGCCCGGTGGACGCGGTGATGCTGCTCGCGGTCGAGAGCCAGCACAACCGCAACCCGCTCATCTACGAGACCTGCGAGAGCTGCGGCGGCATCTGGCTCGAGTCGGACGACTTTGCCAAGGAAGCCGAGACGGCGAAGGAACTCAGGGAAGGCATCATCGAATTTTTCCGGGAGTTCGCCGAGCACGGCTCCAAGAAGATTCACGCCGCCAGCCCTCGCAAGTAATGCGGCGGGTCGCTCTTGCGGCGCTGTGCGCGCTGGGCGCGTGCCGTAGAGCTGAAGCGCCGGTCCCTCCTCCTCCCGCCCCGGTGGCTGCCGCCGATCTGCCCCCGGTGCGCGTGCAGGAGCACGAGCCGAACGACTTCCAGAGACCGCAGCAGCTGGTCTCTCTGCGCACGGTGGTGGCGGGCGCGATCGATAGCTCGCGGGACGAGGACTGGTATCGGCTCTCGCCGGGGCCGGGCGTGACGGTGGCGCTGCACCTCGAGCTCGCGCCGGCTGTGTCGGAGCTCTCTTTCGAGGTGCTCGATCGCGACCGCAACCGGGTGCTGCGCGGGCGCGCGTCGCCTGCGGAGCCTGGCTTCGTAACGGCGGTGGCGTGCACCGAGGCTTGCTTCATCAAGCTATCGGGCGCGGTGGGCGCTTACGAGCTGACCGTGCTGG
Source organism: Deltaproteobacteria bacterium (assembly GCA_025358085.1). Lineage (GTDB taxonomy): Bacteria > Myxococcota > Myxococcia > Myxococcales > 40CM-4-68-19 > JANYKT01. The sequence goes on along the minus strand of JANYKT010000108.1, from coordinate 16,792 downwards.
GCGGGCCGCCTTCCGCTTCCGCCGAGTTGGAGCCGAACGATCGCGCCGTCGATGCGACGGTCCTGAGCGCCGGCAAGCCGATGAGCGGGACCTACGGCTCGAGCGAGGACGAGGACTGGTATCGGCTCGCGGTCCCGGTGGCGGTGCCCGGTCAATTCCTGCGGGTCGAGGTGAGCGGCGTCGACGGCGTGCGGCCGGAGCTGGAAGTGCGGGCGCTCTCGGACGGCGCGCTGCTGGCGACTTTCCGCGCGGCGGCGGCGGGCGACGGCATTTTCGTGCGCGACCTCTCCCTGCAGCTCGGGGTGCCTGAGGCGAGGGACGCGAAAGCTTTGCCCGCACTTCAGGCGACGGTTCTGTCGCCCGACGCAGGTCGGGCAGCCGCACGCGAGTCCGTTGACGCAGGGCCGAGCGAGGTCACAACGGGCGGTGCAGGTGCGGATCCAGGGATCTCAAATCCAGCCGCGGACGGTGGCTCGTCGCTCGGCGCGACGCCCGCGACACCGCCCGCGACACCACCGCCCGCGCCACCATCCGCACCGCCCGCACCACCGGCCGTGCCGATCGCCGCGCCACCATCCGCGCCGCCCGAACCACCGGCCGTGCCGATCGCCGCGCCACCCGTGTCTCCGGCGTCCCCGACTGGCTCGGAGTCGCCACCGGACGCCGGCTCCGGTTCCGCCGCTGTCCCGCCGCCAGCCTCCTCGGGCGGCTTTTACTTTGTCCTCAAATCATCGTGGCCAGGCAAGAAGCGCCCCGCGAACCCGCGCGTTCCGTACACGCTGACGGCGAATCTCGAGATTGGCCCGAAGGACCTGGAGCTCGAGCCCAACGACGACCCGGCACACGCCTCGCCGCTGGACGGCACTGCCTCCGGCTGGCTCGCTCCTTCGGGTGACACCGACTGGTACCGCCTGCGCGCCGCGCAGCCGATGATCCTCCACGTCGAGGTCTCCCCCCTGGAGCGCGCTGACGTCGAGCTATCGGTCTGGGCTCCTGCTTCTGCGAAGCCAGGCGACAAGCCGCGCCTCCTCGCCCGCGCCAACGAGGGCGGTGTCCGCGAGGGCGAAGTCCTTCCCGCGGTGGGCGTGCCCGCTGGCGACAGCTTCATCAAGATCGAGTCGGCCACGCGCGACTCTGGCGGCAAGCGGGTGCGCGATGGCGAGGACCGCGACACGCTCTACCACCTCACCGCGACGCTTTCGCCCGACGACGGCTCGATCGAGCGCGAGCCCAACAACGACGTCGCCAGCGCTCAGCCCATCGCGCTCCCGGCCACGCTGAAAGGTTATGTCTGGCCGCGTCGCGACGTGGACCTGTTCCGCTTCCACGTCGAGGCGGGCCGCGCGCCGGTCAGCGTGCGGCTCTCGGCGGTGCGCGGCGTCGATCTCATGCTGCGCCTGCTGGAGCTCAAAGGCGCTGCCGCCGAGACCATCGGCAGCGCCAACGCCATCAAGGGTGAAGGCGAGGAGCAGATCCTTTCGGTCCCGCTGAAAGAGGGCGACTACGCCGTCGAGGTCTCGAGCCCCGCCAACAAGGACGCCAGCGCCACGCAGCCGTACACGCTGGTGGTCGAGTGACCTGCGACATTCATTTCGCGAATCACGGCAAGCACGAAAAAGTTGTCGCGAATGCGTTCTTGACGCGGCTACGACTCGCGAATAAGACGAACGCCGGGCGGGAATAGCTCAGTTGGTAGAGCATCAGCTTCCCAAGCTGGAGGTCGCGGGTTCGAATCCCGCTTCCCGCTCCAATTCATCCCCTTACGAGTCCTGGCTGTTTGGCCCGGCTGGATCAGTCGGACCCTCGACTATCGCGTCTGCAGCGCGATGGATGCGCTCGCGCGCATTCCACAACGCGGGTGGCGGCGGTACAAAGGGCAACAGAAAAGATCATTCAGTACTCGTCGACGTGCTCCCGGACAATCACCTTCAACATAGTCTGGTAGCCCAGTCCCCGCTTCGCCGCCTTCGTGCGCAGCTTGTCGATCAGGTCCTGTTCGAGCACGATCGAGGTCGGAAGTGTCTTGCGGGTTGCTCGAAGACCACCGGCTGCCCGGATGTCCTCTCCGAGATCCCGCTTGTCGAACTCCTCAACCTGGATGTCGCGCTTAGCGGCCTTCCTCCGAACTGCCTTCGAGCTTCGCTTCGTCATAGAGCTTCCTTTCGTTGCGCCGCATCGGCCGGCAGCTGATCGGCCGGAGACGGTTGCCGCGGCGGGTGAAGATCAGCGCCAGCCGACGCCCAGCATCGGTCTCTCCGAGAAGCAGCCAGCGCGGCTCGTCGTGCGCCGGCCCGCGAGGAAGATGGTGCGGTGGAAGAGCGATTCGACTTCGGATGACTCGACCCCGTGCTTTCGGTTCTTGACGCGGTTGCCAGCATCCCAGTCCAATTGGCCGGCCGCTCCGATGATCGCGGACAGCCATCCGTCGAGGCTGCCGTCTGGCGAGATCTTCACTAGCTACAGTGTAGCTATCGGATGCGTGGCAGTCAAACGACCCGGCCGCTGCCACAGAAGGCCCTTTGAGCTGCCACTTCCTTCACTGTCAGTGTAGTCGGGAAATCCGGTAGCAAGGGGGAAGCAAAAGGCTTCGAAAACGTGGCTTCCCGAGGGGTCCATTGGAACGGCGCTTCGTCTGCGGATTGAGCCACTACAACGACTTGTGAAGCCTGTTGACCCCTGCGATCCCCCTTTCGTACTTTCCCAAACTGGAGGCCGCGGGTTCGAATCCCGCTTCCCGCTCCAAAATCCGGCGAGCTCCTCGTGTAACGACGAGGCTTCTCGAGGATGTTCAGGTTGGCTTACCGCCAGGAGTAGGGAGGGCCTCCAGCGGCAGTCGTACGGTTCGTACGAATTGAGCGGTTTGAGCGCTCTGAAACGAGCAATCTGGAGACCGATTCGTACGAACCGTACGACCCCCGCCAAGTGAGCCCGGCCCCGCCGGCGGAGGAGTCTCCAGGATCATGCGGTCGCCGATTTTCGAAGCGCGAGCGCGGCCCGGCTACGGGGCGACTTTCGCGAGCGCGAGTCAGCCGGCATGACCAGCTCGCGTGGCCGCCGCACGCCATGCCCGGTGGCAAGCCCGGCGACGAACAGCACCAGCAGCACGGCGCCCGCGGCGAATGCCGTGTCGCCGCCGACCCGCATCCAGCGCAGCGTGTTCATGGCAGGCGGCACCCCGGAATGCGTATGGTGTCCCCAGATTCTTGTTCAGGCGGCGCGGAGGTCGCCAGCATCCGCGCCGCGGGAGCTGACGCGGTGGAGGATGCCGTTGTTCTCCAGCGCCTTGCCTGCGCCGACCACCACGCATTCGAGCGGGTTCTCGGCCACGGCCACCGGCAATCCCGTCTCGTCGCGCAGCAGCTGATCGAACCCCTTCAGCAGCGCGCCTCCGCCCGCCAGCACGATGCCGCGGTCGGCGATGTCGCCCGCCAGCTCCGGAGGCGTCCGCTCCAGCGCGACCTTGACCACGTCGACGATGGCGCGCACCGAGTCGGCGAGCGCATCGCGAACCTCGTCCGAGGTGAGCGTCAGCGTGCGCGGCACCCCGGCCACCATGTCGCGTCCCCGGATGTCCATGGTGCGCACTTCGTCTTCGGGCCAGGCATTGCCGATACCGAGCTTGAGCGCTTCCGCCGTGCGCTCGCCGATCAGCACGTTGTACTTGCGGCGCACGTGCTGGATGAGCGCCTCGTCCATCTTGTCGCCGCCGACCCGCACCGACTTGGCGTAGACGATTCCGGAGAGTGAAATCACGGCGACATCCGACGTCCCGCCGCCGATGTCCACGATCATGTTTCCGCACGGCTCGCTGATGGGAAGCCCCGCGCCGATGGCGGCCGCCATGGGCTGCTCGATGAGATGCACCTCGCGCGCACCGGCGCTTTCGGCGGCCTCGCGCACCGCGCGGCGCTCCACTTCGGTGATACCCGAGGGAATGCCGATGACGATGTGCGGCTTCACCAGCGTGCTGCGGTTGTGCGCCGCGCGAATGAAGTAGCGCAACATCGCCGCGGTGATTTCGAAATCGGCGATGACGCCGTCCTTCATCGGCCGGATGGCGTGGATGCTGCCTGGCGTTCGGCCGAGCATCTCCTTGGCCTGCTTGCCGACAGCGAGAACGCGCTTTCCGCCGCGGGCGTCGTGCTGCACCGCGACCACGCTCGGCTCATTGGAGATGATGCCCAGGCCCTGGGCATAAACGAGCGTGTTCGCCGTGCCGAGATCGATGGCCAGGTCACGCGAGAGGAGTCGATGGAGTCCGTTGAACATGACCGCTCAACCTCCGGGGGCGGGGCGTTATGCCCGGTTGACGAGCGATCAGGCTTGCCGGCATCGGCAGCCTGCACGGGGGACATACCCCAATTCCGGTGTGTCTGTGACATTGTGCACAGTGAACACCTTTCCGCGATCTCTCAACGCAGCGCCCTCGCTGTAATGGAAAAGCCATGGCCGAATCAGTCGAAACGCCGCCGCTCGAGAAGCCCGTACCTGACGAATCCAAGGACCCCCGCGGCGTGCGCGCCCAACCGCCCCCCGACCTGGCGCCGCTCAAGCTGGGCAGTCCGAAGGTCGTCGCGGGCGGGATCCCGGCCATTTTCTCATCGATGCGACACGCGCTGGGCGAGGCGGGGCCCATCCGCGGCACGAAGCTGTTGCTGGCAATCAACCAGAAAGACGGCTTCGACTGCCCCGGCTGCGCCTGGCCCGACCCCGACGGCCACCGCGCACTGACCGAGTTTTGTGAGAACGGCGCCAAGGCCGTTGCCGAGGAAGGAACGGCGAAGGAGGTGGGCCCGGAGTTCTTCGCGCGCTACGGGGTCAGGGAGCTGGGCGAGCGCAGCGATTTCTGGCTGGGCAAGCAGGGCCGCCTGACCCATCCGATGGTGTTGCTGCCCGGTGCAAGTCATTACCAGTCGATTCGCTGGGACAAGGCTTATGCACTGATCGCAACACACTTGAATGCTCTTGAATCACCCAATCAGGCGATCTTCTATACCTCGGGCCGCGCCAGCAACGAGGCCGCGTTCCTTTACCAGCTCTTCGTCCGCGAATACGGGACCAACAACCTGCCCGATTGTTCGAACATGTGCCACGAGTCGAGCGGCAGCGGGTTGGTGGAAACGATTGGCATCGGCAAGGGTACGGTCAAACTCGAGGACTTTGCCAAGGCGCAAGTGGTGGTGGTCATCGGGCAGAACCCGGGCACCAATCACCCGCGGATGTTGAGTGCGCTGCAGGAGACCAAGCGCGCGGGCGGCAAGGTGGTCAGTGTCAATCCGCTGCCCGAGGCGGGCTTGATTGCCTTCAAGCACCCGCAGGAAGTCTTCAACCTCCTCGGCAAGGGGACCGCGCTCGCCGACCTGTTCCTGCAGGTCCGCATCAATGGCGACGTGGCGCTGCTGCAGGGCCTGGGTAAAGCCATCATCGAGGCGAACGGCGTGGACGAATCCTTCGTCCGCGAGCGCACCGAGCAATACGCCGCGTATGCAGCAGCACTTGCGCGCGTGGGCTGGGACGAGATCGTCAAAGGCAGCGGGCTTGATGAAGCAAAGATCCGTGAGCTCGCGCAGCTCTTGATTGAGAGCGAGCGGATCATCTTCTGCTGGGCCATGGGGCTCACCCAGCACGAGAACGCCGTCGATAACGTCCGGGAAATCGTCAATGTGCTCCTCTTGCGCGGCGCGATGGGAAAGCCCGGCGCGGGCGTCTGCCCCGTGCGCGGCCACAGCAATGTCCAGGGCGATCGCACCATGGGCATCTACGAGAAGCCTGCCGAATCCTTCCTCGCTGCATTGGACAAGGCCACCGGTATCAGCGCGCCGCGTGCGCATGGGCTGGACGTGGTCGAGGCCATCTCGGCCATGCACGACGGCCGCGCGCGCGTCTTCCTGGCGCTGGGTGGCAACTTTCTCTCGGCGACGCCGGACACCGAATTCACCGCGGCGGCGCTGCGCCGCACCGACCTCACCGTGCAGATCTCGACCAAGCTCAATCGCGCGCACCTGGTGGCCGGCAAGACCGCGCTCATCTTGCCCTGTCTGGGCCGCACCGATCACGACAAGCAAGCCTCCGGGGTGCAGTTCGTTACCACCGAGAATTCGATGGGTGTGGTGCAGATGTCGCGCGGGCGGCTGCGGCCTTTGAATGAGGAGCAGCGGTCCGAGCCATCGATTGTCGCCGGCATCGCGCAGGCCACACTGAATGCGCGCACCAAAATGCGCTGGGCGTGGCTGGCCGCGGACTACGACCGCATTCGCGATTTGATTGCGCCGGTCATTCCGGGGTTCAATGATTTCAATCAGCGTGTGCGCATTCCGGGTGGCTTCTACCTGCCGAATGGCCCGCGCGACGGGGTATTCCTCACGTCCTCCGGAAGAGCGCGCTTCACCGTTCATGCCTTGCCGAAGCAGCAGCTCTTGCCAGGGCAACTGCTGATGATGACGGTCCGCAGCCACGACCAATACAACACCACCATCTATGGATTGGCCGATCGCTATCGCGGCCTCGCCAACGAGCGGCGGGTGGTGCTGCTGAATCGCGAGGACATCGCCGCGCTCGGCCTGCACGAGCGGCAGGTGGTCGATCTCACCAGTCACTTCCGCGGGGAGACCCGGACCGTGCGCCGGTTCGTGGTGGTCGGCTACGAGATTCCACGTGGCTGCGCCTGCACCTACTTCCCCGAAGCCAACGCGCTGGTGCCTTTAAAGCAAGTCGCCCACACCAGCAATACTCCTGCCTCCAAGTCCGTCGTCATCACCGTCGCTCCGGCGACGGAGATCGCCCCCTTCGACCCAGAGCGCACTCCGGAAGCGCAGCTAGGAACCCATGGCGTCAATCCTCGATCGTGAGCGCATCATCGCCCCGCCCGGACACAGCCGCTGGCTGGTCCCTCCGGCGGCGCTGGCCGTCCATCTCTGTATCGGCCAGGCCTATGGCTTCTCCGTCTTCAACCTTCCGCTGACCAAGGTGATTGGAATCACCAAGAGCGCTCCGGACGACTGGAAACTAACTTCGGTCGCCTGGATTTTTGGGGTGGCCATCGTCTTCCTCGGCCTCTCCGCGGCGGTCTTTGGCGCCTGGCTCGAGCGGGTCGGGCCGCGCAAAGCCATGTTCGCCTCGGCTTGCTGCTTCGCCGGTGGCTTCCTGGTCTCGGCCCTGGGCGTGAAGCTTCATGTCTTCGGGCTGGTGATTCTCGGCTACGGCGTGCTGGGAGGTATCGGACTTGGTATCGGCTACATCTCCCCGGTATCGACGCTGATCAAATGGTTTCCCGACCGGCCCGGCATGGCGACCGGAATGGCAATCATGGGCTTCGGCGGTGGCGCCTTGATTGGCTCTCCGCTCGGCGTCAATCTGATGAAGGCCTATTCGAGCCCGGTCAGCGTCGGCGTGGTGGAGACGTTCGTGACCATGGGAGTCGCCTATTTCATCTTCATGATGTTCGGCGCCTTCACCGTGCGAATTCCGCCCGTGGGTTGGAAACCGGAAGGCTGGACGCAACCAGTCACGCAGCAGAAGCTGATCACTACGGCCAACGTCACTGTCTCCAATGCCGTCAAGACGCCGCAATTTTACCTTCTATGGGCGGTACTGTTCCTGAACGTCAGTGCCGGTATCGGCGTGCTGCAGACCGCATCGCCGATGATTCAACAGACGGTCGGCGTCAGCGCTGCGTCGGCCGCAGGCTTCGTCGGCCTTCTCTCGCTCTTCAATATGGGTGGCCGCTTCTTCTGGTCCTCGCTCTCCGACAAGCTGGGACGCAAACCCATCTATGCCATCTATTTCGCCTTGGGCGGGCTGCTCTATGCACTGGTTCCCAAAGCGGCCGGCCTGCACAGCGTGCCATTCTTCGTGGCGCTCGTCTGCGTCATCATATCGATGTATGGCGCCGGCTTTGCCACCATCCCTGCTTACCTGCGTGATCTCTTTGGCACCATCCAGGTCGGTGCCATTCACGGCCGGCTCTTGACTGCCTGGTCCGCGGCCGGCGTGGTCGGACCGCTGCTGATCAACTTCATGCGCGATTACCAGGTGGCGCACGGCGTGCCTCTCGCGCAGTCTTACGATAGGACGATGATCATCCTGGTCGGCTTCCTGGCGCTGGGCTTCATCTGCAATGCGCTGGTCACGCCGGTCGACTCGCGCTTCCATGAAAAGGTGATGCAATGAATGAGACCCAGCACAGCTCGCCCGTGGCCATCGCCTTTGCCTGGCTCGTCGTTGGTATCCCGCTCCTCTGGGGCATCTGGGAAACGGTGAAGAAATCAATGGCGTTGTTCCGCTGAGGGTTAGCCGGCGATCTGTTCCCGCGCTTGATAGGGAGCGCTCTTCTCCGCGGGCGATCCGGATGTCCCGCGCGCCCTCCTGGTGCGCTTCCGCGGGAGCGCGGTCCGGACGGTGAGCCGCGCTGTCCGCGGCGGCCGCGCAACGTCGGGCGCCGCAGGACACCCGGCCTCGCCCGCTTGGCGGCGCCTGCGGGGATAGCGCGCGGGGTCTGGATCTCCGGTGGCGTGGCGCCGCACCTCGCGCTGGCTGTGGCGAATCATGGCGAGTCAGCAAGTCCCCACTACCCGCGGTGTCAGAGGGGATCTGTAGGCTGCTTCGCAGGAGGCAGCTATGGAGTTTCCGACGGCGATGGTGGAGTTCGAAGCCGCTTCGCGACCGAGGCGGACTGCATCGGATTTTTGAGAGCGCAGCGGTGGCTGGACGGGTTTCGAGGTTCGCGTTGTGGGGCAGCGCGCGCGTGGGAGCTGCAGACTCGGCCGCTCGACCGGTGCACGCGCTGCAATCATCAGGTGTCGCTGACAGAGGGCGCCCTCTTTCAGGGCACGCGCAAACCACTCGTTCTCTGGTTTCGAGTCATCGCGCGATTCGTGACGAGTAAAAGTGGCTTTTCGGCCCAGGAGATCGCGCGGCCGCACGGCCTCAACTACGAGACGGCGTGGACCTGCTTCACAAGATCCGCTCGCTCGTGGATCGCAGCAGCGGCGACCTCTTCGGGCCGCCTCCGACGTTGCCTTGCTGCGTTCCCATCCCCGATAGTCCGCCCCGGGGTGCCGACCTGATTAGAAGAAGAGAGATCCCCGGCCCGCCCCCTGTCGCGAGGTGCGGGGCCACGCGCGGGGAGATCCAGAGACCGCGCGCTCTCGCGGGAGGCGCCGCTGAGCGGGCGAGGCCGGGTGTCCTGCAGCGCCCGACGTTGCGCGGCCGCCCCGGACAGCGCGGGCTGAAGTCCGGACCGCCCGCACGCGGAAGCGCACCAGGAGGGTGCGCGGGACACCCGGATCGCCCGCGGAGAAGAGCGACCCCTCTCAAGAACCGCCAGCCCAAGAAGCCCAGAAGCAAATGAGTTCAGACAAGAGCCTGGATGGTAGGCGCCCCCGCCCCCGCCAACGTCAGCCTCGGCTCGACAGCGATTTCTTCCACGAGTGCTCGCGTCATCGCATCGTCAACCGCCGCCCCCTGCGCGAGCGGCGCCGGAAAGCGAATGAGGATCTCGAGACCGTCAGAGGAGAAGCGGAGTTGGCTCTGCAGCTTTGGATTCTCGATGCGCAGCGCCAGCGACTCGGACATATCCCGGTGTTGCCTGTCGATGGCCTCTCGATATCCGCTGTAAACGGATTCAACCGCTTTGATCAGTCGCTGCTCGGCCAGCTTGTAATCGGTTCCGGCTGCGAGCGTGAGCTTGACCTGGTGCCAGCTGAAATTCGAGCCGGGCAGCTGCTTGAAGAAGTTCGAGGACGGCTGGAAGACGAAGGAATTGGAGAAGACCACCACCCGGCCGGTGGGCTGGCCGCCAGAGCCCAGTTCCATCAGATGCAGGCGGACCAGCCCGATATCGATGACATCGCCGGTGACATTCGCGACCTGGACGCGGTCGCCGACCCGGACGCCATACTTGCCAATCAGGAAGAAGTACGCGGCGACCGAAAGGATGACGTTCTGCAATGCCACCGCGAGACCGGCGGTGATGAAGCCGGCAAAGGTCGCAATCGAGCCGACTTCGGTCACCAGCGCGAAGACGATGAAGAGCGAGACCACGGCGGCCACCACCACGCGGCGCAGCACGAGGAATTGGTGGCGCCGGCGCAGGTCCTGCACGTAGCGGAAGGTGGCGCGGCGCCAGAAATCCGAGGCCGCGAGAATGGCGACGATGGCAACCACCAGCAGGCCGAGCCGGAGGAGCAGGTCGCGAAGCTCCACGTCATCCTGATGGTCGATTGCCTCGTACCATTGCGCGAGGTTGGCGCGGAAAGCGTCAAGCAGGACCTGCTGGCGGCTCAAAGGCAGCAGCGCGGCGGCCACTTTTCGATAGCGCGAGGTGGCCTCCTGCAGCGCGCGCGTGCGGTCGGCAGGCGCCGCTCCCTCGCCCGAGGCAACAGCAACCCGCGAGGTCGATTCCAGCTCGGCCGCGAGGTTGGCGCGCAGCTTCTCGAGCGACGCGCGCAGCGCGGTGGTGCTGCCGATGACGCCGTGGACATCGTGCAGCTTGCGCGACAGACTGAGGACGCCGGAGAGCAGCCCGAGCACGCCGTTGGGCGGCGCCTTCGGGACCTGCAGGGCGGCCTGCGGCGCGGGGCCCTGGGCGGCGGTGTTGCGCAACTCCGGAAGCGAGCGCAAAAGCTCTTCGATCTGCTCCGATTGCTTTCCGCTCGCTGGCTGGAAGGCGACCATGGCTTTGAGCGTGTCCTCGCGCGCTTCGGCGAGGTCAAGCTCGGCGCGCGCCTGGGCAAGCTGCTGCTGCACGAGCTGGCGGTCTTTCGCGCCGCCAGCCGCGGCCGCGGCCGTGAGTCGGGCCGCCTGCGCTTTCGCTGTCTGCACCTGCGCGACCGCGTCATTGAATTGCTGCGCCAGCGCGGCCCCGTTCGGCAGCGCGGGACCCGTTAGAGGAGAACCCGACAGCGCGGTCTGGGCGCGCGCGTACTCAAACGAGAGCCTGAGAATGGTGAGCGCGTCCTGCCGGCCGTCGGCGGCGAAGACCACGTCGCCCGGCTCGGTCGCCTGCGCGACCAGCGGCGTATAAGCCCGGTACCAGGCAATCGATTGATTGAGGGTCTCAATCGCGGGCGCGGCGGCCAGCAGGAGCGCGAGGAGAGTCGGCACCGCGCCGTTGTATTACTGGAGGCTCTTGGCGTCGATGGTGAAGCGATAGCGAACGTCGCCTTTGAGCATACGCTCATAGGCAGAGTCGATCTGCTGGACCGGAATGGTCTCGACGTCGGCGGTAATGCCTTTCGCGGCGCAGAAATCGAGCATCTCCTGAGTCTCGGCGATGCCGCCCACCAGCGAGCCGGCGATGCTGCGGCGTTGGGCGATGAGCGAAAACGCTGGAAGCTGCGCGGCCTCCGGAGGGACGCCGAGCAGGACCAGGGTGGCGTCGAGCTTCAAGAGCCCTGCCAGCGCGGCCAGGTCGTGCGGCGCCGAGACCGTATCAATGATGAAATCGAAATGACCGGCGAGCTTGACCAGCGCGTCCTTGCCGCGCGTGGCGACGAAGTGGTGCGCGCCCAGCCGCTGCGCATCGACGCTCTTGGACGGCGAGGTGCTGAGCAGCGTCACCTCCGCGCCCAGTGCGGCCGCGAGCTTGACCGCCATATGACCGAGTCCGCCCAGGCCCTGCACCGCAACCCGGTGACCTTTACCGATTTTCCAATGCTTCAAGGGCGACCAGGTGGTGATTCCGGCACAGAGCAGCGGAGCGACGCCTTCGAGCTTCTCTTTCGCCGAGATCTTGAGGACGAAGCTCTCGGTGACCACGATTCGAGTCGAATAACCGCCATAGGTCGGCGTATCACCCTGGAGCGTGTTGTAGGTGGCGACGACGCTCTGACAATACTGTTCCAGGCCGCGCTTGCAGGCGTCGCACTTTCCGCAGGAGTCGACGAAGCAGCCGACGCCGACCGTATCGCCTTCCTTGAACTTCTTCACCGCGCTGCCGACCTTGGCGACCCGGCCGACGATCTCGTGGCCCGGTACCAGCGGATAGGTCGAGCCGGCCCACTCATTGCGCACCTGGTGCAGGTCTGAATGGCAGACGCCGCAGAAGAGGATATCAATGAGAACGTCCCTCTCGCCGGGCTCGCGTCGCTTGAACGCAAAGGGCTTGAGAGGGGACTTCTGGTCGAACGCGGCATACCCTTTAGTGTCAATCATGGCGGCGATCTAACGCCGGTCCGCGCCGCGCGCGACAAAATGGGGACACCCTGCGCAACCCGTGCCAACAACCAGTTTGGCACGGTGAATTGTGTATGGTGTCCCCATATTTAAGCATGCGCCTCGATGGGCGCGTGCTCCTTGTGCTTGCCTGTTTCCCCGGAGTGGTCGAGGGACCATTTGAAGAGCAGCGGGCCGGTGAGTTCGTCGAGCGCGGCCACGGCGACCGCAATGGCGGTCAATCCCGCCAGAGCGGGAAAGCGGTCGCCTACCGCGGTCGATAACGTAATGGTCGTTCCGGCCTGCGAGAGCATGGAGAAGCCGGCATAGCGGCGCACGGCAGGCCCGTCGCCCGCGAGAGAGGCGGCCATGCGGGAGCCAATCACCGTAGCAACGGCGCGCACCAGCCAGAGGGTAATGGCAATCGGCCACACCCGGACGACGAGTCCCAGATCCACATGCGCTCCCGCCAAAGCGAAGAAGACAACGAAGACGATCTGTCCGCCGGCGCCAACCAGATCCATCAGCTCTTCTCCCTGGCCGGTCAGGTTGGAGACCACGAAACCAGCGGTGAGAAAGAGCAACAAGGGCTCGAAATGAAAGTATCCCGCGAGCTGCGTACCGGCATAAGCAATCACCAGCAGGAAGAGTAAGAGTTGCCGCTTCACCAGCTTGAGCCAGAGAGCGATGACGAGCCCCACGGTGGTTCCGCAGGCGAGCGAGCCCGTCAGGGTGGTGCCCAGCTCTTCCAGCGCCGAAAGATTCGCGCTACCGCCTTCAATCGCCATCGCGGCAAGCACACGCGCGATGGAGAAGGAGATCAGCACCACCAGATCCATGGTGATGACGACCGAGAGCACGTGCCTTGTCAGCGGCCCGGCGGGACGCAGCTGGCTGATGACGCCGAGCGTGGACGAAGGCGAGCGAGACATGGCGATCACGGCCCAGAGCAGCGCGGCCGCGGCGGCGCCGGCAATCGGCAAGGCCTGCAAGAAGGGCAGGAAGCGCCGCAGCGCCAGGAGCGCGGCGAAGGTCATCGGCAAGACGATCAAGAGATGCGCCCCGATGGCGAAACCCAATGAACGCGCGCCGCGGCGGAGCAGGCCAAAGGAGAGTTCGGCGCCTGCCGTCAGTGCAATCAACGCCAGAGCCACCGAGTTGGTGGGTCGCAATCCTTGAATCGTATCTTCGGAGACGAAGCCCAGGGTGTTCGGGCCGAGCACCAGGCCCGCGACGATATAGCCGGTCAGGTGCGGCAGCCCGAGGTTCTCGCAGAGGTGCGCGGCGATATAGCCGCCAAAGATGAGGATGCCGAGGCCGAGCAGGGTGGACGAGGCGACATCGCGCGCCGGCGCGACCAGGCGCACGCTGGTCAAAAGGGCGGCCAGCACCAACAGCAAGCCTAGCCCGCGGACCAGCTCGAACAGCGAGGCGCGGCGCAGGTTCACGGCGGTGCTCCGGCGGCTGACGGGTCGGCCACTTCGCCGCGCCCACGCAAGAGCAACCAGAGCGCCTTGGGACCGACCAGATCGCCGAGGAGGACCATGGCGACCGAGCCGGCGAGGAGCGGGGTGCCGATGGACGGCTCGAGCACCAAGGCCGCGCTGAAGGCTCCGGCGAAGATGATGCCGCCGCCCCCGAGCATGCCGAGGCCTAGTGAAGGGACCCGCAGCCCCCGCGGCGAGACGAGTGGAGACACCGCCACTCCGGCAATTGTCTTGGCCAGGAAGCGCAGGAGCGCGAAGCCGATGGCGGCCACCAGCGTCCAGAGGCCACCGCGCAGGGACGCGCCCGCGAGCAGCAGCAGCAGCTGGATGACCGGCCGCTGTGTGCTGCGGGTGACCTCCTCGAGTTTGTCGGCGTGGCGCGTGCTGCGCGCGACGATGGCGCCGCAGAGGCAGGTGGCGGCGAGCGGCAACACTGTCAGCTCCTGCGCGAGGCCGGTGCCCAGCGCCGAGGCGCCGAAGAGTGCCAGCCACGCGAGCTGGGGGACGAAGCGGCGGCGGCCGACGATGAGCACCACCAGCGCTGCGAGTCCGAGGCCCAGTCCCGCGGTGGCGGCGAGGCGCTGCCAGGCGCTGACCAGCCGGGTCGCGTGCGGGGGCACCAGCGCGAAGATGGCGGCGAGCGCGAACAAGGGCGGGAGATCGTCGAGCGTGACCAGCGTGCGTAGCCCGTCCGTCAGCGGCCCGCGCGCCCCGCGCTGCGCCCGCGCCCAATCCAGGGTGGCGCGCGTGGTGGCACCACCGGCCGCCGCGAGCGCCCACGCGGCGATGGACGACAGCGGCAGTCCGGAGAACCGGATGCCCGCCTCCAGCAGCCCGCGCAGGACCAGCATGGCAATGATCGGCTCCAGCTGGCTGGCCACGACGTGCCGTCCTGGCGCCTTCGCGAGTGCGTTGGGCCGGAGCCGCAAGCCGAGGCCCAGGCCGACCCAGCTCGCGCCCAGCGCGATGGGCAGCCGGGCATGGCCGATGAGTTCTTCGGAGAGAAGATCGATTCCAAAGGGACCGAGGAAGATGCCCGCCAGCGCGAACTCGGAGCCGGTCACCCAGCCGTAGCCGCGCCGGCCGCCCTGTTCCAGCAGGAGCGTCGCGGCGCCCGCCATCGCGGCGAGCAGCACCAGCGGCAAAAGCGCGGTCATGCGTAGGAGGAAGCGCCGCTGGTGGCGTGAGTGGTTGCTTCAATGAGCGCGAGCAAGAGCTCATTGCGCAGCGACTCAGGCGCACCCGGAAGTCCCACGCTGAAGCGGGTTAGCACCGCGGTGAACTCGAGCAGGAGCACGACCGGCGCGGTCTCGAGTCCGTGCTGTTCAGCCACGAAGCGCGCTGCCGCTTGCAGCTGCCGGAGGGCGTCGGGGGCGGCGAGCGACGCGCGGTCGACCGGGATTTCAACCGTCAGGGCGCGGTGCATCGGCAGGTGCACGACCGGCGTGAACAGCAGCGCCAGGTGCGGGATACGGACGTCGCCGCCGTTCTCGGGCACCAGGCGCAAGTGAGTGAAGTCAACCGAGACCACCTCGCCGGTGACCTCGAGACCGGAGGAGAGCCGCAACCCGAGCCACTCGCCAGCGCGGTACTCGCGGCCGAGCTGGGCCCAGGCACCCACGACGACGGTGGCGGCGAGCGGCACGAAGGCGAGCGCGGCAGCGCCAGCGGCCACCAGGCCGAGCGCCGCAAGCAATCCGCCATTGCCGCCAATCACGAGCGGCAAGAGCAGGAATGCGCCGAGCAGCAGCGCGGCCCGGGCGAGCAGCCGCAGGACGTACACGCGCTCGGGATCGATGCCGCCTTCGGCCGCAGGCGTGGCGGCGGCGCGCGCGAACGACTGCGTGATGGCTTGCCAGGCGCCCCGCAGCACCAGCAGCAGCAGCGTGAGCAGGAGCAGATTCGGCAACGCTCCGCCGAGCCGGTGGAGGAAGGCGATGAACGGGTCGCTGACACCGGCCGCCAGGCGGTCGCGCCAGGGGCGGGTGCCCTCAAAGAGCGACAACGTGGCGAGCAGGACGATGAGCGCCGCAGCGATGGAAGCGAAGAGCCGCAGCGCCGCCAGCCCGACCAGCGCGACGTTGCGCCATGGGCCCCGCGCGAGCCGGCGCAGATCGTCCGGCAACCCCGCTGCGTCCTTCTGGCGGGTGAGACGTTGCTCGACGGTGCTGAGCGCCTTGAGCAGGAGGCGCAGCAGCAGGAACCCCAGCACCGCGAAGAAGACCACCAGGCTCGCGCGCAAGACTCCAGTCTGCAGGCGCGCCCGCTGCCGCTCGGTGCGGAGGAAGTCCTCCAACGACGCCTGCACGCGCGGCGCGAACTCGTTCAGCCCTGCCGCGCCAGCGTCCGCGGGGACCAGCCGGAACAGTACGCGGTTGCCCAGCCGCACCCGCGCGGAGTCTGGATGCATCTCGATCAGGACGTCGCCGGGGACCTCGTTGTCGATGACGCTGGAGAGGTTTTCGCTCGCCTCGCTGGCTCTCTGCGAGGGCGTGCGCGAGCCGTCGGGTGCGGCGAAGGTCATCGCGACATGGTCGTGAACCCGGACCTGGGCGGGACCCGAGTGCGCCGGGGCCGTTGGCGCGGGCAAACTCTCGGCCTTGGCGACACTCGATAGCAAGAGCAACATCGCCAGGCTGGCGAGCCGGCGAGCGAACGAGCGAGCGGTGGCGACCCCCTGCACGGCTTGAAACTAGCGATGGCGGGGGCATTCAGGGAGCTACCCGACTGCAAGCCTGCACGCTGAGTTTGAAATCTGACCCTTGCAGACCCACGGCGCGAGGGCGCCGCCGGCTGGAAATGCGCAGTGTGCCTGGATTAATCGATCACGTAGCGGCTGGTGCCGAGGTGATATTCCGTATTGTCGATCAGTCTGACGATCGTTCGCGGCGGCGAGGAATCAGGGTCCGATAGATCGACCTCGAGCGGCGGCACAAGCGGCGTCGATGCCGCGTCGCAGATGACCCGCACGAATGGCCGCTCCGCGTGCGCCCGATCCAGGGCGGGCCGCAGCACCACAGCGAGCTCGCCGGTGTCGAGCAACACCAGCGTACCGATGGGAATGATGCCAATGCAGGTAACGAAGTACTTGAGCAGCGAGGGCTCGAAGAACGTGCCCGCCCTGTCCAGCATGTAGCGCAGCACGGCTGGGG
>JANYKT010000026.1 GCA_025358085.1 Deltaproteobacteria bacterium | reverse complement strand
AGACCGCAGCGCGCGCGGCCCAGATGGTGTAGATCCCGCGCCCTTATGGGCCTCGCTATCGGCATCGTCGGACTTCCCAACGTGGGCAAGAGCACGCTGTTCAACGCGCTGTCGGGCGCGAGCGTCCTGGCCGCGAATTATCCTTTCGCCACCAAGGACCCGAACGTCGGCATCGTGCCGGTGCCGGACGAACGGCTGGGCAAGCTCGCGGCGCTCTACAAGCCGAAGAAGACCACCTACTCGGCGCTGGAATTCGTCGACATCGCGGGCCTCGTCAAGGGCGCGTCCAAAGGCGAAGGCCTGGGCAACC
Source organism: Deltaproteobacteria bacterium (assembly GCA_025358085.1). Taxonomy (GTDB): domain Bacteria; phylum Myxococcota; class Myxococcia; order Myxococcales; family 40CM-4-68-19; genus JANYKT01. The sequence goes on along the minus strand of JANYKT010000026.1, from coordinate 43,143 downwards.
AGTTCCTCGGCAACATCCGCGAGGTCGATGCGGTGGCGCACGTGCTGCGCTGCTTCCAGGACGGCGACGTCGTCCACGTCGATGGCAGCGTCGATCCGCTGCGGGATAAGGAAGTGGTCGACACCGAGCTGGCGCTCAAGGACCTCGAGACGCTCGACAAGAAGCGCGACCGCCGCATCAAGGAGACCAAGCAGCCGGGAAAGCCGGGCGATGAGGCCAAGGCGGACGTCGCCGTCTACGACAAGCTCAAGATCGCGCTCGACGCCGGCCGGCCCGCTCGCAGCGTCGTGCTCTCGGAGGAAGAGAAGCCGCGCGCGCGCGAGCTGTTCCTGCTCACTTCGAAGCCCGTGCTCTACGTCGCCAACATCGACGAGTCGCAACTGGGCAGCATCGACAGCGATCCGCTGGTGGCGAAGGTCGCCGCACTGGCCGCCGGCGAGGGCGCGCAGTGGGTCGCCATCTGCTCGAAGGTGGAAGCCGAGATCCAGCAACTCCCGGTGGGCGATCGGAAAGAATTTCTCGAGACGGTCGGCTTGACCGAGCCGGGCCTCAACAAGCTGGTGCGCAAGGGCTTCGAGCTGCTCGGGCTGCAGAGCTATTTCACTGCCGGTGAAGACGAATGCCGGGCCTGGGTCGTGCGCAAGGGAGCGCGCGCGCCCCAGGCGGCCGGGGTGATCCACACCGACTTCGAGCGCGGCTTCATCAAGGCAGAGGTGATCCGCTGGGACGAGCTGCTCAAGTTCGGCAGCGAGGCGGCGGCCAAGTCCAAGGGAGCGCTGCGCGTCGAGGGCAAGGAGTACGTGGTGCAGGACGGCGACGTGATGAACTTCATGTTCAACGTCTAGCGACGATTGCTCAAAGGCTCAGTACGAGCCGGACAGCTCGAGCTGCTGCACCACGTTGCCGCTCTTGTCGACGACTTGCAGTTCGACCACGCGGTGACCGCGCGGGCCCGACACGCGGCCCTGCGCGGTGAGCTGGCCCTGCTCGGTGAGGCTGAACTGCGGCGTGGTCTTGAGCGCGCTGCGGGTCCCCTCCGAGAGCAGCTTCGCCAACTCAGGCTGCGCACCTTCGCCCGCCTCGAGCAGCGCGAAAGAGATCTTGATCGGCATCGAAGCCAGCGCGTCGCCCGCTGAGATCTCGCCGGGTCCGTCACGCTTCAGCTTCCCGCCGCAGCCGGTCGCCGAAATGTTGCGCAGCACGAAGAAGCCCTTCTTCTTCTCGCTCTCGGTCACCTCGTCGTGGCCGCTGACTTCGAAGAATTGACCCGCAAACGGCTGCGACTTGTCGAACGAGCAGGTGGCGGTGCCGTCGGGCAGGGTGTCGACGAGCTTGCCGGAGATCTTTGGGAAGCGCACGGAGAGCGACCGCGCGAGGTCCCGTGCGGCGTCTTTCACCTGCCCGATATCGAAGTCGCCGACCACGTCCGCCGAGGCCGAGGCTGCACCCGAGGCCGGACCGCCCGCGGAGCCGACCAACTTGTCTTCCAACTTGCGGGCGAGCTGGCGCGCGCCGGCGTCCAGCTGGTCCGCGCTGCCGATCTTCAACGTCTCGGCCGAGACTACCTGCGCGGTGGAGGAGTCAATGGCGCGCAGCGAAAGAGTCAGGCCCTTGCCCCTGCCCTGCACAGCGCCCACCGCGATCCACCGCGCGCCGACCAGCTGCGCGAGCTTGACCTGCACCTCGTCGGTCATCGCGCCCGTCTGCGAGAGCGCCTGCTCCTTCATGACCCTCGCCATCTGCTGCCGCTCGACCAGACGCAGCCGGCCGTCATTTACAATTTGGGAGGTGAGCGCATCATTCAGCGCGGCCGCGTCCTCGGCCGTTGCCCCGCCGCGAGCGTCGATCGCGCCGATGGCCACGGTGTGCTGCGGGTCGGGCTGCGCGGCACTGGCAGCGAGTGAGGAGGCAAGGGCTAGAGAAAGAATGCGCATGGAACCTCGTGAACGGACGGTGCTTCCTGCTACCGTGACAGACAGGCGGCCGCAAGCGGCCACGGGCACTTGGACATTGACCCTTGCTTATTCAGGGTGTTAGCGATCGTACCCTCACTCGACCGTCTTTGCGGGGATATCGCTCATGAAAAATCTCTCTTTGCATGTCTGCGCGATTGTCTGCGCGCTCCCCGCTTTGTGCGCCTGCGGCACCGTTCAGGTCCGGGTGCCGGTCATGAAGCCCGCCGAGATCAACATGGCGCCCTACGCCAGCGTTGCCATCGGCGGGATGACCGGCAACGCGAACGGTCCGCTGTCGGCTGGCCTGGAGGAGTCGCTGGTCGCCTCACAGCGCTTCAGCGTCGTTGACCGAACGCATATGGACAAGGTCCTGTCTGAGCTGCAGCTCTCTTCCACGGACCTGGCCGACCCGGCCAAGGCCGCCAAGCTTGGCAGGGTGGTCACCGCCGGAGCCATGATCTTCGGCGACGCCAGCGAGACCTACCGCGAGGAAAATTCGCAGGACAGCGCCAAGGACGACAAGGGCAACGTCACCACCATCCACAAACTGCACGGCGAACTGATCGAGCGCGCGACCTTCAAAGTAGTGGATGTCTCGACGGGCCGGCTGGTGATCGCGAAGACCTATGAGGAGCGCCGCGACGACACCAACCGCGGCTACAACAAGATGCCGTCGCCCATCGATCGCGCGTCGCTGGAGAAGCAGGCGCGTGAGGCGGTCCTGGCCCGTTTCATGAAGGCCATCGTGCCGCACCAGGAATACATGACCGCGAGCTTCCAGAAGGACGGGGACATGCCGCAGCTCGAAGGCGGCATCGGCTGGGCGGAGCGGGGCGACTGGAAGAAAGCGCAAGACAGCTTCAACCAGACCGTCGCCGACTCGGAGAAGAACCTCAAGCTCAAGCCGGCGCAGATCGCCAAGGGCTACTGGAACCTGGGCCTCTCGTACGAGTACGCGGGCGACTACGCCAAGGCGAATGATATGATCAACAAGGCCTACACCATGTCGAATGACCGCGACATGCTGGGCGAGTTGGACAACATCAAGCGCCTGCAGGACGACGCGAAAAGGCTGGCCGAGCAGACTTCGTCGACCGAGGCCGCCGGTGGCAAGTAGCCGCTCGGCGCTCCTCGCCGCCGCCACGCTGGCCCTTGGTGCGGCGGCGTGCGGACCGGAGAAGCTCGCGGCGGTGAAGACCAGCAGCTCGCCGAAGGCGCCCGCCTGGATGGCGCGTGCGCCCAAGGACGCGGATGCGCTCTACTTCACCGGCGCCAAGGAAGGATCCGCCTCGCTCGACGAGGGCAAGGATTCCGCCATGGCCGCCGCGCGCGACCAGGCGGCGCAATACATCGGCGTGGAGATCAGCGCCGAGCACAACGACGTCATGTCTACCGAGGAGTCCGAGAACAAGGCCTCGGACAAGATCCGCAGCCGCGCGCAGGCCGTGATCCGCTCGGCCGAGCTCGCTGACGTCTACTACGAAAAGATCTCGCGCGAGTCGGGCTCGGGCACCATCGACCGCTACGACGTCTGGGTGCTGCTGAAGCTGCCCAAGGTCGAGATCGCCCGGGAGCGGGCGCGGCAGGACGACGAGGCCAAACAGACCGCTTCCTCGGCGCTGGCGCGGCTCCGCGAGGCGCAGGCGCAGGAGAAGCAGGGCAACTTGCTCGCCGCGCTGGTTCGCTATCGCGATGTCGTTGCGCAGATGAAGCCGCTCGCGGCCAACATCGCCACCGGCGACAAGGACTATTCCACCTCGGGCCGGCTGCGCCAGGTGGCGGAGGACGCGGCGGCGCAGGTCCAGAGCCGGGCGCGCCGCGCGGTCGTGATTGCGCCCGACTGGGTCGCAGGCTCCGTGATGCAGGCTCTCTCGGCCAAGGGCTTCAGCGCGAGCGCCGCGGCATCGACGGACGAAGCGGCGGCGATGGCGCAGGCCAAGAGCGACGGGATGCCCTGGGTGATCGTCGTCAAAGCAATCGCAACGCCAGGTGGTAGGGTGTTCTCACAAGTGGCCGCGAATGCCTCGCTGGACGTCCGGGCTATGGATGCCCGGAGCGGCGCGGTGGTCGCGTCCTCGCAGAAGCAGGCCAAGGGAGTCGGGCGCACTCCCGAGGCAGCGCAGCAGGCAGCAGCGAGCGAAGCGGGAATCAATGCAGGCAACGAACTTGCGGCAGCGCTGGTAGCGAAGGAAAATACCGGTCTCTAGCTGCAAATAAATCAATCTCGCGACGGCCTAAACCGCCGCGGCAACGGAGGGTGCAAGTGAAGAAGATTCTCGGAATGGCGATTGCGACGCTGGCGATGGTTGCCTGCGGCGGCGACAGCAAGCCCCAGATGTCAAACCAGATCCTGCACGCGAACGGCCCTGACTGGGTCAACCGCGGCTCGGGCGCCTTCGGTGGCGAGAAGGGCAAGGTCTTCTACGGCGTCGGCATCGCGAGCGGCATTCGCAACCGGGCCATGAGCCGCTCGACCTCTGATTCCCGCGCGCGCGCGGAAATCGCCAAGACACTGGACACCTATGTCTCGGTCCTCAACAAGGACTACATGGCGTCCACCACGGCCGGCGACATGAGCGCCTCCAGCGAAGAGCAGCACGTCTCGCAGGCCTTGAAGACGTACTCGCAGATGGAGCTCTCGGGCGCGCCCATCGTCGACCACTGGGTCGACAACGACGGCACCGAGTACGCGCTGGCCCAGCTCGACATGGAGCAGTTCAAGAACGGTCTCGACAAGATGAAGGAGCTGAACGCCAAGGTTCGCGACGCCGTGCGCGCCAACGCTGACAAGGCCTTCGACGAGCTCTCGTCCGAAGAAGCCAAGCACAACGCCGCCGGGCAGCCGGCCCCGTAACTGGCTCCATGGCGGCTCCGTAGCGGCTCCGTAGCGGCTCCATAGCTTAAGGGCATCCAGCACTGGTACAGTTGTTCGCGGGTCGGCCAATCGAATTGGCCGGCCCGCGGTCGTTTCGAGGGGAACCCCCATGGTGTCGTTTCGTCTGCTCGCACTTGTTGCACCCGTGTGCCTCGCCGCGTGCGGGAGCATTCCGCGCAAGCCCGCGGAGCCGATCAATCGCTGGGGCCGCCCGCTAGCCAAGGCCACCCCGACACCGGTCTGGGTGGACAAGCTGCCTGAGAACGCGCGCGGGCGGCTCTTTTCGGTGGGCCGCTGTGGCCCGACCTACTGGCCGCAGGACGCCCTCAACAATGCTGCGGAGGACGCGCGCGGCAAGCTCGCGCTCAGCCTCGCCAGCCACGTTGAGTTCCTCGGCGAAAACGTCGAGACAAACGCGCGCGACCACACCGTCCAGGTCAACAAGGAAGCGTCGGACGTGGTCATGCAAAATTCGCGCATCGAGGCCACCTGGGTGGACGAGGCCGGCTCCCGCGATGAAGCAGGCTCGGTTTGGGCGCTTGCGGTCATCGACGTCGACTCGGCCCGCGGCAAGGGCGTGTCCACGCAGGCCACCACCGCGGCGTGGACCACGGGCAGCAAGACCGCCGCTCCCTCGTGGTTGGACCAGCTTCCGCGCTCGCTGGCCAGGGTCTTCGCGGCCGGATACAGCGGCCCCACTTTCCGACCGGAGGATGCTCTGCAAAACGCGAGCGACACTGCGATTGACAACCTCGCGACCTCGCTGCGCAGCCACGTCCAGGCGTATGAGCTCCTGGTGCAGACCTCGACCGGGCTGTCCGTCGACGAGTTCTCGCACACCGAAGATCCCGACCAGGCTTTCAAGGACCTGGTGAAGAAGGCGGCCAAGGTCGAGACCACCTGGGTCGACAGCGACGGCCTGCGGCCAGGTGATCCGCCGGGCTCGGCCTGGGCGCTCGCGTCCATCTCGGTGCAGTCCACCAAGGGCAACTACAACGCGGTAGAGAACCGGGATCTCGGCCCGGCGCTGGACCGGACGGGCAATGCGGGGGCCGAACCTTCGCCTGTGTCGAAGCCTGCGCCCGCCGCTCTCGTAGCCCCCGCGCCGGCAGCGCTCGTTGTCGTATCGCCCGTTGTCGCAGCTCCTGCCGTTGTGTCGCCCGCGCGCGCTGTGCCTCAGAGCGCCGTGCCTGCGATCGGTGTTCCGCCGGCCGCCGCAGTCGTTCCGGCAGCTCTCGTCAAGTAGGCGGCAACTCGGCCTGGCGGAGCCTTACTGCGCGGCGAGCCGGGCGGCGAGCAGCAACGCCTGCAGCATCGGCTCGGGGTCGGCGACTCCCTTCCAGGCAATGTCCTCGGCCGTGCCGTGGTCCGGACTGGTGCGCGGCCAGGGCAGGCCCAGCGTCACGTTCACCGTCTCCCGAAAGTCAATCAGCTTGGCCGGAATCAGGCCCTGGTCGTGGTAGAGCGCGACCACCGCGTCGCATGCGCCCCGCGCCGCTTGGGGAAAATACCCGTCCGCGGGGTGCGGACCGGTAGCGTCGACGCCGGCCGCCCGCGCGTCGGCAATCGCGGGCGCGATGATGCGCTCCTCCTCGTCACCGAAGATGCCGCCGTCACCCGCATGCGGGTTGAGCCCGAGCACCGCGATGCGTGGCGCCGCGATCCCAAAGCGTGCCTTCAGCTCCCGCGCAGCGAGACCGGCAACGAAGGCGATCTGCTCGCGGTTCAGGCGCAGCGGCACCTCGCGCAGCGCCAGGTGATTGGTCGCGAGCACCACCCGCAGCCGTGGTCCCGCCAGCATCATCGCCACGCGCGCGGAGGTCATTGCGGCCAGGTGCTCGGTGTGGCCGACGAAGCCCGGCGAGCCGAGAGCCACGCGCTTCTTGGACAGCGGTGCGGTGCACAGCGACCGCGCCTCGCCGCGCTGCACCGCTGCCACCGCCGCGTTGACGAAGCCGAGCGCGCCGCCGGCCGTCTCGACAATGCGCGAAGGCAGCGCGACCCCGCGCAGGGCCGCCGCGCGCTCCAGTACCGCCCGTTCTCCGTAGACCACCGCGGCCGGCGCGCGCGCCGTAGCCAGCGCCGCCACCACCACCTCGGGACCGATCCCCGCGGGGTCGCCCATGGAGACGGCGACCGTCACATTTTCAGGTCGATCTGCGCGCTCTTGCGGAGCGAGGCCAGGTAGTGCTCGCGCTCCTTGAGGACCGACTCGTTCGAGATCTTGTTGCGGAGCTCTTCCTGCACCTCGGCCAGCGGCTTGGCGGCAATCTTGCGCCGGTCCTCGAGGTGCACGAGGTGGTAGCCGCCGTGCTCGCCACCATTGCGGATGAGCTGCGAAGTCTCGCCGGGCTTGAGAGAGAACGCCGCCTGATCGATTGCCTGCAGCATCTGCCCGCGCCGGAAGTAGCCCAGGTCGCCGCCCTCGGCTGCACCCGGCCCTTCGGACAGATCGCGCGCGACCAGAGCGAAGCTCTCGCCAGCCTGCACGCGCCGCAGCGCCTCTTCTGCTTTCAGCTTGGCCCGTTCCAGCTGCTGCGGCGGCGCACCATCGGGCGCGGCGATGAACAGGTGCCGCGCGCGCACTTCGGCCTCTCCCTCGGCCACCATGGCCGCGTAGGCGGACTGCACTTCTTCGTCGCTCACCTTGCGCGGCTTCACCTTGTATTGCAGCAGCCGGAGCATCAGCTGCTGCCGCTTGAGCGAGGCTCGCACCGTCTCGAAGTCGATGCCCTGCCCGGTCAGCGCCTCGCGAAACTGCGCCGAGTCCATGGCGTTCTGCTTGGCGAGCTCGGAAACCAGCTTCTGCACCTCATCCTCGGGGACGTCGATGCCCAGCACCTCGGCCTCGCTCTCCACGAGCTTCTCGTCCACCAGCTGATCGAGGCCGTGCTTGAGCAGGTCACGGCGCTGCTGGTCCAGCACCGGACCCACCATCCCGCGGCCATTCAGGCGCAGGAGCTCTGGCGCGACCCGCTCCTGGACATCGGTCAGCGCGATGGGCTGTCCGTTCACCACCGCCGCGATGCGCTCCTTGATTTCGGCGCGCGCGGACAGCGGCAGGACCAACAGAAACAGGGCGGCTCGCTTCATAAGTTGCGTTCTACCTCGCTACTTGAGCAGGACGAAGGAGGATTCGTCGATGCGGATTTCGGCGGACTTACGCAGCTGGGCGAGCAGCTGCCGCTCGGCCTGGGTGCGTTTTTCCGCGGTTGCCTGCCGCTCTGCTTCAAGTTTAACCTCTTCGAAGGAGCGGTGCTTCGGGCCCCGCTTTCCCAGCACCTTGAAGACGTGGAAGCCGTACGGCGAGGCGACCACTCCCGACAGCTTGCCGGTGCTGGCCGAAAAGCAGGCATCGTCGAACGAGCGGGGCATCTTGCCGCGCGGAAACCAGCCCAGGTCGCCGCCGCCGCGCGCGTCGGGCGAAGTCGAGTGCGCCCGCGCCAGGTCCTCGAACAGAGCGCCCTTGCGGAGCTGGTCGAGCAGGCTCTTCGCCTCGTCGGCCGAGGAGACCACCAGCTGCTGGGCGTGCACCTCTTCCGGAGTATCGAAGTCCGCGCGGTGCTGGTCGAACCAGGCGCGCGCCTCGGCCGGCGAGGCGTGCTCGGCCCGGGTCTGCTCGGCGACATAACGCTCTGCCAGCAGCCGCTCGCGCATCTCCTCGGTGAGGGCTTCCAATGTCTGCCCGTCCGATCGCAGCCGATCGCCAAATGACTGCCCGCCCTTGCGCGCGTCGTCCGCGAGCGCGTCGGTCGAGCGCTGCACGTCGGCCTCGCTGATGGTGAGCCCCGCTGCCTTGGCGCGCTGCACGACGATGGCGCGCTCGATCAGCGTATCCAGCACCGCGTGCGCGAGCCGGACCAGATCCTGCGGCTGCCCGGGCGTGGCCGCGGCGCCGTCGGACGGGCGCCGGACCCGGTCGAGCTCGAGCTGCAACCGCGACACCAGGATCGGCAAGCCATTCACCTGCGCGGCGGCAGGCGGCGGCTTCGGCGGCGGCGCGGGCGGCTCACGGCAAGACAGCGGCACCGCGCCTGCCAGAATCAACAGGAGGAGGCCGGGCGCGAGCCCTGGGCCTCCTCCGGAACAGCAAGTCAGTCGGCTCACCAGCGAGGTTCTACTACCGCTCGCCAATCTTCGCAGCAGCGGGTGCCGGGACCGGGCGGAGCTGCTGCTGCTGGTTCATTGCCGGGGGCTGCGCCGAGCCGTCGACCTGGACCTTGTCCAGCTCGGCGTCATTGATGGAAATCTTGGTGGTCTCGTGCAGCTTCTTGATCCAGTCGTCGTACTCGCGGCTGCGGCGCTCGCGGGCCATGCGGCCGCGAATCGAGTCCTTCGATTCATCGAAGCTGCGATTGAGCGCCACCGTCTTGACCTGCAGCTTGACCAGCTCGACGCCTGTCGGAGTGTCGATCGGGCCGGCCTTCTCGCCGGGGCTCTTCAGGTCGAATGCGGCAGTTGCCAGCTCCGGATTGTAGGCCTTGGTCAGCTCGTCCTTCGAGAGAAAGCGCAGGTCGCCGCCCATCGGCGCCGAGAGCTGGTCCTTGCTCTCCTTCATGGCGACGGTCTGGAAGGCATTGACCTCGCCCTTCTTCTCGCGAGCGTCGATATCCTTGAGCAACGCCACGGCCTGCTTGTGCACAGCCACCTTCTCCCTGGCGTCCTTTGCCGCGAGGAGGATGTGGAAAACGCGCGCGCGCTCGGGCTTGACGAAGTCGTCCTGGTGCGCGTCGTAGAACTTTTTCAAATCGGCCTCGGCGATGTCCGCGCCAGTCAGCTTCTCGTCGAGCTGGTGCTTGATCAGCTCCTGAATCATGGCGCGCTTCGTCTGCTCTTCGACGGCGGGGCTCTTGTCAAAGCCCTGGCGGCGCGCTTCCTGCGCGAGCAGCTCGTTGCGAACCAGGTTGTCGAGGAACTCCTTCTTGCGCTCGAGCGTGTTGTAGCGCGCGCGCAGGAAGGGGCTCGTCTCCTCGAGGCGCTTCTTCAACTCGTCGGCGGTGATGGTCTCGGTACCGACGGTCGCTACCACCGCGCCGGTCTTGGCCGGCGACGACGAGGTGGTCTTGGAACCGCAAGCCATGGCGGCGAGCAAGGGGACGCAGAGGAGCAGGGATTTGCGCGGATTCATCGCTTTGGTCCTTCGGTCTGGAGAGGAGAGGAAGCGGGTACCAGACTCAACAGCAGACCGGGAGGTTTACTTCTTCATTCAGGGATCGCGCAACGGCGGAGTTCCTGCAGCAGCGAACGAGCGCCGCCCAGAGCCTGCTCCGCCGAGAGCACGCCCGAAGAGCCGGTCATCTCGGCGACCAGCTCCATTCCTGGCGTCAGTCGATAGCGGCCTTTTCCCTTGGCGACGAAGATGGCGAGTTTGACCGGATCCAGCAGGGCGTCCGGCCCGAGCGAAACAACCAGCCGCCCCGGCCCGGTCTTGAGTCCGCGCATGCGCAGCCCGCGCAGCTCATTCTTCAGACTCATCACCTCGACCAGCGCATCGACCTCGGGCGGCGACTCCCCGCATTGATCGCGCAGCTCGCCCTTGACGTCATACAGCTCCTCTTCAGTCGTGGCCGAAGCGAGCTTCTTGTAGAACACCAGGCGCTGCTGGACCTCGGGGACGTAATCCTCCGGGATATAAGCAGGCACCGGCAACTCGACATCCGGCTCGAAGTCGGTGCGCGGTTTTTCGCCCTTCAGCTCGGCCACTGCCTCTTGCAGCATCTGCGTATAGAGATCGAATCCGACCGATTCGATCTGTCCGCTCTGGTGAGCCCCCAATAGATTGCCCGCGCCCCTGAGCTCGAGGTCGTGAGAAGCGATCTGGAATCCGGCTCCCAGCTCGGTGAACTGCTGCAGCACCTGCAATCGCTTCTGCGCGTCGCGGGTCATCGGCCGCCGCGCCGGCACCAATAGATAAGCATAGGCGCGCTCGCGCGACCGTCCGACGCGGCCGCGGATTTGATACAGCTGGCTCAATCCAAAGGTATCGGCGCGGTTGATCAGGATGGTATTGGCGCTGGGGATATCGAGCCCGCTCTCGATGATGGCGGTGCAGAGCAGCACGTCGATGCGCTTCTCGATGAACTCGGTCATTACCTTTTCGAGTTTGTGCTCGCCCATCTGCCCGTGCGCCACCGCGATCTTCGCCTGCGGCACCAGCTTCCTGAGGTACTCGTGGACGCCGCCGATCGATTGAATGCGGTTGTGCAGGAAGAACACCTGCCCGCCCCGCGCCAGCTCCCGCTCGATCGCTTCCTTGATGGTGCCGCCGTCGAACTTGGAGACGAAGGTACGAATGGCCCTGCGGTCAACCGGCGGAGTGCCGATGATGCTCAGGTCGCGAATGCCCATCATCGACATATGCAGGGTGCGTGGTATCGGCGTGGCGGTCAGAGTCAAGACGTCCACCAGCTTGCGCAGCTTTTTTAATTGCTCCTTGTGCTTCACGCCAAAGCGCTGCTCCTCGTCCACCACCACCAGGCCCAGGTCCTTGAATCCAACATCGGCGCTCAGGAGCCGGTGCGTGCCGATCAGCACGTCCACCTTGCCCTCGCGCGTTTTCCTCAGCACCTCGCGCACGTCTTTGGGATCGCGAAAGCGGGAGACCATCTCGACGATGACCGGATAATCCTTCAGGCGTTTTGAAAAGGTCCGGTAATGCTGCGAGGCGAGGATGGTCGTGGGGACCAGCACCGCCACCTGCTTCTTGTCCTCCACTGCTTTGAAGATGGCTCTTAATGCGACCTCGGTCTTTCCATAGCCGACATCGCCGCAGACCAGCCGGTCCATTGGCTGCTTTGATTGCATGTCTTTCAAAACATCTTCAATTGCCCTGGCCTGTTCGGGCGTCTCCTCGAATTCGAAGTCGGCCTCGAAAGTCCGATACATCGCGTCGGGCGCGGCAAAAGCAAAGCCCTCGTGGGCGGCGCGCGCGGCGTGGATGTCCAGCAGCTCGGCCGCCATCTTGAGCAGCTCCTGCTTGACGCGCTCCTTCCGCTTCAGGAAGGTCTGGCTCTTCAATGAATCGAGCTTCGCCTTCTCCGGATCGCCGCCGACATACTTCTGGATCTGCCGCAGCCGCCCGACCGGCAGATAGAGCTTATCCTTGCCGGCGAATTGCAGAAGGATGAAGTCGGCCGCGAAGCCACGGACCGCCAGCCGGGTCAGGCCGTCATAGCGCGCGATTCCGTGGTCGATGTGGACGATGAGATCGCCCTCTTTCAAATCCTTGAAATCGGCCGCGTCCTGGCCGAATGTCTTGGGCCGCTTCGGTGTCTTGCGGGCGCGCGCGCGGGGACCGAAAATATCTTCATCGCTATACAGCGCGAAGCGATTATGAAGATCGACGAAACCGGCACTGATCTCGCCGACGACCAGGAAAGCGTGGGTGGAGGGTTTATAGAGAGTCGACGGCTCCTCGGGCAGGGCTTCAATGATGAGAGCCATCAAGTTGCGGTCGAGCAGGAGCCGCTTGGTGCGCTCGGCCTGCGCGGAGCTGTGGCAGGCAATCACTGCGGCGGTGCCGCGCTCGCGGTGCGACCCCAGTCGCCGGACGAGCGGCTGCAGCGCGCCATCTTCTCCGTGATGGGTTTGAATTTCGGCGCGGAGATCCTTTGTTGGCTGCAGCGGAAAGTCGATTTCGGTCGAGCCGCGCGAAAGGTCGAGCATTTGAATACCCGAGAGCTCCAGCACGCTGGCGCGGTCGAGCGTGGGCCGCACGTCGCGCTCATGAAGAAAGTGCTGGTCGGGCGGTAGCGCCAGCGCGCCCTTGCGCCGCGAGTCGGCAAAAGAATCCTCGAGCGCGCTCCAGAGCTCGCTCCATTGCCGCTCCAGCTCGAGCGGATCATCGAGGACCCAGATCGCGTTCTTCGGCAGGTATTCGGTGATCGGCGACAGGCCACCGGGATAGAACCCCGGCAGGAGCGCGGCGAGGCCGGCAGCGAAGAGTTCGTCGTCTTGCGATTTGGTCTGCAGCTCGTCGATCAGCTCGCGCAGCTGGCGGGACGGCGTCTCGACCGCGTCGGCCGCGGCGCGCACGGTGGCGACCGCCGCTTTGCGGCCCTGCTCGTCGAGCACGATCTCGCGCGCGGGACACAGCGAGACCAGCTCCAGTTCGCGCACGGTGCGCTGGGTCTGCGGGTCGAAAGCGCGGATCTTCTCGATCAGGTCGCCGAAGAATTCGAGCCGGGCGGGCGCTGCGTCGAGCGGCGACCAGACATCGAAGACGCCGCCGCGAACCGCGAAGGTTCCCGGGTCCTCGACCAGCGGGACCCGTGCGTACCCAGCGGCGGTGAGCTTGGCCGCCAGCTCGTCGCGGTCCTGCTCCATCTCGACCGAGAGCTGGAAGCTGCGGGCGTCGAGCGCCGCGCGAGGCAGGACGCGGCGCGCGAGCGCGCGGACGCTGAGAATGACGACGCTGAGCGCGTCGCCGAGGTGAAGGTGGAAGAGGCCCGCGAGGCGCTGCTGCGCGACCATGCGGTCCGGGGTGAGGCCCTCATAGGGCAGCACCTCGTCCGCAGGCAGGCGGACGATTGCGTCTGGGCCACGGCGGTCCAGGGCCTTTGCTTTTGAGGCTCCGACCGGTGGCTCGGCAGCGAAGAAGAAGCGCAGGTCGCGCTCGAGCGCTTCGGCCGCGTCTTCGGTCGGTTCAATGCAGACGAGCGTCCGGCGCGTGCGGCGACTCAGCTGGGCGAGCGCGTAGCCACGGGCGGCGCCGAAGAGTCCGCTCACCCGGACCTTGCGCGCTTCGGTGGGCGTGGTGGCGAGCAGCTCCGCGAGAGCGGTGGCGCTGCCTTTCTCGGGAAGCGGCTGGATCTCAGAAGGCTTCATTGCGGACAGAATCGCCTTGCGCAAACAGGTTCGCGCACGAAGGCCCCGTGAGGGACCCCGCGCGAAAGCTAAGGTGGACGCGGTTCAATAGGAGCCGGCAAAGGCTACGTCAAGCGGCGCCGGTTTCGGCTCGCGAGCGAGCGGCCCACGGGGCGAAATCGATTTTTAGCCGAGGTGATCGAAGCCGCGGCGCGCCGGCAGACGCCGGGGAGCGCCGCGCTCGGTGAGCGATAGACCTTCGCCGGGAGGCGTGAGCCGGCCGATTTGCACGGCGCCGTGGATGGAGCGGAGGAGTGCTTGCAGGCGCCGCGGCCGCACGGCGAAGAGGAGCGCGTAGTCCTCGCCCCCGGCCAGCGCAAGCTCGAGCGCGTCGGGCTCGCGCGCGGCGAGGGTGCCGATGGGCAGCGTCGTGCACTCGACCACGGCCCCGCAGTCGCTCTGCGCGCAGAGGTGGCCAAGGTCTCGCAGCAGGCCGTCGCTCAAGTCGATGGCAGCGCTTGCGAGGCTCGCGGCGATGAGGCCGGCCTCGACCAGCGGGTCGGGCCGCAACTGAGCTAGCAGCGCGGCTCGTGGGACCGGGCGCCCAACTTGGGCCGCGCGCGTAACTTGGGCCGCGCGCGCGCTCAGGTAGCGGAAGGCCGCGGCCGCGTCTCCGAGCCGGCCCGCGAGCACCAGTGCGTCTCCAGGTTGGCCACCGGCGCGGGTCAAGGGCCTTCGAGCCTCGCCCAGCGCCGTGATGGTGACCGACCACTCTGTAGCCGCCGCCACATTGCCGCCGATGATCGCGCAGTCGTGCGCGCGAGCCAGCGCCGCCATCCCGCGTGCCATCCGCGCTGCGTAGAAGACCGCTCGCGGCTCGCGGGGCACGCCCAGCGCGCAGAGAAACCAGCGGGGCCGCGCGCCCGCCGCCGCGAGGTCGCTCAGGTTCACCGCCAGCGCCTTGTGCCCGACGTCTTCCGGCGTGAACCAGCGCCGATCGAAGTGAACGCTTTCGATCACTGCGTCGGTGGTCGCCACCAGCTGCTGCCCTCTCGAGGGGCTCACGGCCGCGCAGTCACTCCCGGGCCCGACTCGCACGCTGGCACGGTCCCGGTCGAAGGGCCGCAGGAACGCCTCGATCAGCGAGCTCTCGCTCAACTCAGCTGCGTCGCGGCGCCGGGGGGCAGGCTCGCCATCTCCATGCCCATCGAAGGCGGCTCGATCGGCAGCACCAGCGTAAACGTCGAGCCGCGACCGGGCACGCTGGTGAGCGAGACCTCACCGCCGTGCGCCTCGACGTAGCTTTTCACGATGGACAAGCCCAGGCCGGCGCCGCCGTACTCGCGCGAAGCGCTCGAGTCCGCCTGGAAGAAAGTCTCGAAAACTTTTGTCTGCAGATCGAGCGGGATCCCGATGCCGTCGTCAGACACCGAGATCTGGAAGTATCCGGCGCTCCCGAAGGGGCCAGCGCTATCCGGGCTGAGGTCGGCCGGCCCCGCGCGAACGGAGATCTGGCCGCCGGCCGGGGTGAACTTCACCGAATTGGAGAGCAGGTTCACCACGCACTGTCGGACCTTGTCGCCATCGACGATGGCCTTCTGCACCGCGGGCGAGATCTCCGCGGTCAGCTGGAGGTTCTTTTTGAAGGCCTGCGGCAGCACCGACTCCATCGCCATCTGGACGATTTCCTCGACGTTCGCTGGCTTGCGCGACAGCTGCACGCCGCGCGCTTCGATGCGCGACAAATCGAGGATGGAGCTGATCAGCCGCAGCAGCGACTCGCCCTTCTCGAGGATGGTCTTGAGGTAGTCCTTCTGCTCGTCGTTGAGGTCGCCCGCGAGGCCGGCCAGCAGCATCTCGCTGTACCCGATCACCGAGGTGAGCGGCGTCCGCAGCTCGTGCGAGACGGTGGCGAGAAAGTTCGACTTGAGGCGCGACAGCTCCTGGAGCCGCTCCAGCGCTTCGGTCAACCTTTTATTCTTGTCCTGCACCTCGCGGTAGCTCTCGGTGACGCTCTCGATGTGCAGCGCCGAGCTGATCATCGACTTGTGCGAATTGAAGACGAGGACGTCGACGATTTTGGCGAAGTGCTCCAGCACGCGGCGCACAGTGCTCTCCGGCGCGCGGCGAATGCGCTCCAGCAGGTCGCGCGCCCTGACCAGGTCGAACTCGCCATTGAGCGCCTGCAGGTCCAGCCCCAGGTCGTCCAGCTCGGCGGGCATGAAGGGGCCGAAGATGATGCGCCCGAGTATGTCGCCCTCATAGAGGATGGGCATCATCAGATAGCGCAAGCCGCTGAAACAGTTGCGCATGGCGATCTGGGGACTGCCCTGCGCGCTGGTCTCGAGTGAGCGAACCTTGATGTGCGTCACGGTCTCGGTGCAGAGGCGGCGGCCGTTCGGGCCCGAGAACATGTAGGCGCAGAAGTCGCCGGACGCGACCTTCATGTCGACGAGCTTGGTCCCCTGTACGTCGAAGACCTTGAGGCCGATGCGATAGAGATCCACGAAGGTCTTGCAGACCTCGGTGAAGCTCGGCAGGTCGAGCAGCTCTCCTAGAACGAGCCGTTTTGAGAGGATACTTTCAGCCACGGTGACGTTAGGCTCCGGCAGGGGTGAGAGGGACGGGCGGGGCGCTCGGCTCGACTGGCGGTGGATCGACGAGGCACCTTCTAACCTCCTCGACGAAGTTTTGCCGGTCCAAACCGAGCTTGTCTCCCAGCAGGTAGACGCGGTCGATCTGCTCGAAGGTCAGGGAGACCAGCGAGAGGAAAGTCTCGACCACCCCTTCGCCGCGCACCGCGACCGCCTCGAAGACCGGCTGCTTGCCCTCCTTGCGCATCTTGGCGATGGCCTCGGCCGTCGACGCGTCGCCCAGGTCTTTCTTGTTCCACTGGACGACGCTCGGCAAGCTGTCGATGGAGAGCCCGTTCATCTTGAGGTTCTCCACCATGTTCATCCAGTACTTGTAATTCTCCTGCCGCTTGCTGGGCTGCGAGTCAGCGATGAAGGCGATGGCATCGGCGCCCTGCAAAACGATCCGCCGGGTGGAGTTGTGCATCACCTGTCCGGGCACGGTGAAGAGCTTGAGCTTGACCTTCAGGTTGCCAGCGCGAAAAACGAGCGGGAGCGTGTCGAAAAAGAGGGTGCGGTCGTCGGCCGTGTCCAGCGTCATGAGATGGCCGCGCAGCTGCGGCTGGATACGCTGGTAGAGCGCGCGCAGGTTGGTCGTCTTCCCCGAAAGGCCGGGGCCGTAGTAGACGATTTTGAGGGTCAGCTCGCGCTGGGCCGTATTGAATTGCACTCGAATTCACCTTGCGGTCGCGATGGCCACGGGGGCCCTCGCGCCGTCCGCTGGCGCACCACCCGCCAGTACGTGCCGAAGAGATCCTTGAGCGCCGTGACCGTCCCGATCTCGACCGCCCACCGCAGCACTCTACCTTGCATTTCCATTTTGCCGGTCATCGGCCGCGCTGCAGGGCGCCCGCACAGCAGGGAGGCGAGCTCAAGTCGTTTAGCGGCGACCCCAGAAAGTGGCCACGTCCTCGGGAGTCCGCAGGACCCGGCAGCGCGGCAGGCTCTGCACGAAAACGCGCCCATAGGACTTGCCCGTGACGCGGCGGTCGAGCAGCGCCACCACGCCGCGGTCCTGCGCGCTGCGGATGAGGCGGCCGAAGCCTTGCTTGAGCGCCAGCGCCGCCTGCGGGACCTGGTACCCGTAAAACGCGCCCTCGCCCTGCTGCTCGATGCGCGCCGCCACCAGCGGATCGCTCGGCGAGGCGAAGGGCAGCTTGTCGATCACCACCAGGCTGAGTGCGTCGCCCTGGACATCGACGCCTTCCCAAAAGCTTTGCGAGGCAAAGAGGACGGACGGCTGCTCGCGAAAGCGCTTGAGCAGGGTGGCTTTGGGCGCCTCTCCCTGGAGCAGGACCTGATAGGGCAGCTCCCTGACCAGGAGCGCGTGCACGGCGCGCATGTTGCGCAGGCTGGTGAAGAGCGCAAAGGCGCGGCCGCCCGTGATGGGCAACAGCTTGCGCAGCTCGCTCGCGACCGCGGCGGGGAACTCCGGGTCCACCGGGTCGGGCATCTCGCGCGGCAGGTAGAGGGCCGCGTTCTTCTCGTAATCGAAGGGGGACTCGAGAACGGCCGAGTCGGTGGGGAAGAGCGGGCCGCTCTCGTCGGCGAGCCCGACGCGCCGCTGGAAGTAGTCGAGGCCGCCGGCGATGGCGAGGGTTGCGCTGGTGAAGACCACCGGGCCGATGCGGTCGTAGAGGCGGTCCTGCAGCAGGGAGCCGATCTCGAGCGGCGAGGCGTGGAGGACCAGGTGTCCCGACCGCAGCTCGGCCCACTGGACCAGTCCGTCGTGGGCCCGCGAGCCGAAGAGGGCGAGGTCGGCGCCGAGCGAGAGGCAGCGGCGCTCGAGCAGGTCCAGGTCCGGATCGTCGTTGCTTCCGACCGAGGCGCCGAGCGCGCGGACGAGCTCGATGAGCTCCTGGCGTTCAGTCTCGGCGGGGGCGAGCGCGCCGGGCGCGATCGCCCAGCGGCCGTCGCCGGAATCCTTAAGGGGTTGAAGGTCAAGGGCCTTAGCATTTTTACCTGAGGGGGCAAATTGCTTAGGACCTTGAAGGTTAAGGTCCGAAGCTTTTCGCCCACGCTCAGGAGGCCGCAGCGCCGCCACCGCCTCAAAGAAATCGCCGCCCTCCCGCAGCAGCCGCGCGGCCAGGTCCCGCGCCCCTACCAACAGCGGCCGCTGCTGCAGCGCCTTGATTGCGTCGCGCCCCAGCTCGCCCACGCGCCAGCTCGACAGCTGTGCCCCGAAGTGCTCCGTCGCCACCTCTTCGACCGCGTGGGCCTCGTCGAACACCACCGCGTCGTACTTCGGCAGCACCGCCGCCCCGGTGTCTCCCGCGCTCGAGCTGCGCAGCGCCAGGTCAGCGAAGAACAGGTGATGGTTCACCACCACCACGTCGGCCTCGCCCGCGCGCCTCCGCATCTTGAAGACGAAGCAGCGATCGTAGAACTCGCACTTCTGGCCGGTGCAGCTGTCCGCCGTCGAGGTCAGGTCGCGCCAGGCCGCGTAGTTGTCGGGCAGCGTCTCGAGCTCCGCCTTGTCGCCGGTCTCGGTGATCGCGGCCCAGGCAGCGATCTCGCGATACAGGCCTTCCTCCTCGCGCACCGCGAAGGTCGGGTTGCGCTCGAACTGGTCGTAGCGAAGCAGGCAAAGATAATTCTGCCGCCCCTTCAGGAACGCGAAGGTCGCATCCACGCCCAGCTTCTTGAGCAGCGGCACGTCCTTCTCGAGCAGCTGCTCCTGCAGCGTCTTGGTCGCGGTCGAGACCACCACCTTCAGCCCGCTGCGCGCCGCCGGCAGCAGGTACGCGAGCGTCTTGCCAGTGCCGGTCCCCGCCTCGATGACCAGCGCGCGGCCGTGCTTCAGCGCCTTCTCCACCGCCTCGGCCATCTGCAGCTGCGACGCGCGCGGCTCGTAGATGGGCAGCGTCTTTGAGAGCCCACCGCCGGGCGCGAACACATCGGCCAGAAAGCCCACGCGCTGCTTCTACCCCGCCAGCGCCGCTAGAGGCACGGGCCAGAAGGAAACGGCGAACATCAGCAACGCGAACGCGAGCACCGCCTTGCGCTTTGCGTCGAGCCGCTCCTCGGGGGCCGCGATCTCCGGATGGAAGTTCATCCACAGACCCATCAACAGACCCCAGAGCAGCCACCCGGAGAAGGCGGTGAAGATGCCCAGGCCCACCAGCAATGCGGCGAGTGGCGGTCCGAGCGTCCGGTGCAGCCGGGGCGAGGCCGCGTACAGGCAGTGCCCGCCGTCCAGCTGTCCGAGCGGCAGGAGGTTCAGCGCGGTCAGCAGCAAGCCAAACCAGCCCGCCACCGCGATGGGGTGCAGCGCCAGCGCCTGCCCGGGCCCGAGCGGACCTACCACCAGACGCTGGAGCAAGGTCATTCCCAGCGGCGAACCGAGATCGAAGGCGTCCTTCATCGGCAAGAAGTGGCCCCGCTCGAGCCAGCTCATGAACGTCTCGAACAGCGACCAGCGCTGCGCCTGCGCCTCGAGCGGCACCACGGTCGATAGCCGCAGCCCGACGATCAGGATGGGAATGGCCATCAGGAAGCCCGCGATGGGCCCGGCCGCGCCGATGTCGATCAGCGCCGCGCGCGTGCGCGGCAGGCTGCGCAACCGGATGACCGCGCCGAAGGTGCCGATGAGCGAGAGCAGGGGCGCCGGGATGAAGTAGGGCCAGCTCGCGTCCACGCCGTGGATCTTCGACAGAACAAAATGCCCCATCTCGTGCGCGAGCAAAATGGCGACCAGCGCGGCCGAGAAGCCGAGGCCGTGCCGGACCATCTCGGCGCGGGTCGGCTCGGGCAGCTGGGTGTCGTTCAGCACCGAGCCGGCGATGAAGGCCGAGGCAAACGTGAGGACAAACAGCGCGACGTTGAGCAGCGGAGGCCGCAGGCCGCCGAGCGTTCCCGGCTGCGGGCCCTTCAAGACTTCTTCACCTTCGCGGGCCATTGCCCGTCAGCCAGTGCCACGCATCGGCAAAGATATCCAGCCCGAAGCCGGGCTTGCCTGCGAGCTGCCGCGCCACCCGCCGGTGCTCGCGCGCTTCGCTCCGCCGGCCTAATCGCAGCAGGGCGGCGGCCAGATTCTCGTGCAGGTGCGGCGTCTGCGCGCCCAGCTTCAGCGCCTTGCGCCACGCGGCGATCGCTTCCTCGAGGCGGTCCAGCTCGGCGAGCGAAGAACCCAGCCCCACCAGCGCGTCGGTGTCGTCCCGCCGCTCCCTGGTCGCCCTATCGAAGAAAGACAGCGCTTCGCCGTAGCGCTCCTGGCGCAAGAGCGCGGTGCCCATTCGCTCATAGGCCGGACCCCAGTCGGGCCGCAGCTTCAGCACCCGGTGCAGCCGCGCCTCGGCGCTCGCCGCGTTGCCGGCAGCCAGGTCCATTTCGGCCAGCGTCGCGTGCGCCTTGAAGGCCGCGGGGTCGAGTTGCAACAACCGCTCGCAGCCCGCGCGCGCCGACGCAACCGGCCCTTGGCCACCCAGCGCGAAGTCGAGCGCCAGCGCCAGCAGCCGGTCCTGCGCGTCGAGAAAAGAAAGGTCGCGCCGCGCTGCCTCGAGGTACGCATCGAAACTCTTCGATGGATCGGGCACGCGTACGCCCGACTCGTGCGAGGCCGACAGGTCGCGCCCGCGCAGGTACGCGAGGTAAGCCTCGACGTCGGAGGTTGGCCACTTGATCCGCGGCAGCTCTTCGCCCAGCGCCTGCGCGACCACCCCGGCGGCCTCCTCCAGCGCCGCGAACAGCTCGGCGCGCGGGCGCAGCACCACATGGTCGAGCGCCAGGATGCGCCGCGGCTGATCGACCAGCAGGATGCGCAGGCGGATGCGGTCGGTCAGCTCTGCGGCTCCGTGGAGCACAAACTCCATGCCTTCGGGCAGCCCGATGTGGCACGCCTCGTCCACCGTCCACGGCTGCGACGCGACCACCCAGCCGTGCTCCTCTTCCTCTTCGCGCGTCTGCTCGAGACCCTCGATAGGGCCGTTCGCGGTCAGCGTCGCCGCCACCGCCGACATCTGCGGCGAGAGCGACAGCCGCTCGGCCAGCGTCCGCGCCAGCGAGCGCGCGTAGACCCCCTGCGCCGCGTCGCGCATGAGGCCGCGCGGATCGAGAGGGACGGTGAAAGGGAAGACCATCAGCTGCTTTGCGGCCACGCTTGCAGTGTAGTGCAGGCGCGGCTTTGCGGCTTGTGCGGTACCAGACAGACCCTCTAGTGAGCGGGCTTGGCGTCGGTCGGGCCGGGCGCCGCGGCGGTCGGCGCTGCTGTCGGGGGAACCGGCGGGTTCCCCTCGGGGTCGAACTCCTGGATGTTGCCGCGGTTGATCCAGAGCCAGAAGAAGGCCTTCTTCGCCTCGCGATCCTTGTCGAAAGTGGTGTCGCCTGCCGCGCCTTCGTACGCCTTCGTCATCGAGGCGAGCACATCGCGCATCTGTTCGCGCGAGCCTGGATGCTTCTCTTCGATGGCCCGGCGCAAGATGCCTGCGGCGTCGTGCGCGTGCGCTTCCAGGAAGCCGGGCACGCGGTGGTAGGTCGAATCGAACTGCTCGACGAACTTGCGGGTGGCAGGCCTGTCTGACTGCGGGAAGAAGACATCGACGAAGATGCTGCACTGCACGTAGCGCGCGGCTCCGGCACGCTCATCGACCAGGTCGCTCGAATCCCACAGCGAGGTTCCGAGCAGCTGCACGGTGCGAAGGGCATCGTTCCTGGTCGTCTTCTTGATGACCTCGATCTCCTTGGTGTCGCAGCCTGAGGTGATGACGTCCTCGGCGGCGACCGCGGGCGCGATCAGCCGGATGGTGCGCGCGCCGTCAGGGATGAAGAGCGCGTCGAAGTCGACGATGGGCGCCTGCTGGCTCTTGAGCTGCGCCATCGCCTTTCGCCGCCGGTACGGGTCCTTGATGTCGGAAGCGATCTTCTCCGCGTCGGCGAGAAATTCGCGGCGCGCCGAGAGGTCGAAGGCGGTGCGCCCCACCATCCGCTGGATGAAAGGCTTGAAGGTCGTGGTCCGCACCGGGTAGTGCTCGAAGGCGCGCACCTCGGAGCCGTTCGCGTCCAGCGCGTCCCAGAAATCCTTGGCCAGCTCGTCGCCGTAGCTCGAGTCGGGCTGGAGGATGCCGAAGGTCTTCGCGCCCAGCTTCTTCGAGGCGTAGTCAGCGAGCGCTTTCGCCTGGGCGCTCGAGGTCGGCATGTCGCGAAAGACATAGCTGCCCATCGCGGTGATGCCCTCGGCGCGCGAGAGCGAGATCATCGGCACGCCGAGCTGCTGCGCGCGCGCGGCCGCCGCCGGGCCTTCGGCGAATCCGATCGGTCCCAGGATGGCGATGGCGCCGTCGCGGGCGAGCTCCTCGACCGCCTCCGCCGCGGCGTCCGGCTCGCCCCTGGTGTCCTTCACCTCCACCTGCACCGCGCCGCGGCCCTGCAGGTCCAGCACCAGCGCGACCGCATTGAGCACCTGGTCGGAGAACCCTTTCATGACCGGTTCGCCGGAGAGCGGCAACGCAATCCCAATCAGCAGCGGCTTCACCTGCGCCGCCGCGTTGATCGATCTCTGCACCTCGCGGGCCCCGTTCAGCTCGGCGCCGCTCGAGTTGGCGAGGATGTCCGCCGCCAGTTCGCTCGCATGCGCGCGGTCGCCCGTGTGCAGCTGGATGCGCGCAAGCTTGAGCGCCGCCGGAGCCCACGCCGCGGACCTCTTGTCCAGCTCGGCGACCAGCTTCACCACCTCGCCCGCCAGAGCCGACTCGAGCACCACGCCGTACTCCTGCAGCCGGGCCTCCCGGTCAGCGCCTTCGGACGCGCTCTCGACCGCCTTCGCCGCCGCGCGCAGCCCTGCGCCTCCGTCTCCCGGCGGCTCGTAGGCGGCTGACGTCTGCGACCCATTTCCGCCCGGCTCGACACCGGCTGCCGTCCCGGTCTCACCTTCCACCGGCCGCCCTTGCAGCCGCGCCAGCTCGGCAGCGGCCTGTCGCTTGAACGGGCTGCCCGGGTGGTGCTCGAGGAGGTCCTGCAATGCCGACTGCGCCTGCTGCGGCTGTCCCGCCTTGACGAGGGCCTGCGCGCGCCGGAACCGCGCCTCCTCGGTCAGGTCGCTGTCGGCGAACTCCTCGAGAAAGTCGGCGTAGGCGGACGCGGCGGTTTCAAACTGGCCGGCGGTGAAGAGGCTCTTCGCCCGGGTGAACTTCTGCAGCGCTCCGTCCTCGTAAGCGACCGTCCGGCCATCCACGACCACGGTGCGCTTCGGCGTGCACGACAGGACCAGCGCTACGGCGACGACGCGGAGGGCTCGCATGGCGCCTCGTATACCTTAAGCCGTCGAACTTTAGAGTTCCTGAACGTAGGCTCCTTTGGGCGGCTCGAAGTGGAACAGCGCCTCGTCGAGCCCCTGGTCAATCGTCGTTCCGCTGAAGACGATCTGGTTCACGTCGCCCTGCGGATTGGTCACCACGCTCGCCAGCACCTGGCCAGTCTTGCCGACGATGAAGAGCAGCTTGACCACGCCCGTCACCGGCTTCTTCGGCCTGAGCTCCAGCCCATCACCCTCCGGCAGGTCCGGCGGCCGCGCGACCGCTTTCGGCACGAACTCCTTCAAGAGATCGCCCTTGCCCCAGAGAAAGGTGAAAGCCGACGAGAGCTGCTCGCCCCCGAAGTTGCGGTTCACCACCGCTTCCTTGTCCTCGGGCTTCCAGATCCACAGCGTCTTTCCCTGCAGATAAAGCGAGCGGACCTCGGGCTTCGCGTAGTCCCAGCGCACCAGGCCCGGCTTCTTGATGCGCACGGTGCCGGTCGAGTCTTCGACCTTGCCCATCGCCGCGTAGCTGTAGTGCTGCGCGAAGGCCGAGCTGAAATCCCTGGTGTGCGCGTAGAAGGCCTGGATGCGCTTGGCCAGGGCGGTGCCGTCCGCTTGATTCGCTGTCGCGACGAGGGTCAGGAGCAAGGCGAGCATATCGATTGGACTCCGGTCAGCCGCGGCTGTTCACTGGCTTGACCCTGCGCGACAGCTTGGCGGCGAGCAGGGTGAAGCGAGCTTTCAGCGCGGCGCGTCCGGTGGCAGAAAGATCTCCGGGAGCCTGCAGCGCCTGCCGCCGCGCGCGCGTCTGCTGCGACAGCGCGATGGCCGCGGCCACGCTGACGTTGAAGCTCTGGGTAAATCCGGCCATGGGGATGCGGAAGGTCCCCGCGCACTCGGCCAGGGTGTCTTTGCGCGGACCCTCGTGCTCATTGCCGAAGAGGAGCGCGACCGGACGGTCCGCGGGCAGCTCGGTGTAGAGCCGCGCGTCGCCGTCCAGGTGGCCTGCCCAGACCTCGAAGCCTTGCGCCTTGAGAGCCTGGGCGCAGCGCGCGCCCGACTCGTGCGGCGCGACGTCGATCCATTTGTCCGCGTCCTGGGTGACCCGCCGGTGCGCGTGGGCGTCGGCGCCGTCCTCGTGGAGAATGACGTGCGCGCGGCAAAGGCCCAGACCCTCGGCGGTGCGGAGGATGGCGGCGGTGTTGTGCGGGTCCACCAGCCGGTCCAGCACCACCGTCACCGACTCGAGTCGCGCCGCGATCACCGACTCGATGCGCTTCTGCCGGGCCTCGGTCAAAAGCGGCCACCAGAAGTCCGCTTCGCGCGCCAGCACCGCGCGTGGATCTCGCTCGGTTCCCTCGTCAGCGCGGCGCGCGCCGCCGCCTTCGGAAGCGAGCGGAGGAGACGAGAAATCGAGATCGGCGGTCGTCGTAGCGCGCCGCCCGGCAAGGTCCGGGCCGCGCTGGGCCTGCACATGCGTGATTCCGTGCGGCGCGTGCTCCAGGAGCTGGACTGCATCGTCTTCGAGCACCGAGGCGAGCACTTCGGCGGTGAGGCCGCGGGGCCCGGTCAGCTCGGAGGGATCGATCGGCGCTGGCGTCCCGATCCAGGCGCGGACCGGACGGCGGCGTTGGCTCACCGCGTCCTCCGGTTGCCTTTCTTGGTCTCGACGTCCTTTGCCATCGCCTTGGGCACGCCGTCCTTCTCGCGGCCGGTCAGCTTGGGCGCGCGCTGCACCTTCGCCTTGCGGTCCAGCTCACGCTCGTCCTCGAGCGCTGTGCGCTGCGTGCGCTCGGGGGAGGCGTCGATGCCCGCCCCGGCGCTGTCGCGGGCGAGCGGCGGCGGCATCCCGGCCTCGTCCAGCGCGCGCACCGCGGCGTCGAGCAGCTTCTCGACGCCTTCACCGGTGGCACCCGAGATCTCGTGCACCACGATCTTCTTGCGCTTGAGCTGCTTCGCGAACGCGGCTGCCCGCTCGCGCGCCTCGGTCACGTCGATCTTGTTCGCGACCACGATCTGCGCCTTGCGGCCCAGCACCGGATCGAACAGCGCCAGCTCGCGGTTGATGGCCTCGAAGTCGGCCAGCAAGTCGCGGTCCTGCGAGGCATCGAGCAGATGAATGATGACCCGGCAGCGGCCCATGTGCTTGAGGAAGCGGTGCCTGAGGCCGGCGCCGGCATGCGCGCCTTCGATGAGTCCGGGCAGGTCGGAGAGCACGAAGCTGCGGCCGTCTTTGTATTGCACCACGCCGAGGTGCGGCTGCAGCGTGGTGAAGGGGTAGTCGGCGATCTTCGGCTTCGCTTTGGAGACGCGGCTCACCAGCGTGCTCTTGCCGGCATTGGGGAAGCCCACCAGCGCGACGTCCGCGAGCAGCCGCAGCTCGAGCTTGATGCGCTTCTCTTCGCCGTCGGTGCCGGGCTGCGCGAAGCGTGGGGCCTGCAGCGTGGCGGTGGCGAAGTTCATGTTGCCGAGGCCGCCGCGCCCGCCCTTGGCCAGCACCCAGCGCCGGCCGGCATCGCGCAGATCGGCGAGGATCTCGCCGGAGGCAGAGTCGCGGACCAGCGTGCCGGGAGGGACCTTCAGCAGCAGCTCAGGCGCCGCGTGGCCGTTCTGGTCCCGGCCGCGGCCGGGTTCGCCGTTGCGGGCGCGGTACTCGCGCTTGAAGCGGAAGTCGAGCAGGGTGGTCAGCCGCTCGTCGGTCTCGAGGACGATGTCGGCGCCGTCGCCTCCGTCGCCTCCCGAGGGGCCACCGCGCGGGGCATACTTCTCCCGGCGGAAGGCGACCGCACCGGCGCCGCCGTCTCCGGCTTTGGCGTACACCTCGGCCTCGTCGATGAACTGCATGGCGTGGCCTCAAATAGCCGATCCCGATCCGCGGCAAAAGCCGGGACCGGGATCACAGGAACAAAAGAAGCAAAAACTTCCGAAGACCTAAGCCTGCGCTGCCGGCTTGGGCGCGACGGCGCTGCCGGCTGCGATGCTCGCGGCTTCCACATGCACGAACACGCGGTCCCCCGCGCGCTTCTGGTACCGCACGTTGCCCTCGACCACGGCGAAGAGGGTGAAGTCGCGGCCCATCATGACGCCGCGGCCGGGATGCACCTTGGTGCCGCACTGCCGCACCAGGATGTTGCCCGGAATCACAGCCTGTCCGCCGTAGATCTTGATGCCGCGGTGCTGCCCGGGTGAGTCGCGGCCGTTGCGGGAAGAGCCCTGCCCTTTTTTGTGTGCCATTTCGATTGTCCTTGGAAGCCTAAGCCTGAATGCCGGTGATCTTCAGCTCGGTGTAGGGCTGGCGATGGCCGCGGATGCGGTCCCAGCCTTCTTCCTGGGTGCGGAAGTGCCAGAGCTTGCGGTGCTTGCCGTGCGAGACGATTTCGGCCTGGACCTTGGCGCCCTCGAGCAGCGGCGTGCCGACCTGGACCGTGGCGCCTTCGCCGACCAGCAGGACTTCGAGGTCGAGCTTCGCCCCGACGTCGAGAACCAGCTTTTCGACCTTGAGGAGGTCGCCTTCCTTCACTCGATACTGCTTGCCGCCCGTCTTGACGACTGCGTACATCGGAGTGCTCCTTGAAGTTTTCCGCTTGCCTGGTGCTGCCTGAAAAAGCCCGGAACGCAGGGAGATCCCGCCGCCGGGCGCGGAAAGAGGGGGCGATCTAGCGCGGGTGGTCCGACCCTGTCAAGAAGCGGTTCCGTCCAGTGCCGCTTGGGAATCTGAAGTTCAGGGCGCCTTGGGAATGCTCTCCCAGATGTCAATGTCCGTGCTGGCGTTCCCGGACTCGGCGACGGTCAGCGAAACCGCTGGTTTCGAAGGGTCCCTGACCGTTGCTGTCCCCTCGGCGCCCCAGCCGCCCTGGTGCTGGAGGTTGTCATCGACGAAGCCGTCGGGGATTTGGTGCGCTCCACGCTTTTCCAGCTCGGCCTTGTAGAAGCCCATCACCGCACCGGTCCGGTCCGGCGCGCGCAGGATGGTGTGGATGAGCGTCGCCTCGGGGGTCGAGACGGGCTCGCTGGTCGGCCGGAGGAGGGAGTCTGGGTAACGAGCAACGGTCCCGACAACTTGCTTCTTGCAAGCGAGGAGCGAGACCACGACGGACAGCAGCAGGAAAGCGCGCATGCGAAGCGTTCCATCAGTGATGGCAGAGCGCGGCGAGCCCCGGTGCGTACGGCGCGCGGGCAATGCCTCGCTCGGTGATGATGGCGGCGAGATAGCGCGCGGGAGTGACGTCGAAGGCAGGGTTGAAGACCTGCACGCCTTCCGCGGCCACGCGGCTCTTGCCCAGATGCGTGACCTCCTCGGCGCCGCGCTGTTCGATCGGGATGTCCTTGCCTGTCAGCGTGCCCAAATCGATGGTGCTGGTGGGAGCCGCGACGAAGAACGGCACCGAGGCTGCGTGCGCGGCGAGAGCCAGCGGATAGGTGCCGATCTTGTTCGCGGTGTCCCCATTCCGGGCGATGCGGTCGGCGCCGACCACCACGCAGCCGATGCGTCCCGACGCGAGCAGCGAGGCCGCCGCGACGTCAGGCAGCAGCGTCACCGGGATCCCGTCCTGCAAGAGCTCCCAGGCGGTGAGCCGCGCGCCCTGCAGCCAGGGGCGCGTCTCGTCGGCAAAGACCGTGCACTTCTTCCCGCTCTCCAGTGCGGCGCGAATGACACCCAGCGCGGTGCCGTACCCAGCGGTCGCGAGGCCTCCCGCGTTGCAGTGGGTGAGGATGCCCGCGCCGTCGGGCACCAGCGCCGCGCCGAAGCGTCCGATGCTCTTGCACGAGGCGAGATCCTCCTCTTCGATGGCGCGTGCTTCGGCCAGCATTGCCTCGGCGCCGCGCGCACGCCCGACGCGCTCCAGCGCCCAGGCCAGGTTCACCGCGGTCGGACGGGCGCGGCGCAACAGGTCCGCTGCCTCGGCCAGATCTTCCCCGTGCAGCGCCGCCAGGGCCAGTCCGTAGGCAGCCGTGCAGCCGATGGCCGGAGCCCCGCGCACCACCATGTCCTTGATGGCCTGGGCTGTCTCCCGGGCGCTCGTCACCGTGATGTACTCGACGGCGGAAGGCAGCTTGCGCTGGTCGAGCAGCGTGAGCGCGCCATCGCGGAATTCCAGGGTGCGGAAGCTCATTGGCGCTTTGGCTATCACAGCTCAGCCAAAGTGCGCTGCTGCACGCAGCAGTGGGCGGGCTTTGGGCTTTCAGGGGGTGCGGTCGGAAGACGCGCCCGGCGGCCTGCGGCGCGAAATCTTCAGCGCCAGCGCGGCCAGGATGGTCGCCAGCACCGCCGGTCCGCCGAGCGAGGCAAGCAAGGTCAGCCCCTCGCCCGCCGCAGACTCCATCAGGTGTGGCTGCCGCGCGCCGCCGGGCGTGACCATGGTGCTGGACGTCCGCGCGACGATCTGCGCGATGGCGAAGCCGAGAGAGAGCCACACCAGCAAGAGCGATCCCAAGAGGAGCCATTTGAGCCGCGGCCGAAGGCGCTGGTTCGAAAACGCTACCGCCCCGCAGAGCACGAGGGCGACGAGCAAGAGGGAAGCAAAGGCGATCGCGGTCACGGCCCGATGTTACTGCGCCTTCTCGAGCGCGTCCGCTTCCTCGACGAGCCGCTCGGCGCGCCGGGCGGCCAGCTCGAAGTCCACCCGCGGTGCAAAGCCCAGCCGCTGCGCCACCTCTTCAGCGCTCAGCGATTCGCCGGGCGCGAACAGCTCGCGCTTGAGGAACGAGCCCACCTGGGCGTTCCCATACCAGTCGTCGCCGAAGCGCCGCCGGATCCCTTCGTGCATCATCCCCGCCAGTGCGAAGGCGCGCGCGTAGTCGGCTGCGTAGAAGGTGTCGTCCACGTCCACGCGGTAGCGCTGCGACTCCAGATCGGTGAGCTCGAAGCCGTACGCCACGGAGAAGAGCGCGCGGTACAGCTCGCGCAGATCGCGCGCCCCCAAGGCAGCGCGGGGAGGCAGCGCGGCGAGCGCGGGCGCGATCTCGCTCTCGGGTCGGCCGTGCAGGCGCAGCTCGTAGGCGATCTTGGCGAACGCATAGCGGCGCAGGTAGAGCATCTCGACCAGCGCGGTCCGCCGCAGCACCCCGGCAAGGTCCGCGTTCGATGGCGCGGGCCTGCCTTGGGAGACCAGGAAAACCCGGTAGCGCAAGAGCCAATGCGGGTCGGCGAAGGCCTCGCGAAAGAATTCGCCAAACGCCTCGCTGGGCGCGTCGTGGCCAAGCGTCACCAGCTCCCGCGGCTCAATGGTCGCGTTGGCGAAGTGCACGGCGTGGCCGGCTTCGTGGAAGAGCGTCCAGTAGCTGTCGAGACCGCCCGACAGCTTCACCGACAGCCGCACATCGGAGGGCGCGTCGACCGGATTCACGAAGGCGCGCGACTGCTTCTCCGGCCGCGGGCTGTCGTCGATCGAGACCTCGGTGCCCGCGGCTGTGCGCAGGTCGAGGCCGATGCCGCCGAGGAAAGAGCGCAGCGCTGGCAGCTCGAGCGACGGCTCGAAGGAGCGCGCAAGCGTGGGCGATAGAAAGAGGCGCGAAAGGTCCGCGAGGTGCAGCTGCGTGCGCGGGATGGCCAGCTCCTCGCGCGCGACCCGGTCGAGCAGCAGCGCGAAGGTCGCCGAGGTCGCTTGCACGTAGCGCGCGCCTTCGACGAGCAGGTCCCCCAGCCGCACGGTGCGCAGGTCTTCGGAGAGCGCCACGTAGTCGGCGAAGCCGGTCTGGTGCGCGGCTTCCTGCGCCAGGGCCTCGCGCCGCTCGAGGATGGGATTCAGCTGCTGCTCGACCACCCCCACGCCGGCAGCGAAGAGCAGCTGCCGACGCACCGGGTCCTCCTCGAGCGCAACGGCTTTGGGCAAGTCGCGATAGGCCAGAGCGGACGGCAGCCAGGGGAGCAGCACCGTCGCCCGGGTCTCGACCTGCGCGTACTCGGAATCAAGCGGGAAGGTGGCGAGCGTGACGATGTCAGAAGTGAGCGCGCGGCGGAGGAAGCGCAGCGCCATCGCGTCGTTCGGGGGGCGCGAAGCGACCGCCAGCCCCGCGGTCACCGCGTCGAGAGCGCTCTTCTGGAAGAGCCGGTCGTGGCCCAGACCCGCGAGCGGAGAGGCTTGCGGCTCGCCTAGCGTCGCCTGATACCAACCCTGAACGCGCTGGCTGTGTTCGAGCGCCGAGTGCTCCGCGCGCAGGCTTTGCAAGTAGGCGCTCGAGCCATCCGAACCGGTGAGGAGAAATGCGGAGGGGCCTCTGCTCGCCGGCTCGGCTGTCCTGCAGGCGAGCAAGAGCAGAGGCACAAGAGCAAGCAGGCGCATAGGCCTGTGCAACCGACCAGAGAGCCCCGACACTCCCGCAGAACGACCGAGCGGCGCCCTGCCACAAGTCTGGCTCTGAGCCTACCCGCCGAGCCTGGCGCGGAAGAGCGCGTTGAGCGCACTCGGGTTGCCCTTGCCCTTCAGCTCTTTCATCGCCGCGCCGACCAGGAAGCCGAGCAAAGTCTTCTTGCCTGCCTGGTATTTTCCGGCCTCCGACGGATAGCGCGCGAGGACCGCGTCCACCACCGCATCGAGCGCGGCAAGGTCCTGGACCTGCGCAAGGCCGCGCTCGAGCACCGTCTGCGCCGGTGGCTTCCCGGTGCGGATCAGTTCTGCCAGGACCTCCTTCAACCCCGTCGAGGAGATGGTGCCCGCGTCCTGCAGCGCCCACGCCTCGGCCACCTGGGCGGGTTCGAAGGCAAGCGCGTCCAGGTTGACCTCGCGGTCGTTCAGCGCGCGCGAAAGCTCGCCAACGATGAAGTGAGCCGCCCGCCTGGGGTCGCCCAGCCGCGCATGCAGCGCCGCAAGCCTCGGGTCACCGACGATGGTGCGAGCGTCCGCCGGCGCGACACCCGCGGCCAGCAGCCCGGCCGTGATCTCATTGGGCAGGCGCGGAACCTGGACCGCGTCGATCCACGCGGGCGAGACGACGAGCGGCGGCAAATCCGGCTCCGGGAAGTAGCGATAGTCATTCGCCTCCTCCTTCGAGCGCATCGCGCGCGTCTCGTTCTTCTCGTGATCGTAGAGCCGCGTCTCCTGGATGATGCGCTCGCCCCGCCCCAGCGCCGCGACCTGCCGGGCGATCTCGTAGTCGATGGCCTGCCGCACGAAGCGGAAGGAGTTGATGTTCTTCAGCTCGACGCGCGTGCCCAGCTTTGCAGATGGCTCGTGCACGCTGACGTTCGCGTCGCAGCGGAACGAGCCCTCTTCCAGGTTGCCGTCATTGACACCCAGATAGACGAGCGCGAGCCGCAGCGCCTTGAGGTATTCGCTCGCCTCCTCGGACGAACGAAGCACGGGCTCGCCGACGATCTCGATCAGCGGCACGCCCGAGCGGTTCAGGTCCACCTCGCTGCCACCCTCGGCATGGACGCTCTTGCCGGCGTCTTCCTCGAGGTGGATGCGGGTCAGCTGCACCTTGCGCAGGCCAGGAACGTCCACCGCGCCGCCGGCGCAAATGGGCAAGTCAAACTGGGTAATTTGATAACCTTTCGGTAAGTCCGGATAGAAGTAGTTTTTCCGCGACCAGACTGATCGCCCGGCGATGCGGCAAGCGAACGCTTTACCGGCCCTGACCGCCAGCTCAACGACGGCGCGGTTGAGCGCAGGCAATGCACCCGGCAGGCCCAGGCATACCGGGCACACCTGCGTGTTCGGTGGCGCGCCGAAGGCGGTCGAGCAGCCGCAGAAGATCTTCGTCCGCGTCAACAGCTGCGCATGGACCTCGAGTCCGATCACCGGCTGCAACATCTAGAAGCCCTCGGGCGTGCGCTGTTCGCGGCCTCGCTCGGCCGCGCGCGCGAGTCGCAGCAGCGTCCCCTCATCGAAGGGCCGGCCGACGAGCTGCACACCGATCGGCAATCCTCCCTGATCGAAACCGCAGGGCACCGAGATGCCGGGCAGTCCGGCCAGGTTTGCGGGCACCGTGTAGACATCGCTCAGATACATCGCCAACGGCTCGCCCGACTTCTCCCCCAGCCGGAAGGCCGTGGTGGGGCAGGTGGGGCTGACCACCGCATCGACGCCCGCCGCGAAGGCCTGCTCGAAGTCGCGCCGGATCAGGGTCCGTACCTTTTGCGCGCGCAGGTAATAGGCGTCGTAATAGCCTGCCGAGAGCGCGTAGGTGCCCAGCATGATCCGGCGCTTGACCTCGGCGCCGAAGCCTTCCGCGCGGGTTGCCTGGTACATTTCCAGCAGCGAATCCGCCTGCGCGCGGTGCCCGAAGCGCACGCCGTCGTAGCGGGCCAGATTCGACGACGCCTCGGCGGTCGCGACCAGATAGTACGCGGCGATGGCGTGCGGCGCGTTCGGCAGCGAGATGGGCTTGAGCGTGCAACCGTCCTCTTCAAGCCGCGCCATCGCCGCGCGCACGGCGCGTTCCACCTGCCCATCGAGGCCTTCGGCGAACAGCTCTTTCGGCACGCCGATGGTGAGCCCGCGCACGGACTTCTCGAGCAGCTCTCCATACGACGGGACCGGCCGCGCCGACGAGGTCTGGTCGCGCTCGTCCTGGCCCGCGATGGACTGCAGGAGGAGCGCGACGCCCTGCACGTCCGGTGCGAGCGGGCCAACCTGATCGAGAGACGAGGCGAACGCGATCACGCCGTAGCGCGAGACGCGGCCGTAGGTCGGCTTCAGGCCCACGCAGCCGCAGAGCGAGGCGGGCTGCCTGATCGATCCGCCCGTGTCGGTTCCGAGCGCTCCCGGCACGAGGCCCGCCGCGACCGCCGCCGCCGAGCCGCCCGAGCTCCCGCCCGGCGTGCGGCTCAAGTCCCAGGGGTTGCGCGTCGGGCCGAAGGCGCTGTTCTCCGTCGAGGAGCCCATCGCGAACTCGTCCATGTTGAGCTTGCCGACGATGACCGCGCCGGCCGCCTCGAGCCGCGCGACCGCGGTGGCGTCATAGGGCGGCACGTAGCCCTGCAGGATGCGCGAGCCGCAGGTGGTCTCGACGCCCTCCATGCAGAAGTTATCCTTGAGCGCGATCGGCACGCCGTCGATGGCGCTGAGCGGCTGCCTGGCCGCGCGCCGCAGGTCGGCTGCCTTGGCCGCCGCGCGCGCGGTCCTCTCGGTGAGCCGCAGGAATGCGTGCAGCTTGTCGTCGAGCGCGGCGATGCGCGTGAGGCAAGCCTCGAGGAGCTCGCTCGGCTGCAGCGCGCCTTTGCTCAGCCCAGCCGCAACCTCGCCGAGCCCACTCACCATACGGAGAGCTCCGCGAAAGTCCCGATCCGCGATGGGTTGATCGAGCCGAGCGCAATCATTCGATGATCCTCGGCACCACGAAGGCCTGGGCGTCGTGCTGCGGCGCCGCGGCCAGGGCCTGTTCGCGCGACAGGCCCGACCGGGCCACGTCCTCGCGCAAGCTGCTGCCTTCGTCGCCGGCGAAGCTGAGCGGCTCGACAGAGCTGACGTCCACCGCGGCCAGCCGCTCGAGATAGCCCAGCACCGCGCCGAGCTGCGCCGCATAGAGTTCCTCCTCCGCGGCCGACAGGCGGAGGCGAGCCAGGCGTGCCACATGGCGCACCTGGGCGCGGTCGATGGCCATGGCCCGGGGCGCTCTCTTACGGCTTGCTTCCGGCTTTGAACCAGTTGAGCACCGCGCCCATCACGGTCTGGGAATCGGCATGCGCGTGCAGCGTGTCCCAGGCGCGCTTGTCGAGGAACGCGCCACCGCAGGCAGGACAATGCTGGATGACGATGCCGCTCACCTGCTCGGGCACCAGCTGCGCGCCGCAACCCGAGCAGCGGCCGGCGTGAAGACTGCGCAGCGCGTCTTTCTGGCCCTGCCGCAGGGAGGATTGCTCGTCGGCGTGCAGCTTGCGCAGCCGCTCGGCGTCCTCGCGGGCGAAGTACTCTTCCTCGAGCGTGCTGGGCTTCTTGTCGGTGGCCATGGTGTCCTTGCTGACTACTGCGCGGGAGTCGTCGCGATTTGTTCCATCAAGAGCTTCGCGCGCTCGTGCTGCGGAGAGAGCTGCAGCACCTGCTTCAACTCCTTGAGCGCGTCGTCGTTGTTCTTCATCGAGACGTCGGCCTGGGCCAGGCGGAAGTGGATGCGCGCGCTCTGCGGAGCCGCGGCCAGGGCGGCTTTCAGCTTGGGCACCGCCTTCTCGCCACCGTCGTCTTCCTGCAACAGCGCCTCGCCCTGCACCAGCGAAACGTGCGCTTCGTCGGCCTTGAGCGCCTGCGCCTTCCTGAGTTCCTTGTTCATGTTCGAGACCGAGCCCTGCGCGCGGTAGTACTCGGCCAGCGCCAGCTCGAGGTCGGGCGACTTCGCTTCGGCCCTGATCGCCACGGTGAGCGTGTCGAAGGCTACCTTCAGCTTGCCCTTCGCCTGCGACTGCAGCTCGGCGATCTTCGTCTCGGCCGCGGACTTCTTCGCCTCGTCCGTTTCGCTGGCGTTCCTGGTCGACAGCAGCGTCGCTTGGTCGTTGAGCGCGTCGGCCCACTGCACGTCCACCTGGGCGAGCTGCGCGGGACCTCGCGAGAAGTGCGACTTGCCGCCGGCCTGTTCGATTGCGTCTTTAGCCTTGGCTTCGGCGTCCGCGAGCGAGGCGAGAGAATCCTTGCTGGCCGCGGTCTGCGAGGCCGCGAGCGCTTCCAGCGCGGCCGGGGGCGGCGCGTGGTGGGCCATCTTCTTCCAGACCACCGACGCGATCAGGATGAGGACCAGCGCGGCCGCGCCGGCAGCGATGCCGATGAGAAGCCCGCGGGGCGGAGCCTTGTCGAAGGTGCCCTCGGCGCCCTCCTCCGGGGGAGAATCTTCTCCCGCGTCCAGGCCGTCCACCTGTACGCCGCCCTGTCCTTCGGGCGCGTCGTAGGAAGCGGAGCGGCTCTGGCCTTCGCCGTCCTCGCCCCCGGCAACTTCGTCGAGGGCAGCGTCCACGCTCGGGCGGCTCTCTGTCAGCGCTTCCGACTGCGGATCGGCCGCGGTGATTGCGCTCGCTTCCGGCTCGAATGGCGGGGCCTGTTCGACCCGTGGTGGTGCGGCTTTTGCGACCGGCGCGGACTGCCGGGTGGGAAGGTCGGTCCCCGATCCGAACATCACGGTTGCGCCGGCCGAATCCCCGGGGACGGCGGGCTTCAGCTGCGGAGGCTTCGGCGACGACGGCCTGGGCGCAGCCGGAGCAATCGGCGATTGGCCAAACACCATGGTGGCG
The DNA here is from genome assembly GCA_025358085.1 of Deltaproteobacteria bacterium. GTDB lineage: Bacteria > Myxococcota > Myxococcia > Myxococcales > 40CM-4-68-19 > JANYKT01. The sequence goes on along the minus strand of JANYKT010000026.1, from coordinate 7,487 downwards.
CCGCTCTCGTTCTCGGCCGGCTGCGCGCCCGGCGGCTTCACCGGGGCCGCCCTGGCCATCGGCGCAGCCGGCTTCGCCACTTTCGACTGACCGAACATCAGGGTCGCGTTGCTCTCGGGCGCGGCGGCCGGGGTCAAGGTCAACCCGGGCGGTCGCTTGACCGCCGGGGGCGGCGCCTTCACGTTGCCGGTCTGGAACATCATCGTTCGGCCGGCGCCCTCGTCCGCGGGGTTCACCGCGGGCGTAGCTGGCCGCGCGACTGGCGGCTTGACCGGCCCGCCGGCGGGAACTTTCGCAGGGGGGCTCGAGGCGGAAGAGGCGGGCGGCGGTTTCGCAGCGACCGGCTTCGCTGGAGCAATCGGCGACTGGCCGAACACCATGGTGGCGTTGCTCTCTGGCTCGGGGCGCTTCGGCACGGCAGCAGCCGGCGGCTTCGCCGGAGCGGGCGCCGGCGCGAGCCTGGGCGGCATCGCGGGCCTCGGCGGCACCGGCGACTGGTCGGCAATTGTCGCCGCCGGCGCGGCTGCTTCGCGCGACACGCGGAACTGGTTCTGGCACTTCCCGCACTTCATGGTCAGGCCCTGCGGGCCAATCTTCTCGTCGGCGACCCGATAGCGGGCCTGACACTTGTCGCAGCGAACTTCCATGCGGGTGGTCCCCTCGACTTGACTTCGAGTCTCGAAAAGCGACGCACGATAGGCGCTACCAACTCCAGTGTAAAGCCGACTCGCGCGCGTTTTCCAGGCGGCCGGAAAGTTGACGGAACGCGGACCGCTCCTAAAGTCGGCGGTTCCGCAAGCGGCAGGTTCAGGCATCCGGTGGAGGCGCTCAAGATGGGTCGCAAGGCCAAGGTTTCGAAAGCAGCGAAGTCGTCCGGCCGGGAGCAACGTTCGGCGACCGCAGCCAAGTGGCGGCGGCCTGTCGTCGGGATCCTGCTGGGGGCCGCGGCGGTGGTGGCGCTGCTCGGGCTCGGGAGCTATCGACCGCGGGGCCTGGGCCAGAACTGGGCCGGACCGGTGGGCCACTCGCTCGCACGGATCCTTTTGGAGGCGGCGGGCGTGGGCGCGTACGCCGCCGCGATCTTCGTGCTCGCGCTCTCCTGCGCGCTTCTGGCCGGGCGGCCGCGGCTTTCGTTCGGTCGCGCGACCTCATGGATCCTCTTCTCCGCGGCGGCCATGGCGCTGATCGATCTGCTCGTGCACGGGCGGCTGCAGGGTCATCCCGCGGGCGGAGAATTGGGCGCGCTACTGGCGTCGGCCGCCCGGGACGCTTTGTCGACCGCCGGCGCCGCGGTGCTCCTTTGCGCGGTCGCGCTGGCCACCCTCGCGGTCGCGACCGATCTTTGGGCACTGCGCGCAGCGGCCGCGGCGGGGCGGCTCGGCGTCGCTGGAGGAGCGCTCGCGCTCAAGGGGGCCGCCGCGGCCTTCGCGCGCGCCACCGCGGCGAACGACTTGCCCGAGGCTCAGGACGACGGTGAGGACGAGGTTCGCGAGGACGGGCGCGTCCCGCCGATTGTCGATCAGGATGAGCCCGCGCTCAAGAGAGAGAAGCTCTCGAAGAAGGCGCAAGCACTCTTGCTGGCGGCGGCGGACGAGCCGCCCGAGGACCCGCGCGAGCCCATTGCGCTGGCCGTCGCCGAGTCGCGGCGCAAGAAGAAGGACCCCGCGTCCGGCACCGAGCCTTTGTCAGTCGCGCTTCTACCTCAGCTGACGGCGCCGCTCGCTTCTCAGCTCGCGCCGCCGGCGCAAAAGCAGGCCGCGCCTGCCGTTGCCGCGATCGCGGTTCTGCCGCCGGACCAGGCCGCGGCCGGCGCGAGTCTGGCCGTCACCGCCGCGACCATGTCGAGTGCGAAAGCGGTGCGTGCGCTTTCGTCGAGTGCGGCAAGGAGCGCTGCGCTCACCGCCACGAGCCTCGCTTCCGCAGCAGCGCCGGACACCGCGGTGTCCCAGGACCCGGCCATTTCCGCGCAGTCCATGGAGAAAATGGCCGGCGCAGCCGGGGCCGCCAGCAGCAGCGCCAGCACCTCCGCGGAGGCGCTGCCCGCAGGGTCCGCGCGCCCGCCGCCGCCGATGATCATCGAGCCCAAGGCGCCTCCCCGCGCTGCGCCGGTGCAGGAGGCGCTCAAGCTGCCCGAGCCGCGCCCCGCCGAGGCCAGCTCAGGGTTCACCATGACCCGGGGCCTCAAGCATTTCACGCTTCCGCCGGTCAGCATCCTCACCGGCGAGATCGCGGCGGTGGCGCCGCTCGATCGCGACGCGCTCACGCAGACCGCCGAGAAGCTGCGCAACAAGCTCGCGTCGTTTGGAATCGAGGGCCAGGTGACGCAGATCCGCCCCGGCCCGGTGGTAACGATGTTCGAGTTCCTCCCGGCCGCGGGCGTGAAGGTCTCGCGCATCGCCTCGCTGCAGGACGACCTCGCCATGGCGATGGAGGCCATGCGCGTACGCATCGTCGCGCCGATTCCCGGCAAGGGGGTGGTGGGGATCGAGGTGCCCAACAAGGTGCGCCAGTCGGTGGTTCTGCGCGAGCTGGTCGAGCAGGACGCGTTCCAGAAGTCCCCGTCGAAGCTCGCCATGTGCCTCGGCAAGGACATCGAGGGCATGCCGTACGTCGCCGACCTGGCAAAGATGCCGCACATGCTGATCGCCGGCACCACGGGCTCGGGCAAGTCGGTGGCGGTCAACTCGATGATCGTCTCGCTGCTCCTGCGTGCGTCCCCGGAGGAGGTGCGCTTCCTGATGGTCGACCCGAAGATGCTCGAGCTCTCGGTCTACGAGGGCATTCCGCATCTCCTGTTGCCGGTGGTGACCGACTCCAAAAAGGCGGCCATGGCGCTGCGCTGGGGAGTCGAGGAGATGGAGCGCCGCTACCAGCTGCTGGCCGACTGCGGCGTGCGCAACATCGCCTCGTTCAACAAGCTGGTCGAGAAGGACGGCGGGCTCGGCCGCAAGTCGGCGAAGGAGCTACCCAAGCCGAAACGGGTGGTGGACCTGACCGACGTGTCGCTGGACACGCACGAGCTGCAGGCAGCGGCGGCGTCGGGCGAGGTCGCGCGGCTCGAGACCGACAATCCTGCCGTGCGGCTGCTGCGAGCGAACGAGCGCAAAATCGCGGGCGAGGAAACCGGCGCCGAGTGGCTGCACAAGGAGCTGCAGGCTCAGGGGCAGCCGATCGATCTGCCGGGCAAGCAGGAAGCGCTGGCGGTCGAGCCGCTCAAGAAGCTGCCGTACATCGTCATCATCATCGACGAACTGGCGGACTTGATGATGGTCGCCTCGCGCGAGGTGGAGACGTACATCGCGCGGCTCGCGCAGATGGCGCGCGCGGCGGGCATCCACCTGATGGTCGCCACGCAGAGGCCGTCCACCGATGTGGTCACCGGGGTGATCAAAGCCAACTTCCCGGCGCGTATCTCGTTCCAGGTGGCCTCGCGGCACGACTCGGCGACCATCATCAACACGCCGGGCGCGGAGAACCTGCTCGGCATGGGCGACATGCTCATCCTGCCGCCGGGCACCTCGGCCCTGACGCGCGTGCACGGGCCGTATGTGGACGAAAAGGAGATCCACGCAGTGGTCGAGCACTGGAAGTTGCAGGGCTCGCCGATCTATGACCCGAACATCCTCAAGCCGCGCGCCGAGGACTCCGAGGGCGGATCCCCCCAGGACGAGCAGGGCCCGGACGAGCTGTATGACCAGGCCATCGCCTCGCTCGCGGACATGCGCTTCATCTCCATTTCGCTGCTGCAGCGCAAGCTGCGGGTCGGGTACAACCGAGCCGCGAGGATGATCGAGCGAATGGAAAAAGACGGCATCGTCGGTCCCGCCGATGGCGCCAAGCCGCGCGAGGTGCTCATCCGCGCGCTCGGCGATATGCCCGGCACCGGCACTTGAATTTTGGGGGATGCGGTCTTTCGGCAGCGCGGCGATCTCCCTCTGACAGCGGGTCCCGGGCGGCTTGACTTTCCTGCCGCTCGCTCGTACTTAAGCCGGCGCGCCAGAGGCTTTGCCGGGCGTCGGCGGCGGCACTTCCATCCGTCCCCGTTCGAGAAGGATTCGCATCAGATGGCTACTGGAACCGTGAAGTGGTTCAATGACACCAAGGGCTTCGGCTTCATTACCCAAGACGGCGGGGGCGAAGACGTATTCTGCCACCACACCGCGATCAAGTCAGAGGGCTTCCGTAGCCTCGCCGAGGGCGAGAAGGTTGAGTTCGAAGTGGTGAAGGGTCCCAAGGGCCTCCAGGCCCAGAATGTCCGCAAGGTTTCATAAGCGGCGTTTTGCGCCGATCAAGGCCCGGTCTCTCTTCGAGACCGGGCCTTTCGTGTCTTGAAGCCGTTTTCACAGCGGCGTTGGAAGCTCAGCCTCGAGGGCAGGAGAAACCATGGCGATGAATCCGGGAGCATCGAAGCGGCAGAAAGAGCTCGCGCGGCAGGAGAGGGCCAAGGAGAAGGAAGAGAAGCGCGTGCTGCGCAAGAAAGAGAAGGGTGAGCGCGCGGACCTGAAGGGTGACGGCAAGGACGACATCGATCCCGACATCGCCGGCATCATTCCCGGGCCGCAGCCCAAGCTCGAAGACGAGTAGCCGCCTCGCGACCTGGCAAGGTTAAGTTGGACTAGGCAGGCGCGCCGAGAGCGCGCAGCTGGATCGAGCGGACGTTGAGGGTCTGCTCAAGGGGATTGACCTCGTAGAAGAGGACGTAATCGTCCGCTTCGAGCAGGGCGACAGTGCCGTCTTCGAGGCGCGCAGGCGCCGGCTGACCCGCCGAAATCAGCTCGGCTAGCTCGGCCAGAAGGTGCCCCAGGCGCTGGACGACGTGCGCACGCAACGTGCGCAGGACTTGGCCAGCCTCGGGGTCGACCTCGATTCGGTAGCTCATGCGGGAAATGCTAGGAGGCACCGCGAGGCCGGGGAAGCCTCAACCAGGGCGATCTGTTGGCGATCGTGCGACGAGTCCGGCTCGTCGTCGCGGAAGCGTTCAGAGCGCTGTTCAGGATCCGGCACGCCGGCGCGGCTCGGGCAGCGCCGGCGGTTGCAGCGGCGGGTCGACGAAGCTGCTCGGCAGCAGGTTGAACGGCAACAGCTTCAGCAGGATGGGCAGGAGCAGCATGCCGCCCGGCGCGGCAAAGATGGCCAGCGCCGGGATTGTCTTGGCCAGATCGATGAGCTGCTCGCGCACCTTGGCCTTGTCGGTCACCGACAAGGACCCGCCGACGCCGGCCTTCGCCAGCAGTTCGGCGAGTTCGCCGGTCTCGCGGATCTCCTGGAGGATACGGTCGAGGTTGTCGCGCACCGCTGCCTCGAGCCGGGTGGTGAGGGCGTGCGGCAACCCTTCGGGCATAGCCGCGAGCTGCAGCGCCGCGAGCGCATCCTTGTTGCGACGATAGAAATCGTCCACCGCAACCTCGAGCAAGGCAAGGTCGCCCGCGGACACCGAGGTGGCGGCGGCGAGTCGCTCGACGAAAGCCACCTCGCCGGCTTCAAAGCGCCGGTCCACCAGTGCGCCGAGCAGCACCTGCGTGAGCGCAAACTTGCGCAGCGCCTCGCTGTGCAGCGCCGGGGCCAGCGCTTCGAGCTCGCGCGGATGCAGGAGCGAGCGGCGCAGCAGCCGCGCCTCCCGGGGTGGCAGCCGTTGGGAGCGCAGGACTTGATCGAGGCCCTTGAGCGAGACCTTGCCGTTCGTCTGCACGCGCGCAAGTCCCGCGAGCAGCTCGACCAGGAGCGCACGCCAGCTTCTCGCGGTGCGCTCGGCAACTGCGGCCGCCGCTGGCGAGATGCGCCCGTGGCCGAACGAGGCGAGGGCCAGAGTGACGCAGGTCCGCACCTCAATGGCGCAGAGACCGTTGTGCAGGGGCAGACCGGCAAACGGACCGCTCTCGGACAGATACCTGCGCGCGAGCCGGGGCGCGATGCGGCCGGCCAGCCGCGTCTGTCGCGACGGGTCTCCCAGCGGGTCCGCGAAGAGTTGCGCCGCCGCGCGCGCCTCTCCGCCCACCGCGGCCAGCACCGCCAGCAGCTGCGCGCGGCGCGCCTGGACTGCGATGTCAGGCGCCACGGACGTGAGTGCGTCGACAGGCTCGCTGTCGAGCGCTGCGCTGGTGCTGTCTCGTGCGCGCCCGTTGCGCAGAAAATAAGCGGACTCGGCGAGCGCACCCGCGCAGGCACAGAGCCGCACCAATCCGGCGACGAAATGCGCGAAGGCCCGCGCGCCCGGTGTTGCCATGGGGTCCAGCTCCACGGCGGGGTCGACGGATCCGGTGCCGTAGTCCAGGCCGCTCGCGTGCACCCGCGCCTCGAGGAAGGCGCGCCGCTCCCGCGGTAGGAGTCTGCGAACCGCCTGCGGAGGCTGCACCGCGACCGCGCCGATGACCGCCAGCAGCCAGTCAGCGCTGCCGATGGCGAGTTCGGTCTGGCGGGTCTGGTAGAGGAGGGTCACCTGAGTTTGCCTTCCGCACAGTCTAGCGCGTTGGGCGCCCGAGCCCCGCGATTGTCGCGTTCGTGACCATCGCTTCCCGGAAACGCTTTCATCCCGCGCCTTGGCTGCCGCGCCTTAGGTTGCGCAGCGCAGCCAGGGCCAGGAACTCTTTCCTCGCAGACCGGCGCCGCTACTTGACGGCCTTCATCCGCGTCCGCTTCTCCTCCACTTCCTTGGGAACCGCGTGCACCTGCCCAAGCTCGGTGGGAACGCCCGCAAGCTGGTTGGGCCGCGCGATGCCGAATTTTTCGTAGAGCCGGCTCTCGATGTCGGCCAGCGCTGCCGGATGCGTCTTGAGGAACTCGCGGGCGTTCTCGCGGCCCTGCCCGATGCGCTCGCCGGCGTAGCTGAACCAGGCACCGCTCTTCTCGACGATGTTGTTCTCCACCGCCAGGTCGAGCAAATCACCCTCGCGCGAGATACCGTGGCCGTAGAGGATGTCGAACTCCACCTCCCGGAAGGGCGGCGCCATCTTGTTCTTCACCACCTTCACGCGGGTGCGATTCCCGATGACGGTCTCGCCGTCCTTGAGCGCGCCGACGCGGCGGATGTCGAGCCGCTGCGAGGCGTAGAACTTCAACGCGTTGCCGCCCGTGGTGGTCTCCGGGTTGCCGAACATGACGCCGATCTTCATGCGGATCTGGTTGATGAAGATGACGGTGGTGTTGGAGCGGGAGATCGCCGCCGTCAGCTTTCGCAATGCCTGGGACATAAGGCGGGCCTGCAGACCCACGTGGGAGTCGCCCATGTCGCCCTCGATCTCGGCCCGCGGCACCAGGGCCGCCACCGAGTCGATCACGATCGCGCCGACCGCGCCGCTGCGCACCAGCACGTCCACGATCTCCAGCGCCTGCTCGCCCGTGTCCGGCTGCGAGATCAGCATCTCGTCCACGTTGATCCCGCACTTGGCGGCATAGCCCGGATCGAGGGCGTGCTCGGCGTCCACGTAGGCCACCACCTCGCCCATCCGCTGGGCCTCGGCCAGGATGTGCTGCGCCAACGTCGTCTTGCC
>JANYKT010000022.1 GCA_025358085.1 Deltaproteobacteria bacterium | reverse complement strand
CATCGTCGAGTCGCTGGGGAATCTTCCGGACCGCAAGCACCTGGCGGCAATTGAAGTGTTCCTCGCCGCGCACCCGCTCGAGTCGGCCCGGCAGGCGACCGCGCAGACACTGGAGCGGCTCCGGATGGACGTGGCGCTGCGCGAACGCCTGGTGCCGGAGATCTCCCTCTTCCTTCAGCGCTGATGCCGGTACCGGTAATCGGAAGCAGACTCGTATGCATGACCGATCCGCGTATGTGATGGCATGGCAGGCGGCTAGCCTTGCGCTGGCGGAAGTTCGCAGCGCGAGCTTCGGGCCACGGTGACCGCGGCGCTGCAGCAGCTTTCGAGTGCCTTCAATGACGCAGTACATCGATACCCGCCGCACCGGTCCTCGCGCCTGGTCGAGCAGCAGCGGTGGTTTCTCCTGCTCGCCAGAACGATCGGACTCGTCTGATTGAATTGTTCGACGTCGCCGTTACAGTGCAGGCAGTGTGCGAAGCGGAGCTGAAGGAAGAGCCGGAGATCGTGAGTCTGCTGGTGCGCTTGCTGCCGGTGACTGCCACGACAGATCCGGAAATCGCGCAGCCCGCGGACGGCGGCGGCGCGCAGGAGCGGATTTACCCTCTGGTCTTCACCTTCGCGCGGTCAGTTTTTTATCCAAATCGAGGATTGCAGGTGAAGCCAGGCCGCCATAATGCGCGTCGATCTGTTTGATCCGTGCGCGTGCGCCCTCGGTATCGCCGCGCGCGATCGCGGCATCGGCGTCAGCGAGCTTCGCGGACAATTCCCGTAGGAGCTTCGCATTGCACTGCGCGAGCTTCACGACATCGATCGGGGATGACTGCTCCAGTGCTGCCAGCGCCCGGTCCAATGAGTTGGAGTCGAGCGGCTCGTGTCCGAGGCGGGGCGGTTCGTGCACCACCACATTGAAGACGCACCAATCCCGCATCGATTGCAGGCTGTCTCCGTCGTCGGTGAGATTGCGCTCGTCGTGGTGGCCAGTCACGAAGACGAGCCTGGTCCGCTGAAACTTCTCGAAGAGGTCCGCAGGCGGCAGGTAGATCCCGATCTCGCCGCCGATCGGATCGCTGCCGGCATTCAATAAGGCGCCATGGAACACATCGGGATAAGCAAGAGCGGTCATCTCGGCCACGCGCGAACCGCCCGACAGGCCGCCGACATAGACACGCCGCGGATCGAGCGGATACCGGGAGCGGATGTTCTCGTAGGCCAGCAGGGCCAGGGGCATTCGTCGATCGAGAACCTTGACATCATTCCCGGAATTCGCGGCGGTGACGAAGATCAGCCCGTGCCGGTCCAGGGTCTCCCGCCAATCGCCGGGTGTGTTCGCCTGGGGCCAGGGTTGCACGAACACCAGCAGGCCGTAGCCGCTCTCGGGCGGCGCCATTGCCGGAACGTAGAAAGCGAATTTCTCCTGCGCCAGATCGATCTGCTGGTCGCGCAGCACCTGCCGAGTGGCTGAAAGCATTTGCTGGCCATGGTGGAAGGTCAACGGTGGCAGCGCGCGCCGCACGATCTCCGCACTGCGCGACAGCGGCGTGTATTCGGTGAAGGTAATGTCCTGCCGCAGGATCGAAGGCCGGCGCGGCGCTGCCGGACGGTGAGCGCACCCTCCGATAGATAGCCAGAAGGCAAGCCTGACAATAACTTTGATCAGAGCATCTCCAGCAGTGCCCGAAGCGAGACAAAGGCCCAGTTCTCGCGGACACCCACTTCGGCGCCGAGTTCGTCGAGGGCCTTTTCCAGAAGCTGTGTATCCAGCAACAACTCGAGTTCAGGGCGCGAGCGCGGAATGGCAGGCGAAGTTCCCATGCCTTCCAGATACGAGCTCAGGAAGGTCGCCGTTACCCAGGTGTTCCACAGCTTGGTCCATGGTTCGGCCGCGGCGCGATCGGCTTCACGGACCACCGACTCGTCGCGCAGCGCCATTGAAGACGCGTAATCAAAGGAGCGGATCATCGAGGCAACATCGCGGAGTGGCGACCGCTTGCGGCGGCGCTCGGGCAGCGGGCGCAACAAGTCTCCATCGAAGTTCACCACCACATAGTCCTTGCCGGTCCAGAGCAGATTCGCCAGGTGATAAGCGCCGTGGATGCGCTGCCGCTGCGCGGTCATCTTCAATGAGAGCAGCGGCTCGAAGCGGCGATACAGATCCTTCTCGCGGGCGAGAAACTGCTGCCCCAATTCCTGGAGGCGCCCGGTCATCCGCGCCGAGCGCACCTGCCGCACCACCTTGCCGGTCAGGTTGCGCTTGGTCTGGTAAATCGAACGCTGATCGAGCGCGCTATAGGGCTCGGGGGCGAAGGCCGGATCGTTGGTGCCGAGCGCGAGGTGCATATCAGCGGTGCGCTTTCCCAATAACCGCGCCGCGACCAGGGAGCTGCCGAGGAGCTCGCGGGCGGCAGCAGGCGCTTCCAGGCCAGCGAGTTCTACCAAAGTCCCCGGCGGCCGCGGCGGCGGCTTGGGCAGATTCAGGCTGGTGGCCAGCGCGCGCTCGTAGAAGCGCCGCAGCTCTTCGCGAATGAATTGCCAGGCGGTGCCTTGATTGGGCATATAAGAAACTACCGAGGCGAGCGTGATGGCGTCGCCTTTGCGCGGCCGCAGCGCGAGTGAGGCGAGGTGCTGTGGCAGCGGCGCTCCCGGCGCGCGCTCGCCCAGGGTGCGCAGGATCTCCAGGTCTGGACTGACGCCCTCGCCCAGCCGTCGATAGAACCGGAGGAACGCAGAGTCGCCGTAGATCACCGCGGCGCTTTGAAGCTCGGTGCGGGGAAAGCGGGGCTCCCCGCCGGGCAGATCGCCGCGCGAGGTGGACTCCAGCGAGCCGAGCGCGCCGCGGCTGCGTGTGCCGGTTCGAATGGCGGCGAGCAGGGCGGCCGCGGAGGCAGGGTCGGCCAGCGCGTCCAGCAGCAAGGCCTGCGAGCCATCGGCGCGGCGAAAAGAAGCGATCACCGATTGTGGGGCGGCGGCCTGATCCAGGGAGCGCACGGCGAGGGGGAGCGCCCAGGTCTCGGATTCGCCTCGGCTGAACTCCAGCTTCAGAAAGACGACCTGCAATGAATCCAGTGGAATCGCGTCGCTGATGAGCGCGCTGGTGATCTCACGGTCGCGCGACTCGAACCAGCGCCGGCCCTCGAGCCAGACCGGCAGAACCAGTTCCAGGGCGGCGCGCTCGGACGCATTCAGCATTCCCTGCCAGTGGCTCGTGAGCTCCAGGGCGGGCGGCTGGTAAGCAGCCTCGCGCGCCGCGTCGGAGGCGTGGGCCGGCGCTTCAATCGAGAACCAGTAAAAGCCATGCTCGCCGAGCGTCAGCAGATAAGGCATCTCGCCGATGGCAGGGAAGCGCGTTTTGCCAATCAGCTCGACCGGAATACGGTCCTTGAATTGCTTCAAATCCAACTCGACGTATTGCGGATACCGCGACAGGTTCGCGACCACCAGCACCGTCTCGTCCTCAAACTGGCGGATGAACGAGAGGACCTTGGGATTCTCCGGCGAGAGAAACTCGATGGTTCCGCGGCCAAAGGCCTGGAACCGCTTCCGCAGCGCGATGAGCCGCTTCGTCCACCAGAGCAACGAGTTTGGATTGGCTTGCTGTGATTCGACGTTCAATGATTCGTAATGATATTCAGGATCGATGATCACCGGCAGGATCAACCGCTGCGGATTGGTGCGCGAAAAGCCGGCGTTGCGGTCGGGGCTCCATTGCATGGGCGTGCGGACGCCATTGCGATCGCCGAGAAAGACGTTGTCACCCATGCCGATCTCGTCGCCGTAATAAAGCACCGGCGTGCCGGGCAGGGAGTAGAGCAGGCCGCTCATCAATTCGATGTTGCGGCGGTTGTTGCCGACCAGGGGTGCGAGCCTCCGGCGGATACCAAGATTGATGCGCATGGACGGTTCGTGGGCGAAGGCGCGATACATGTAATCGCGCTCCTCGTCGGTGACCATCTCCAGCGTCAATTCGTCATGATTTCTCAAAAAGATGGCCCACTGGCAATTGTCGGGAATCACTGGCGTCTGCGCCAGGATGTCCATGATGGGCAGCCGGTCCTCCATGTGAATCGACATGAAGATGCGCGGCATGATCGGGAAATGGAAATTCATCTGGCATTCATCGCCATCGCCGAAATAGCGGGCCGCGTCCTCGGGCCACTGGTTGGCTTCGGCCAGCAGCATACGGTCCTTGAAACGCGCATCGACGTGCGAGCGCAGCCGCTTGAGGAATTGGTGCGTGCGTGGCAGATTTTCGCAGTTCGTGCCGTCCTCCTCGAACAGGTAGGGGACTGCGTCGAGGCGGAGGCCATCGACCCCCAGCCCGAACCAGAAGTCGACCACGCCAAGCAGCGCCTCCTGCACCACCGGGTTATCGAAGTTCAAGTCGGGCTGGTGAGAGAAGAAACGGTGCCAGTAATATTGTTTCGCCAGCGGGTCCCAGGACCAGTTGGAGGGCTCGAAGTCCTTGAAGATGATACGCGCGTCCTTATAGGGTTCAGCGGTATCGCTCCAGACATACCAGTTGCGCTCGGGCGAGCCGGACGGGGCCTGTCGCGCGCGCTGGAACCAGGGGTGCTGATCGCTTGTGTGATTGAGCACCAGTTCGGTAATCACGCGCAGTCCGCGGCGATGCGCCTCGGCGACGAAAGCCTTGAAGTCCTCGAGGGTGCCGACGTCCGGGTGGATATCGGTGTAATCGGAAATGTCATACCCGTCGTCGCGGCCCGGAGAAGGATTGATGGGCAAGAGCCAGAGCGCACTGACCCCCAGGTCTTGCAGGTAATCGAGCTTCGCGGTCAGGCCGGGGAAGTCGCCGACGCCGTCGTCATTGGAGTCCATGAACGAGCGCACCCGCAGCTCGTAAATGATGGCGTCCTTATACCACTGCGGATCCGCGCGCAGCGCCGCGCGGCGGTACGCCTGGTGGGGCTTCTTCATTGCCGATCTCGCATTCGTTCGGGCCGTTCCATTGTCGACGATACGGTATCGGTACCATGGTAGGAACGCCTCTTGACGCTCGCTGTCCTCTTTCGTGATTCCGCGGTTGCCGTGGTCGACAAGCCCGCCGGGCTGCCGGTCGAAGCCGATTCACGGGAGAGCGTGGTGGCGCTCGCCTGCTCGACTCTGGCACCGCCGAACGGCCGGGCCTTCCCGCGCGTCGTGCACCGGCTCGACCGCGATACCAGCGGCTGCCTGGCCCTCGCGCTCAACGATGCTGCCGCCCAGGCTTTCGCGAAGGCCTTCGACGATGGTGCAGTCGGGAAAGAGTATCTGGCGCTGGTCGCGGGCGAACCGCCGGACGAGGGAGCTTGTGACACCGCGTACGGCAAGGACCCGCGCGATGCGCGCCGCTGGACCACGCGGATCGTTACGCCCCGGCGCGCGCGGCTGAATTACTTTGTCCTGCAACGATTGCGCGGCGCCACTCTGCTGCGGGTGGTGCTCGATACCGGCCGTACGCACCAGATACGCGTGCAACTTTCGGAAGCGGGTTATCCGGTGATCGGCGATGCGACGTACGGCGTCCCAGGCGCGCCGCGGCAGATGCTGCACGCACAGAAGCTGTCGTTTCCGCATCGGGCGGGCCGCGTCGAGGCTGTCTCTCCGCTGCCCGCGGACTTTGCCGCAGCCATTGAGGAACGGACTTAGCCGGGCTCCTGGAGGAACGCGGCGAGCGAATCCTCACAGGCGCGCGCGTCGCTCTCCCCGAGCGCGATCAAGTCGTGGGCATACTCGGCGTCGAAGAGCAGGTAACTCAGCAGATCGGACGGGTCGCCGCCGGCGGTCGCCTCGCCGAGACGACGCAGCATGTAGCCCGCGGGACCCGCCAGCCGGCCGCGCACCACGGGCCGCTGCAGCACATCCGCGGCAAGCAGGCCCAGGTCCTGCGAGGGCCGGATGAAAAAGTCCTGCACCGGCCGTAGTCCGCCGCCGGCCGCCTGGAGCGCCGCGGAGATGGGCTGCATGGTGGTCAGGCTCACGCTACCTAATGCGGCGAGCGCGGCGTTGACCTGGCGCAGGTTTGCGAGGTCGCTCTCGACGCGGTCGAGCAGCAGCGCATTGAGCAGCTTGCCGAACAGGTAGATGGGCGAAGAAAAAGATTGCTGGTCATCGATCCGCTGCCGCGCGTGTCGTCTCGCGCCGTGCGTGCGAAGCCCGACCACCAGCACCCGGCCCGCGCCCAGCCGCAGCGCGGGTGCGATGGGCGTGTTCTGGCGGAGGCTCCCATCGGAGTAGAGCCGGCCGGCGACGCGCACCGTGGGAAAGACGATGGGGATCGCAGCCGAGGCGAGCGCATGTTGCGGAGTCAGGCGGGTCTCGGTCCAGTCCACCGCGCCGTCGGACCCGTGCGGCGCCGAGCGCCGCGCCGACTCGAGGAAGACGACCGTGTGACCCGATTCAATGTCGGTGGCGGAGACCGTGACACCCAGCAGCCGGCCCGCCGTCACGACCTCGTGCAGCTGGTGCCAGGGAATCGCCGAGCGCACGAGATCGGCCAGCGGGGACGCGTCGAGCAGCGACTCTGGCCCGCCGGCTTGCGGAGCGCCGAGGAGCCAGCGCACCAGCCCGGCCAGGTCGCTCCAGCCCAGCTTGAAGACATCGTCCAATCGCAAGCCAAGCCAGCGCTCGCGCAGCCGCTGCGTACCGAGATCTTCGTCGTCGATGCTGGCCGCGATGGCGCAGGCGTTGATGGCGCCCACGCTGGTGCCGCAGAAGATACGCGGCATCGCGCCGGGCCCAAGCTTCGGGGCCAGCACGCCGAAGACATGACGGAGAACGCCGACCTCGTACGCGCCGCGCGCCCCTCCGCCGGAGAGGACCACCGCGAGCGGCGCCTGTTCCGCGATCACTAGAAGCGGAGGGCGACCCCGGCGCCGAGCGAAAGGTCCTGCCGGCTGAACGCATTGGGCGCGCCAGAGCCGCCGAAGAGCGGGAAGTCGGCGTCGCCTTCAATGTAGATCTTGGCGATGGGCAGCCCGATGGTGGTGCCGACGCCCAGGCGCAGGCCCGCGATGGAGGGCGCATTGGTCGGACCGTTGAACGAGATGGGGATGGCGCCGCGCACATAGAACGGGATGACGGGCGGGTTGATGGTGATGCCCGGCCGGAAGGTGGTGTAGAGGCGCTGGCCCGCCTTGAAGTCGTAGGCCTCGGCGATCTCGGCGTCGAGGGAGATGATGTTCGCGGGCAACCAGTACTGCAGCATCAGGTCGCCGGTGATGGTGGTCTGGTCGCCGATGAATACGTGGGTGCCAGAGTTGCTGTCGTGACTGGCGATGAGCGCTTCGAGACCTGCTCGCAAGCCGATGTCGGCGCGGGCGGCACCAGGGATTGCGACGAGGACTGCCAGGACGATCGCTGACTTCACGGAGCACCTCCGAAAGAGAGTGACTGTTTATAAACGACCCGCACGGCGGCGTCGCGGTCACGGTGCAGCTTTTGTTCAGGAGAGCTCGAGCATGCGCTGCACCGGTTTGAGCGCGCGCACCCGCACTTCTTCGGGCAGCGTGATCTCGGGCGTGCGGTCGCGCATGCAGAGATAGAGCTTCTCCAGCGAATTGAGCCGCATGTAAGGACAGATGGCGCAATTGCAGCCCGAGCTGGGCGGTGCGGGGATCAGCTCGGCGTCGGGCCGCGCCTTCTGCATCAGGTGCAGGATGCCGACTTCGGTGGCGACGATGAAGCTCTTCGCCGGACTTTTCACGACGTATTCAAGCAAGCCCTTGGTCGAGCCGACGAAGTCCGCAATGCCGAGTACGCTCTCGTCGCATTCCGGGTGCGCGATGAGCATCGCCGCCGGGTAGCGGACCTTCAGTTTCTGGATTTGCCGCTCGGTGAATTGTTCGTGCACGATGCAGAAGCCCGGCCACTTGACCATTGCGCGGCCGGTCTGCTTCTCGACCCAGGCGCCCAGGTGGCGGTCGGGCGCGAAGACGAGCTTCTGCCCGGGCGGAAAGCTGCGGACAATCTTTTCGGCATTGCTGCTGGTGCAGATGACGTCGCTCAGCGCTTTCACGCCCGCCGAGCAATTGATGTAACTGACCACCTTGTGGTCCGGATACTGCTGAAGCCAGCGCGCGAACTGTTCAGGCTGGCAGCGGTCGGCGAGCGAGCAGCCCGCGTCCAGATCCGGCAGCAGTACCTGCTTGTCTGGATTGAGGATCTTCGCTGTCTCCGCCATGAAGTGCACGCCGCAAAAGACGATGACTTTCGCCCGGGTCTTTGCCGCTTGCTGCGAGAGCTGGAGCGAGTCGCCGACAAAATCCGCCAGCTCCTGAATCTCGGCGTCCTGGTAATAGTGCGCCAGAATCACCGCATCGAGCGACTTGCGCAGCCGGTTGATCTCATCGAGCAGCGCCGGGCCCTGGGGAACGTCCTGTTTCGCTGGCATTCCTCAAGCTTAATGGGGGGGCCCCTGAATTACCAGAACCCGCGGGTGCTGAAACGGCGCTTTGGAAGATCGTTACCCGGAGGCGGCTTCGGCGACCAGCACGCCCAGCCGCGCGACGATGCTTCGCCCGCCGTCGGTGGCCTGCGCGAAGCGGTAGTCGCTGCGGCCCGCGGTCAACTCGTCACAGCGCGCGAGATCGATCTCCGTGTGGAAGGTGGCCACTGTGACCGCCCGGCCTTCGACCACCACGCCCACCGCGGCCTTCGTTTCGAGCCGCGAGAGCAGCGCTTTCTTCACCGCGCGCGGGAAAGCTTTCTCGGCGCGAACGACCAGCACTCCCGGGACCTCCTCACGCGCCGTTTCCGCGAGGCCGTCCACGGGCGCGAGCGTCTGCGCGAAAGCGTCGCGCAGCTGCTCGAGACGCTGCTGCAGCTTGAGCGGCAGCGCCCCCGCGACCAGCCCCGCCACGATCTCCTGCCGCAAAGCCTCGCGCTGCTTGGTGCTCAGCTCGGACCCCGCTTCGTCGAGCGCGTCGGTGATCAGCCGCGCTCGAGCCGAGAGCGCATGACCGCGACCGGGGCTGTCGGCGGCGCGCGCGTCCTCGTCGGCTTCCGGCCAGGGAGGCTCGCCGTTGCGGAGGAATTTCACAGCGCTCACCAGGCCGTCGAAGTCGGCGTGCGCGACCACCACGTCGACGGGGCCCGCCCTGCGGACCACCTCGGGAGTCACCAGCTCGGGGCAGGCGTGCGCCTCGCGGTTGGGAACCAGCAGGAAGCGCGGGTCGCTCTTGTAGCGCGCCCAGCCCACCGGGTGCTCGTGGTGATCGATCCAGATCGCGAGCCGGTCGCCCAGCTGCTCGAGGAAGGGGACCGTCGACTTCTCGAAGTTGTCGGCTCCGGCGAAGGCCACATCGACCACCGCCACGCGCCCCTCGGCCGGCGCTGCAGGGAGGTTCGAGGGCTGCTCCACGAAGAGGACCTTCACCGCGCCGCGAGTGTCACAGGCAAAGCGCGAGGTCAACACTTCCTTGCCGCGCGA
The DNA here is from genome assembly GCA_025358085.1 of Deltaproteobacteria bacterium. Classification (GTDB taxonomy): domain Bacteria; phylum Myxococcota; class Myxococcia; order Myxococcales; family 40CM-4-68-19; genus JANYKT01. The sequence goes on along the minus strand of JANYKT010000022.1, from coordinate 21,450 downwards.
ACGATCGCTAAGCTGCGCAGCCAATGCAGAACCTGCGCGACAAGCTCCTCAAGGCCGGCCTCGTCAACGACACGCAAGTGAAGGAGGCCGAGCGCGGCTCTTCGAAACCGAAGGGGACGCATCGCCAGAAAGAGACGGCGCTGTCCGAGGACGAGCGGCAGCGTCGCGAGACTTTCGCGCTGCGCGAGGCGGAGCTGGCGGACGAGCGCCGCAAGGAAGCCGCGCGCAGGGCCGAGTCGCGGATGCAGTCCGAGCGGGCGCACCGCCTCAAGGCCCTGGTCGATGCCCACCGGATGCGCGAGCCGCCCGGTGAGGTCGCTTTTCACTTTGTCAAACGCAGCGGCAAGATTGCGCGGCTGGCGCTTTCTCCCCAGACAGCGAAGCTGCTGGAGACGGGCGCCGCCGCGGTCGTGGAAGATCCCGGACAGGCCGACCACGCGGTGGTGCCGGGCGAGGCGGCCGGGCGCATCTTCGAGGTGGACCCGAAGGCGATCCGGTTCTGGTTCGGGCCCGAGAAGCCGATCGGCTTCGAGCTCGACACCGACGAGAAGCCCGCTGTATCCGGGGACGCTTAATCCTCGCTTAACCAGCGCTTTAGCTGCTTGGCTTGCATAGATACGGCTTGCAATATATACGTTTCGACAGATATTTTGACTGCCGCGACATCGCACCTTCCCGTTCGCCTCGAAGTGGCCGCGGTTTTTCGGGCGCTCTCTGACCCGACCCGCGTCCGCATCCTGCACCTCCTGCGCGACGGGCCGCTCTGCGTCGGCGACCTGGTTTCCATCCTCGACGTCCCCCAGCCGAAGGCGTCGCGGCACCTCGACTACCTGCGGCGCGCGCGGCTGGTAGAAGACGAGAAGCGCGGGCTGTGGCGCTTCTACCGGCTCGCGACGGCGCGGCCCGGGTTTCACCAGAAGGTTTTTGAGCTGCTCGACGCCGCAGCCGCCGAAGTCCCCCAGGCAGCCGCCGACGAGGCCGCACTGCGGAAGCTCCGCAGCAAGGGGGGCTGCTGCCCCCAGCACACGTCGAGAGGCAAGCGATGACGTCTCCCGCACGGGCCCCGGGTATCGCCGGGCGGCTTTCCTTCCTCGATCGCTACCTGACGTTCTGGATCTTCGCCGCCATGGCCACCGGCATCCTCGCCGGCTGGGTCGTGCCCAGCCTCGTGTCGCTGCTGGGCCGCATGAGCGTGGGCACGACGTCGATTCCAATCGCCATCGGCCTGATCGTGATGATGTACCCCCCGCTGGCGAAGGTCCGCTACGAGGAGCTCGGACGCGTCTTCGGGAACCGCAAGGTGCTGGTTCTTTCGCTGGTGCAGAACTGGGTCGTCGGGCCGCTTCTCATGTTTGCTCTCGCGGTGATCTTCCTTCGCGACAAGCCCGAGTACATGATGGGGCTGATCCTCATCGGGATCGCGCGGTGCATCGCCATGGTGCTGGTCTGGAACGACCTCGCCCGCGGCGACCCCGAATACTGCGCCGGGCTCGTTGCCCTCAACTCGATCTTCCAGGTGCTCTTTTTCTCCCTCTACGCGTGGCTCTTCATCACCGTGCTTCCGAGAGCGCTCGGTCTGCAGGGCGCCTCCGTCAACGTCACCATGGGCGAGATCGCGCAGAGCGTGTTCATCTACCTCGGCATCCCATTCCTGGCCGGGCTGATCACGCGCTTCTCGCTGCGCGCCGCCAAGGGCGACGAGTGGTACCGCACGCGCTTCATCCCGCGCATCAGCCCGCTCACGCTGGTGGCCTTGCTCTTCACCATCGTGGTCATGTTCTCCATCAAGGGCGAAGCCATCGTGCACCTGCCACTCGACGTCGTGCGCATCGCCATCCCGCTGCTCATCTACTTCGTGGTGATGTTCCTGGTCTCATTCTTCGTCTCCAAGGCGGTGGGCACGAACTATCCCGAGTCGGCCACGCTCTCGTTCACCGCGGCGTCCAACAACTTCGAGCTTGCCATCGCCGTCGCGGTCGGGACCTTCGGGATGGCGCACGGCGCCGCATTCGCAGCCGTCATCGGGCCCTTGGTAGAGGTGCCAGTGCTCATCGGCTTGGTCAAAGTGTCCCTGTGGTTGCGGCGCAGATACTTCGCGGACGCGCCCGATCTCGCAGCCGTGAAGAATTGCGCGGGTGATTTTCCAGCTCCTTCCCGCGAGGTGATGCCGTGACAACGCCGCGCGTTCCCTTTCTTTGTACCGGCAACTCCGCGGCTAGCCAGATGGCGGAGGCGCTGCTGCGAGCGCTTTCGAAAGGCAAGATCGAGTGCTTCAGCGCATGCTGGCAAATCATCTTGCGACCGGGATTCGGCTCACATGAACACGATCCTGTTCGCTTGCGTCCACAACGCGGGACGGTCGCAGATGGCAGCCGCGTTTTTCAACTGCTTGGCCGACCCCGACAAGGCGCGAGCGATTTCCGCCGGAACGCAGCCGGGCGCCGAGGTCTATCCAGAGGTCCGACAGGTGCTGCATGAAGTCGGGATCGACCTCGACGTACCCAAACCCCGGCTCCTGACGCTAGAGGTCGCCCGCCAAGCCTCGGTGCTCATCACGATGGGCTGCGGAGAGTCGTGCCCGTTCGTGCCCGGCGTCAAGCGCTACGACTGGCCACTGACGGATCCGAAGGGCCAGCCGCTGCCGGTCGTGCGCGGGGTGCGCGACGAAATCCGCGTTCGAGTCGAGGAGCTCATCCAGCAAGAAGGCTGGGGGCGGGGGACTCCATGACGATTCGCATCGGCATCAATGGCTTCGGAAGGATGGGCAGGCTCGCTTTGCGCGCCGCTTGGGGATGGCCCGACTTCGAGTTCGTGCACGTCAACGAGATCAAGGGCGGCCCCGAGGCCGCCGCGCACCTGCTCATGTTCGACTCGGTGCATGGCCGCTGGCCGCACGACGCAAGACCCGGTGAGAGATCGATCAGCATCGACGGCAAGCCGGTGAGCTTCTCGGCGCACGCCGCTCCCGGCGACGTGTCCTGGGCGGACGCCGGCGTCGATCTTGTGCTCGAGGCTTCCGGAAAATTCCGCACGCCTGTGCCACCAATACCCAGTTCGTCGTCGACACCGCGCACAAAGACCTTCGCCGCGCGCGGGCCACGGGGCTCTCCCTCATTCCGACGACGACGGGAAGCGCCACGGCGATCACGCTCATTTACCCCGAGTTGAAGGGCAAGCTGAACGGGATGGCAGTGCGCGTGCCTCTGCTCAATGCGTCGCTCACCGACTGTGGGTTCGAGTTGTCGCGGCCGACGACGGCTGAGGAAGTGAACCGGCTTTTCAAGGCGGCTGCGGGCGGGCGCTTGAAGGAAATTCTCGGATACGAAGAACGGCCGCTCGTCTCCATCGACTACAAAGGGGACCCGCACAGCGGAATCGTCGACGCGCTCTCGACGATGGTCGTCGACGGCACCTGCGTGAAGGTGCTCGCCTGGTACGACAACGAGTGGGGCTACGTGAACCGCATGGTCGAGCTGGCCCGCAAGGTCGGACAGAGCCTGCGATGAGCCCAATGCGCAACTACGCGTTGGTGACGGCCACTTACTGGGCGTTCACGCTCACCGACGGCGCTTTGCGCATGCTCGTGCCGGCATCGCCGAGGATCTGACCAAGATGAGCGCCAAGTCGTTCATCAAGGTGCTCATTCCGGACGGCAAGGGCGCGTTGTTCAAGTGGGTCGCCTTGTTGACCGGTAGCAAGGACGCCCGCAAGGGCGCGGCAGACGCGCGTCGCGGCAAAACCTTACCAAGCATCGACCGCCGTGCGCGGAAGGCGCCTCGAGCCGACCGGCGGCCGGATCGCGCGAGCGAATGGCCGCGGATCGGTGCTTTCGAGGTGCTCGCTCGCGGTCGGATTCCGCTACAAGGCCAAGTCTGGTTTCGGAGAGGAGCTCTTTTGCGCAGGTGGTTGAAGCCCCATCGCGACTGGTTTCGTATGCCAAAGTGCGGAATGTTCGCGTCGGCAGCAGTGATTTTCGCGTGATCGAGGGATGGGGCGCTTTACGCCAATGAGTTGGCAAACTCCTTGGCGAGTATCTTCTCCCGCTCCGCGACCGGGAAGTTGTACCAACGGCGATGCGTGACGTTCGGAATTTCAACGAGCTTGCCCGGGACTAGCGGTCGCTTAATCCGGGGACACCATACTGATTTCGCGCCGACTCACCACCGGCAAGCAAATCCGTATGGTGTCCCCAGATTATTCGCCGTTGTTCTTGCGCTGGCGGAAGCGGACGAAGGCGAGGATCATCGCGACCACGGCGAGCGGGATGCCGATGCCGTAGCCGAGCTGCTTCGGAATCGAGCCGTGCTGCGCGAGGCCGACGAAAAGGAAAACCATCAGCACCAGGAAATTGATGAGCGAGCCCATGCCGCGCAGCATACGCCGTCGCGCAGGTGGTGGTTCGCGCGAGAGCGCTCGCGAGACTTACGCGTTGTGGAACGCGTCGCCGCGGCGGAGGAGGTCGAGCACCGCCGGGTGTGCCTGGGCGTCGTCGAACAGGGCCGCGACCAATGCTTTGTTCCGGTGCAAGATTGTGCTCGGCACGACCTTCAAAGTCGGCGTCAGCTCGCCCTCGGCGAGGTTGAGCGCCTCGGCGACCAGCGCTACGCGGCGGACACGCTCGTATCCGATTGGAGCGACCAGGTTGGCGGCCTGGAGCGCCTCGACGATGGCGCGGCGCAGTTCGGGAATCTGGGTCAATGATCCAGACGCCTCCAGCGATCGGGCTTCCAGCCAGCGCCGCGCCGCGGGCTCCGAGATCCAGCAGAGCGCGGTCACGAACGGCTGGCCCGCACCCAGCACAATTGCCTGCTCGATCAGCGGCGAGGCGGCAAGCAAGCGCGCTTCGACGCCGGCCGAAAAGACCTTCTCGCCGTTCTGCAGCTTGAAGACGCCGTCGACGCGGCCGAGCACGCGCAAGCCGTGCGGCGTCCATTCGCCCAGGTCGCCGGTGCGCAGCCAGCCATCGGCGGAGAGCACGTCCGAAGAGTTCGCGCGGTGGTAGCCGCTCATGACCTGCGGCCCGCGGACGACAATCTGGTTGCCCAGCTCCTCCCGCTCGAGGCGCACCGTGGTGCCAGGCAGCGGCCAGCCTGCGACGCCAGCCGCGCGCGCGTCGCCGGCGCGGGTCAAGGTCACGCAGGGCGAGGTCTCGGTCAGGCCCCAACCTTCGTGCACTGGCACGCCCCGCTCCTCGAAGAAGCGGTAGCACTGCGGGTCGAGCGGCGCCGCCGCGGTGAAGACAAAGCGCAGCCCGCCGTGGACCAGCGTACGGAGGACGCGCTCGTCGGCGGAAGCGCGCGCGACCAGCGCCTGGTAGACGCGCGGGACACTGAAGTAGAGCGTCGGCCGGATCTCGGCGAAGTTTTCCAGCAGGCGATCGAGGTCGCGCCCGCGGCTGTCGTCAAGCACCAGGAGCGCGCGGTGCCAGAGCGCCATCATCCGCTCGAAGAGCGCCCCGAAGCAGTGGTGCCAGGGCAGGTAGCTGAGGAAGACGTCGCGCTCCGAGACGTCCCAGACCTGCGCAGTGGCCGCCTGCTGCGAGAGCACGTTGCGGTGGGTGAGCGCGACGCCCTTGGGCCGGCCGGTGGTGCCGCTGGTGTAGAGCTGGAAGGCGGGGTCGTCGAGCGAGACGTCCGTGTTCAAGTCCGCGACGGAGTAGAGGGCTCGCAGCGGCGTGCCGCCGGGCAGGGGCTGATCGTCGAGGACAATGACGTGCTCAATGGCCTTGCAGGCTGCGAGGCGCTGCTGCTGCGCGGCGCTGCCGGCAAAGGCCACGCGCGCGCCGCTGTCGAGCAGGCAGTGTTGCAGGAGGTCGGTGGCGTACTCGGGAAAGATGGGCACGCTGACCGCGCCCAGCGTGACGATGGCGAGTTCGGCGAGCAGCATCTCCAGGCTGTTGGCCGAGACCACCGCGACCCGGTCTCCTTTAGAGACGCCGAGCGCCCGGAGCCCGCCCGCCAGCGCTCGGCGCTGGTCATTGAGCGCGCACCAGCTGAGATCGCTCCACTTGCCCGACACTGCGCGGGAGCGGACCGCGACGCGATCCGGATCGACGGCGGCCCGCGCGGAGATCAGCGCACCGACGCTTGGGACTTCAAGGTCTCCGAGCGGCGGCCCGCTGAGTTCTCCCGATTGTTCACGCATGCCGGGTTGTGCGGCTACTTCTTCGCGGCCGCCTGCTTTTCGCGGAACTCCTTGATCATCTGCTCTTGCGTCGCGCGCGGCACGGCCTGGTACTTCTGGAACTCCATGGTGAACTCGCCCTTGCCCTGGGTCGCCGAGCGGAGGTCGGTCGAATACCCGAACATTTCGGCGAGCGGAATGTGCGCCGAGCACACGAGGTAGCCCTCCACCGTTTCGGTGGACTGGATGACGCCGCGGCGCTGGTTCAGCTGGCCGACGACCTGTCCCTGGAATTCCTCCGGGGCCTGCACCTCGACGTTCATGATCGGCTCGAGGATGACCGGCTTGGCCGCCTCGTACCCCTCGCGGAAGCCCATCAGTGCGGCCGTCTTGAAAGCCTGCTCGCTCGAGTCCACCGCGTGGTGGAGACCGTCATTGATGACGCAGCGCACGCCGACGACGGGGAAACCAATCAATGACCCTTTCTTGATGGCTTCTTTAAAGCCCTTGTCGCAGGCCCCAATGAACTCGCGCGGAATGGCGCCACCGGCGACGTCATCGACGAACTCATACTGTTCGACCGCGTCGGGGGGCAGTGGTTCAACATAGCCGCAGACGCGCGCGAACTGGCCCGAGCCGCCGGTCTGCTTCTTGTGCGTGTACCAGAACTCGCCGCGCTGCTGGATGGTCTCGCGGTACGCCACCTGCGGCGCGCCGGCCGTCACTTCGCAGCCGTATTCGCGCTTGATGCGCTCCATATAGATTTCCAGATGGAGCTCGCCCATGCCGCTCGCGATGGTCTGCGCGGACTCTTCATCCCTGTGCACCCGGAAGGTCGGGTCCTCGCGCGTGAAACGGTTCAGCGCCTTGGAGAAGTTGACCTGGCCAGCCTTCTCTTTAGGGGCAATGGCGAGGGAGATGACCGCGTCGGGCACGTGCATGGAAGTCATCGTCAGCTTGACGGTGCCGTCGGTGAACGTGTCGCCCGAGGCGCAGTCGACGCCGAACAGCGCGACAATATCGCCGGCGGAGGTCTTCTCGATGTCGTGCATCTCGTCGGAGTGCATGCGGACGAGGCGCGGGACCTTCACCTTCTTGCCGTTCGAGACGTTGGTGATGAACTCGCCCTTGGACAGCTTGCCCTGGTAGATGCGCAGGTAGGTGAGCTGCCCGTAGCGGCCGTCTTCAAGCTTGAAGGCGAGGCCGACGAACGGCTTGTCCTCGGTCGATTCGAGGATGACCTTCTCCTCGTTCTTGCTCTGATCGTGCGCCTCGTTCACGACCTCCTTGGGATTCGGGAGGTAATAGATGACGCCGTCGAGCAGGTGCTGCACGGCCTTGTTCTTGTAAGCCGAGCCCATGAAGACCTGCGTCAGCTTGAGCGAGAGCGCGCCTGCGCGGACGGCGCGGCGGATGGTCTCGACGGGAGCCTCTTTGTCTTCGAGGAAGAGGTTGGTGAGCTCGTCGTCGAACTCGGCCACCGCAGCAATCAATTCGTGGCGATACTTCTTGGCCTCGTCGAGGATGTCCGCCGGGATCTCCTCGGTCCGGATGATCTCGCCATTGTCGCCATCATAATAGTGGGCCTTCATCGTCACCAGATCGACGACGCCCTGGAACTTGTCCTCGAGGCCGATGGGGTACTCCATCAGCACCGGGTTGTGGTGCAGCTTCTCGCGCAGCTGCTGCGTGACGCGGAAAGGGTTGGCGCCGGCGCGATCCATTTTGTTGATGAAGGCCAGGCGGGGAACCTTGTAACGCCGCATCTGGCGGTCCACGGTGATCGACTGCGACTGCACGCCGGAGACCGAGCAGAGCACCAGGATGGCGCCGTCGAGAACGCGCAGCGCGCGCTCCACTTCGATGGTGAAGTCGACGTGTCCGGGCGTGTCGATGATGTTGATGTTGTGCGTGGGCCGCGAGCCGGTCTCGGTGACTTCCCACTCGCAGTAGGTCGCAGCCGACTGGATGGTGATGCCTTTCTCGCGCTCGAGCTCCATCGAGTCCATCTTGGCGCCCACGCCGCTCTTGCCGTGGACCTCCTCGATCTTGTGAATCTTGCCCGTGTAATAAAGGATGCGCTCGGTGAGCGTCGTCTTGCCCGAGTCGATGTGGGCTGAGATTCCGATATTGCGAATGATATCGATATTGGTAGCCACGTCGGTTCTGCCCTTCTTTGCGTGAGGGATTACTGCCTTGGAGCGGGTTGAACAACTGCCCCAGTGCCTTGCATTTCCGCCTCTGCGGGGCGCGGTCCGTAACCCGAAAAGGGGTCAGAAAGCAAGCGGGCGCAACCTGGGGAAGTACAAAGCCAGGATCTGATGCGCGGACAGCCCCCGGGTTGCGAGGCGGATGGCGCCTTGCTGGCAGAGCCCGACGCCGTGGCCAAGCTTCTGCAGGGCGTGACCGCCAGCTCGGCCTGCGACTGAGCAGCCATCCTCTCCACCGACGCCTGCCTCCAGCTCGTCGGTGCTCCCGCCGTGCCAGACGTCAGCGAAGTTCAGCGTGTGTCCGCCGCAGAAGGCGGAGTGGAGGGCAGGGGCGACGTGATCCTGGGACGTGCGCAAGACTTCCGGCGGTCCGAGCGGCACCTCGAAGGCCCGGCCAAAGTAGAGCTGGCAGTGCGTAGTGTCGCAAAGATGCGGGCGCCGCAGTGCGAATGAGCGTGCGACCGTCGCGAGCGCATCGCGCGCGGCGAGCGGCGCGGCGGTGCCGATCTCCGAGCCGACGACCGACGCGACGTAAGCCTCGAGCGGCACATCATTGAAGAGCTCGAGTTCGTGCTTGCCTGCCCGCACCTCGAGGGTACCCTCATACTCGCGGCGCGCAAGGCCCGGGACCTGGACGGCAAAACGCGACTTTCCGTAGTGCTCGCCCGCCCGCGCGGCCACCGGCACGGCCGCGCCATCGGGCCACACCAGCGCCGCGTGCGGGTGCAAAAGGCCGAGCACCTGGACATGCAAGATCAGCGCAAGGAGCACGGCCACAGCTTTGCACACCGGGCAGCCGCGCTCCATGTTGCAGGGCACATCACGGAGATCGAGCGGCTGCAGGCGGTGGGCCGCGACGTCAAGGGTCGCTGGCAGTATCGCTATTCAGCACGGGCCGTTCGCGAGCGCGAGCTGCGCAAGTCCGACCGGCTGGTGCAATTCGGGAAGTCGCTGCCGCAGCTGCGCCGCGTGATCGAGCGCGATCTCAAGCTGCCCGGTCGTTCTCGCGAGAAAGACCGGGCGTGCATCCTGCACATGCTCTCGACCTGCTCAAGACCGGCCGCGACGCGGTCCCGGCAGCGCTGGCGAAGAAGGCGCGCACGGCGCAACCGGGACACCTCTCCGCAGTGTCCCCGCTCAAGGAGCTCAATCGTCGGCTGCACACGCCGCGGATGAAAGCGCTGGCAAAAGCTTTCGCAGTGCACTAACACCGCATTCCATGGGATCCCAAGCATCGAAAAGCAAGCCTGACTCGCCTGCCTCGGGAGACGCGCGCACGGCGCTCGACTCTCTCCGACGCATCGTGCGGATGCTGCGCGAGTCCTCGAGCGCGGCGGAGAAGCTCTCCGGCGTATCGGGCGCGCAGCTCTTCGTCTTGCAGAAGCTGCAGCAGGGCGCGGCGCTCTCCCTGCGCGAGCTGGCCGAGCGGACGGTAACCCACGAGAGCTCGGTGTCGGTGGTGGTGCAGCGGCTGGTCGATGCGGGCCTGGTGGCGCGCAAGAGGTCGAAGCAGGACGGGCGCCGAATCGAGCTGTCCCTGCTATCGACGGGCCGCGCGCTGCTGCGCCGGGCGCCGCCGCTGGCGCAGGAGAAGCTGATCGCGGCGGTCGAGCAGATGGTCCCGCGCGAACGCCGCTCGTTGGCCCGGTCCCTGGAGGCGCTGGTTGCGCGTCTCGGCCTCGAGGTCCAGGTGCCGGTGATGTTCTTCTACGAGAGCAAAAAAGTTTACCGTGGCCGCTAGCGACGTCGGCGCAGGACACACCACGCCAGGCCTCCCGATCGCGCCGTCCATGGGCCCGGAGCTGCTGGAGGCGCGCGTCCCGCTCGAGCGCACCCTGGTTGACAAGCGGGTGGTGTTCATCTGCGGGCTCAGCATCATTGTCGGGGTCGCGGCCGGCGGAGTAGCGCAGGTGCTGACCCGGCTCATCGGGCTGGTCACCAATGTTGCTTTCTACGGCCGCTTCTCGATGTCGTTCGTGTCTCCCGCCGACCATCACCTGGGTGGCTGGGTCATCGCGGTACCAGTGGTGGGCGGGGTCATCGTCGGCTTGATGGCGCGCTACGGTTCGGCGGCCATCCGCGGTCACGGAATCCCCGAAGCGATGGAGCAGGTCCTGCTCAACAAGAGCCGGATCCCGGCGCGCATCACGCTGCTCAAGCCGTTGTCGGCAGCCATCTCCATCGGCACCGGCGGGCCGTTCGGGGCCGAGGGTCCCATCATCGCCACCGGCGGCGCGCTGGGCTCCCTGCTGGGGCAGCTGCTCCACACCACCGCTGAAGAGCGCAAGACACTCCTTGCGGCCGGTGCAGCGGCGGGCATGACGGCCACCTTCGGTAGCCCCGTCTCGGCGGTGCTGCTTGCGGTGGAGCTGCTGCTCTTCGAGCTGCGGCCGCGTTCGCTGATTCCGGTGGCGCTCGCCGCGGCGGTGGCCACGGCAGTGCGCATCGGCTTCGTCGGCAACAAGCCTGCTTTTGCGATGCCCAATCTCCTCCAGCCAAGCGAAGGCGCGCTAGCGGCCTACGTGCTGCTGGGCGCGCTCGTCGGCGTGGCGGCGGTGGGCGTGACCAAGCTCGTCTATGCCGTCGAGGACGCCTTCGAACACCTCCCCATTCACTGGATGTGGTGGCCCGCGCTTGGTGCGGTCGCGGTCGGCATCTGCGGCTACTTCGTGCCGCACACCCTGGGTGTCGGCTACGACAACATCGATCGAATCCTCAGCGGCAACATTGCCGGCACGGCGCTGATCATCCTTTGCGGCGTCAAGTTCATCTCCTGGTCCATCTCGCTGGGCAGCGGTACTTCGGGCGGAACCCTGGCGCCTCTCTTCACCATCGGTGGCGGCCTCGGCGGCCTGCTCGGTGCGCTCACCGCCAGCGCCTTCCCGCACCTGGGCATCGACGTGCGCATCGCCGCGCTGGTGGGCATGGCGTCCATGTTCGCCGGAGCCTCGCGCGCTCTCCTCACTTCGGTGGTTTTCGCGTTCGAAACCACGCGGCAGCCGATGGGACTATTGCCGCTGATGGGCGGCAGCACGGCGTCGTTTCTGCTCTCCTGCCTGCTGATGCGCAACACCATCATGACCGAGAAGATCGTCCGGCGCGGTGTCCGCGTGCCCAGCGAATACGCAGCCGATTATCTTGACCAGGTGACCGCGGGGCTCGCCGCCTCGAAGCCCGTGATCTCGCTCCAGGGCGACCAGCTGCTGGAGGCCGTGCGGGTGTGGTTGCGCAGCGAGGCCGAGGGCTCCAAGCACCAGGGCTTTCCGGTGGTGGATGCGGGCGGCGAGCTGCTCGGCGTGATCACGCGGCGCGATCTGTTCGGTCCCGAGGCCCTGGACTCGATGCGCGTGCGCGAGCTCTTGCGGCGGCCGCTGGTGATCGCGTTCGAGGACAGCTCGCTGCGCGAGGTCGCCGACCACATGGTGCAAGAAGGCGTGGGCCGGCTGCCGGTGGTGACCCGGGCGGAGCCGCGGGTGGCCATTGGCATGCTCTCGCGCAGCGATCTGTTGACGGCGCACCGCGCGCGGCTCGACGACGTGAATGTTACCGAGCGGAGCTTGCCGCGGGCTCAGCGGGCGGCGCGCACGCGGAAGCAGGTATAGGTGAACGACGCGCCGGGCGTTCCGTCGAGCGCGGTCAGCTGCGCTGCGCCCTGGTCGGCGCGCGCGTTGAGTTCTTTGGGCAGGGACTCGCGGGCGCTGAGCAGGATCTCCGCGAACTCTTCCAGCATGGCGCGGAAATAGCCGGGCGGCGAGCCGTTGTGGAAGTGGAACGTCAGGGGCTGCACCTGCACATCGGTGAAGCCCGCCAGCGCGCAGAGTCCCTGGAGTTTGCGACCGATGATGGGGTCGCCGCCGCCCTGCTCCTGCGCGCGCCAGAGCGAGCGGAAGCATTCCTCGACGAGCGGCAGCCGTGGCCAGAACGCGAGGCTGTCGTTGTCCACCTCGGTCATCCAGGCGCAGCCGGTGTCGGCGACTACCCGGCGGACCTCGCTCAGGATCTTCTGCGCGTGGGCGGGCTGGACGTGCTCCAGCAGCCACGACCAGTGGACGACGTCAAAGGTGCCCGCGGCGAAGGGGAGCCGGGCGGCGTCAGCGCTGACCAGCGGCAGGCGCGGGCTCTGCTGCCGCGCGGCTTTCAGCTGCGTGCGCGAGAGATCGGAGCCGATCAGGTGGACATCCGGGAGCCGCGCCAGCAAGCGCCGCGCCATGGCGCCGGTGCCGCAGGCGAGGTCGAGCACGCGCGCGCCCGGACCGGCCTCGACGCCGTCGAGGATCCAGCGGGTGAGGAAGCGGGCCTGTTTCTCGAGTCGCGCGACCTCGACGGGGTCGGTCTCGCCATGGATATAGCTCGGCATCGGGCCTGACTACGCCAGCCCCTTCCAGTTCGCAAACGCGTTGCGGAACCCGCCTTAAAATATGGGGACACCATACTGATTTCCTGATTTCCGGCCGGCTCCTCCGAGGTGAGCCAACCCAGAATGCATATGGTGTCCCCATATTTCCCATAATTTCAGGCGAGGTGCAGGCCGGTCGGGAGCGCCTCGCCGAAGACGCGCTGTTCGTCCTTCTCGCCCAGCGCGTGCACCTCGCGAATGGCGGCCGCCCACTCGGCCGGCGCGCCCGCCTGCTCGAGGCGCGCGGCCGCCTGCAGGCGCAGCGGCTCGTCCAGATCGCGCGCGCGATCTCCCGACAGCCGCGCGAGCTGCGCCACGGCGAACGGCGCCTCCTCAGCGGTGCGGAAGTCGAGCGCCATCAGCTGTTCAAGCCACGCCGTCGCGATCGCAAGCGGCACGGTGTGGTGCGCGGCGCCCGCGACCGGCACGCGCGCACCGAGCCGGCCCAGCGCCCAGACTACGCCGGGCGGCGGCCGCTTGCCGGGTTCGATCTTTGCCAGCAGCCAGCCCGCCGCCTCGATCTTCGAAGCCGGCGCCAGCCGTTCGAGCGCGCCCAGCAGCCGCACCATCTCGTCGATGCCGAGTCCGGGCGGCTTCTTGCCGGGGTTCGCCACGCGCCCTGTCGGTGGGGGCTTGAGGTGCGGCGCCACCGCCTCGAAGAGCACGCCGTGCTCGCGCTCCGAAAGCCCGGCCGCGACGCGCCGCCAGAGCACCCACCAGGCGGCCCACACCGCCGGTTCCTTGTGGTTCGTAAGCTGCTGCTCGAAGAGCGTCCAGGTCTGCTCGACGCGCCAGTGGTCGAGCGGCGCGCCGAAGCCCGGGCGCAACAGGAAGCCGGCGAGACCGAAGAAAATGCGCTCGTGATCGGCGCTGCGCCTGCGCCGCTGCGCGCCCGCCCAGAGCACGCCCCATAGATCGCGGTTGACGGCGAGGCTCCAGCCCGCGCGCTCGCCCAGCGCCTTCTCCAGGTTGCGCCAGGTGTCCTTCGCATTCGCGCCCGGCACCGGTTTTTTTCCGAAGACTTGCTGCAGCACCTCGCGGGCCGCGTCGATGGTGCGTGGCAGGGCGGACAGCGCGGAAGCCTCGGACCCCTGCCGCAGCTGGAACTCGAGCTTCCACGAGCCCTGCTGCGGGCTCCCGACGCAGAAGATCTCGAGCGTCCCGATCTCGGTGACGGCGGCCTTGATCCGCACTTGTGCCGTTCCCTGTCCGTCGATCACCGTCTGCAGCGGCGGGAGCTCGGCGAAGTCGTCCGCGATGAGCACCAGATCTCCCGGTTGCTCGGGCCGGAAGCCGGACGAAGCGAAGAGGCGGAACCGCACCGGCTTGCCCAGCACCAGGCCAAACTCGCGGCCCTGGATCTCCTGCTCGGTGCCTTCGGCCGCTCCGCGCGGCACCACGCAGACCGCCTCGCGCTCGCCGACGCCGATATAATAGGTTCGCGCGCTGCCGCCGCCGATGAGCAGCCCCAGCCCGCGCCGGATCAGCCCGTAGGTCGCCGCGCCGCGCGCCACCGCGAGATCGGGCGCGTCGTTGCGCAGCCGGCGCAGCTTCCTGGTGCCCCAGCTTTCGATAATGTTCGTTAACCGATTCGATAATAAATCCGGAGCCAGCGCGCCGCCGTTGTAGAGCACTGAATCGACCGAAGCGCCCTGGACGGTGCGGGCGTGGCGCGCGAGGAAGGCCGCGATGTGCCTGGTGATGGCCGGGTCGCTGGCGTAGGGCAAGCCCAGCTCGGCAAGGCCTGCCGAGCGCGCGGCTCGGGCGGGTGCATCTGCGGCTGTCACGCGCGGGAAGAAGCCGTCGCTCAGGAGGGCACGGACTTCCTCGCGAGACAGCTCCGCGCTGAGCGCGCCGCCGATCAACCGGCTCCCGGCGCCGGGCACGGCCACGCTGGTCCGCTCGGGCGCGCCCTCCCGCAGCAGCAGCTCCTTGGCTGCGCGGCACGCCTGCACCAGCGCGCCCCATTGTCCGGCGGCGAGTTTCTGGCCCAGCCGCTGCTCGGCGGTCCGCGCGAGCGCGATGTCCATGTTGTCACCGCCCAGCAGCAGATGGTCGCCGACGGCAAGCCGCTCCAACGCGGGCGGACCGTCGGGCGGCCGCTGCGCGCGGATCAGCGTCAGGTCGGTGGTGCCGCCGCCGACGTCGACCACCAGCACCAGCGAGACGCCCTCGAGCGCCTCGTCGAGCGTGGCGCGGTGCACGCGCGTCCAGTCGTAGAAAGCGGCCAGCGGCTCTTCGAGCAGCAGCAGCTTGGGCAGCCCCGCCTCGACCGCGGCTCGCAGCGTGAGAGCGCGAGCGCCTTCGTCGAACGACGCCGGCACGGTGACGACGAGGTCCTGCTCGGCCAGAAGCGCGTCGGGGTGCTGCGCGTCCCAGGCGGCTCGCAGGTGGGCGAGGATGGAAGCGCTGGCAGTAACCGGGGAGATGCGCGCGACCTCGGGCGGCGCGCCCCAGGGAAGGATCGCGGCGGTGCGATCAACCGTCGGGTGGCAAAGCCAGCTCTTGGCCGAGCTGACGTGGCGGGCAGGAACACGCGCACCCTGCTCGCGCGCGAAGATGCCAACGGCGGAGCTGGCCGGGCCCCACGGCAGCAAGAGCGCATCGGCGGACAGCTCGTGCGCGCCGGGCAAGTAGAGATGCGAAGGCAACAGCGGCCGGCCCTGCACTTCCCCAGCCGCGACGAGCTGCGGGATGTCGAAGACTCGGACCTGTGGATCGGGCTCGTCGAGCGCCGCGTACGCCAGCGCGGTGTTGGACGTGCCCAGATCAATGCCGACCGCGTAGCGCAGCGCCAATCAATCTCCGCGCACTGAGAACTCGAGCTTCCAGGTGCGACCGCCCTGCGCCGCGACCAGCGTCAGCTCGAGGGTGCCGACCTCGGTGACCGCGCTGCGCAAGCCCACCGGCACGATGTCGCCTGCCGCGCCCGAGTCGAGCGGGAGCCGCGCCTCGATGGCGGGCAGCTCCTCCAATTCGTCGACCTCGTCCACCACCGTGCCGGGCTGGTCGTCGCGCCGGGCGCTCGAGGCGAAGAAGCGGAACTGCGCCGTGTCGCCGACCACCGCGCCGACTTCCAGGCCGGGGAGGTCCACGCGGCTGCCTTCCTCCATGCCGAACGGCGCCAGGCACACGGCCTTCACCGGAGGTGCAAAGCCCGGGACTGCCGGCACTGCGCTCTCCACCCCGACGTAGTACGCGCGCGCCGTGCCCCCGCGGATGCGGATGCCGCGCCCTCGTCGCGCGAGCCCGCTGTACGCCGCCCCCAGCGCCACCGCAAGGTCGAGCGATTGGCTCTCCAGCACCTTCACGTGCGCCCCGCCATCCTCGCGAACCCAGCGATCGATCAGCGCCGCAAGCCTTTCTTTCAGCCCCGCATCTTTAAAGACGCCGCCATTGAACAGCAGCGCGGTGGGGTGCAGGAAGGTGCCCGGCCGGTCCGCAATGGCTCCCGCGCTGCGCCGAAGGAAAGCGGCCAGATGGCGCGTCACGGCGGGGTCGCTCGCGTACGGCAGTCCGAGCGTGATGAGGCCCGCGCGCCGCGCTCCCTGCGGCGACGCGGTCACGTCCACCCCAGGGAAGAACGCGTCCACCGTGCGCCGCAGCTCGTCGCTCTTCAACTCGGCGCGGACCGTGCCGGAGACAAGCCCGCTGCCGCGCCCAGGGATTGCGATCTCGCCGGCAGAGGTCTCCTTGGCCTTGCGGCACGCATAAGTGAGCGCCGCGAACTGCCAGTTGTCGAGCCGCGTGCCCTGCGCCTTGAGCCGCTCGTTGACGATGTGAGCGAGCGCGAGATCGACATTGTCCCCGCCGAGCAGGATATGGTCTCCTACGGCCACGCGGGCAAGATCGAGCGCGCCGTCTTTCTCACCCACCGCGATCAGGCTGAAGTCGCTGGTGCCGCCGCCGACATCGATGACCAGGATGACGTCGCCCGGCTGCACGTGCTTGCGCCACTCGTCGCCCGCACCTTGCACCCAGGCGTAGAGCGCGGCTTGCGGCTCTTCCAGCAACGTCAGATTCGGGAGGCCCGCCTGCCGGGCAGCAGCGACCGTCAGCTCGCGGGCCACTGCATCGAACGACGCCGGCACAGTCAGCGTGACGGCCTGGGCGCTCAGCTTCTGCTCTTCCCAGGCGTGCGCCGAGTCCCACGCTTCGCGCAGGTGCTCGAGGATGCGAGCCGCTGCGTCCACCGGCGAGATACGCGCGACTTCGGGAGGAGCCTCGAGCGGGAGCAACTGCGTCTTTCGGTGAGAGAGCCAGCTCTTCGACGACGAGACCAGTCGCCCGGGCACAAGCGCGCCCTGGTCGCGCGCGTATTGGCCGACGATGGCGCTGCTTCCCAGCTTCTCGTGCTCGGCAGGCAGATAGACGAAGGACGGCAACAGCTCTCGCGGCTGCACCTCTCCGGGCGCCACCAACTGGGGGATCTCCTGCTGCATCGGGCCGGGCATTGGCTCGCCGGGGCCCGCCGGCTCGACCGCGAGGTCGACCTCGGCCAGCGCGCTGTTGGTCGTGCCCAGGTCAATGCCGACCGAGTACCGCGGCTCCGTCACGACAGCTCCACCTCAGCCGGGGCGAGCAGCATCGGGTCTGGTGGCGGCGGCGGCAGCATGACTTTCATAACCCTCCAACCATGGTGACGGAGCGCGCCCCGGAAGGGCGGCTGGCCAACCACGTTGCCCGTCAGCCGCACGGACAAAGGGTCGAAGCCGGCCGGAATGTCCACCGGGCTGCCTTCCGGCTCAGGCCGGACCGCAACCAGCGTGACCAAATCGCGCAGCGCCTTGCGGCAGCCGTCGTGGACGCCGCGGGCCGCCGCGCCGATCTGGGCGTCGGAAAAACCGGCGAGATCTTCCTCGCAGAAATCAAGCAGGCGGCCTTCGCGCTGCAGGATCGCGAGCAGATGCAGCGCCTGGCCCGGCTGCTCCGATAGTCGGGCGCCGACGGCCGCGGGAATCTCGGGCTGCGTGGTGTGTTGCGTGGGCAAGAGCGGCACCGCGGGCGCCTCGCTCAGCCCCCGCACGGAGGTAGCGAAATCCAGATCGAAGACGATGCGGAACAGACAGACGATCGCCAGCCAGAGGCGAGCGAAGAACGGCGGTGGCTGTGCGGGCATGGGCGCTGGTCTCCGGTTGGGTGGGGCGACGAAACACATCCTCGGCGGGTGGTCAACCCTCTCGTAACGGCGTCCGTCTAAAACGATTGACGGGAGGGCTCTGGTCGAGTGCGTTCATGGCCCAGGACTCGCGGTGAGAATTCCGCTCTATCGCGTGGTGGGGAGGTTGGAGGTGTATCGGCGAAAGCGCCCTCAAACATTAGTTAATGTGGTAGTTTGTGAGTCGCCGGGTCCTTGCCTTTTCCCACGGCCTTTGATTTGCCTAAGCCTCGCCGTGGCTGCACACTCATCGCGGTTGGCGAGCCGTCGGTTGCCCGGAGAGCGAACATGAAGCAGCGAATTCAGACTCGAAGGTTCGAACGCCAGGCCGCCGCCGGGCTGGCGCTTGCTGCTTTTCTTGCGGCCGGAGGCGCGACGGCCGCAGGTCAGGCGACAACCGTGGCTGCTGGGGCCCTCATCATCCCGATGCAGGCTAACTTCCAGGACGCTTGCGGCACCGTTTCCGCTTATGGCCTCGTGTACCAGATGCTCGCGGCCGAGGAATCCATCAAGACGCAGAAGGGGCGCTATATCAACATCCATTGGGCCATCAATCCCAATAAGGCGTCGCCCAATCGCTGCGTCCCCACCAATCTGCACTCCAATCCGTCGACCCCCGCGGCGTGCGCTGCCGCGGGATCGCCGTGGTCAAACGCAGCCTGCCTCGGCACGATCCCGTACCTGGACAACCAGAACAGCCCCAATTGGAACGATGGCTGCGACTTCACCGTTACGAACCACGCCGGAGTGCCAATCAAGCAGGTTGACACTACCTACGGCAGCAGCAACGCGGACAAAACGTCATTCACCACCATCAACACACTGATCGATCCGGGAAAGACGCTCTCGTATCCCAACTACCGCTCGGTGTTGATCCAGCAGGCGCCCGCGATCAGCCCCCAGCCCAAGACGGATGTCACCGCGGTGCAGTACCTGGGCGGCGCTTTCGTCATCGAGGCCCAGGATGCTTCGATCTTTCTGGACGTCCTTCGCGGCGTGCTCACCACCACGGACGCCACCACTGCGCACAATCCGCTGAACTTCCAGGGCTTCACGACTGGAGCCGGTGGATGCAAAACGGTCGTGAATTCGCCGGGACAGGTCGAGTTCAGCACCGCAGTGGGAGGGCAAAACACGAACAATGCGGCCAACGTGCACTATGTCGCCATCCATCGCGCCAAGGCGTCCTTCACGGCCTATTACGGGAAGGACATGAACTCCACGCCCGGCAAAATTGCGCTGCTCTACACCGCGGGTGGCCAGGTCGGTTATAGCAGCGCTGTCAACGGGATCAAGAGCGATATGCTCCCGGCATATCTGACCTCAGCTGGCCTCAACACGCTGACCGCCGCACGCGGCTGCCCGCCGAATGGCTACAATGCCAAGAACGCAGTGGCCAACTGCCCAAACGGCGGAGTCTCTGGCATCATCTTTGACGCCTTCGACGTCTTCGACCTCCAGGACAGTGCACCTGACGGCACTTCAGCGGGCCCCCTCTCCAATCAAGATCCGGCGACCGGCGGGCGCGTCTATCAAAACCTCTGGATCCCCCACTGGGAAGGTACGACTTTCTCCGCTGGGAGGATATGCGACCCAACCTGCATCAATACCGCTCGGGCCACGGTAAAAAACTTCGTCTCCAACCAGCCAGTGGGCGTGCTCGCCGAGTGCGGCAGCATCGGCGTCATTGAAGGAACCGTTGACACGGGCCAGGGGCCATTTGGGGGGAGCCCTTGGAACTATCCGGACTATCCGGGCTCGGGTAGTGATCCAGTCGGCGGATACCCGAACGCTCAACTCGATGCGGGCGTAGGCCAGCCGGCCGATCAAATCGCGACTTGCGCCGCCGATAGCGTGACTCCCACTTCATGCTCGGCCTCGGTCTCCCCGGTCCGGGGCGTGCAACACGACCTCGATCCTAATGGCGATATCATCCAAAATCTGCCGCTCCGCAACTGCACCGACCCTGGTTTTCCCACCGGCAGCAATTGCGTTGTTTACGCCCACCCCGAAGATCCTTACTCCCAGGTCGGCGACCACCTCTGGTACCCGCGCGCCGGCCTTCTGTCGAATTACCTTCAAAATAGCGGCGCTCTTTACAACAGCTCCTGGACGCCGCTCGCGTACGCCGTCGCGAAGGTGAACCAGAATCCAAGCGGCGACGGCAAGACGCTACCCACGGCTTTGCAGTATCGATCGCAGGCCGCCGCCGATCTCTTCAGCAACACCATTTCTCCGCTGTCAAACTCCGACTATGCGTCGTCCATCATCTACCTGGGAGGTCACACCTACGCGTCCGACGTTGCGGGTACCCGCGTGGTGCTCAACACCATGCTCGCCATCGGTGCGCGGTCGAACCCGCTGGAATCGGCCATCGCCTCGCCGACCGCGTATAACAACATTGCGTACGTAGCCAGCTACTTCGCCATTCCGCCCAACCAGGCGATTCCGCCGGACGAGAGCAACTTC
The DNA here is from genome assembly GCA_025358085.1 of Deltaproteobacteria bacterium. Taxonomy (GTDB): domain Bacteria; phylum Myxococcota; class Myxococcia; order Myxococcales; family 40CM-4-68-19; genus JANYKT01. The sequence continues at coordinate 1,094 of JANYKT010000022.1, read as the reverse complement.
GCTCCCTCTCTTGGCTCCCTTTTCAGGTTTCCATTCCACAAGGGGGACGTGCAGGGCCACGGCCTCTTCGGCTCAGGAGCCAATGCCCTCGTGGATGGCGCTAACGCCTTTGCCGTCACCGGCGTCGGTGCCAGCGCACAGGCGGCCTTGCCTTCAACTTCTCCGGCCGTGTCTTTTGCCACCATCAACGCACGAAATATTTTCACGTACCTGGGCGGCGTCATCAGCGCTCCACCCGGGGCGGTCGGAGGCATGCAAACCGGTTGGACGCCGGTCGATATCGATTACCCGTCTGTCCTGATCGGGAGCAACTGCCTCGATGTCTTCCGCATCGGGGAAATCAACGCGACCACCAAGCCAAGTTACAAGGGACCCGCTTACCCCGGTATGCTGCAAGCCCGAGACGGGGCCTGCGATCTGCAGGAGGCGCTTGCGCTGACGCCCATCTCGCTCGGGACCGATCGCGGGACTTCCGAAGGAGTCGTTGGCGGGTCTATCCCCAACTCATTCAATGTCCCCAGTGAAGTCAGCAACGCCGAGCAACTGGTTCAGATGGTGCGCGGGTATTGCTATGCGACTTCGACCAAGGTCGATGGCACGGGCAACTTTGTGCCCAGGCCGAGTTACTGCAATCTCGGTCACAACCTGAACAAGAAAAGCATTCCGCTCCTGGGAGGTTTCGTGCATTCGCAGCCGGCAATCATTCCGGCGAGCCCGGTCGTCGGCGATCTGCCGGTGGGTAAACACCGGCCGACTGTTATGTTCGTTGGTGGTCTGGACGGCATGTTGCACGCGTTCTACGTGCCTTCGGACGGCAATGATGTCGGCTATACCGGCCCGTCGAATACCAACCTGCAATACCCGGCGGTCAGCGCAGGGGCCCCGGCCCTCGCGGGCGGAGTTTTTCACACTTCCTACAGCGGAGCTTTTTCTCCACCCGGCGGACTCACGGAGCTGTGGGCCTTTATTCCGCCTGGGCAGCTGCCGCTGCTCAAGAACAACTCAGCCAAAGTGGATGGCTCGCCGGTGGTCCTCGACGTCTTTGCTGATTTCGCCAATACCGGCTATCGGGAATGGCACACCGTGCTGGTCGA
>JANYKT010000208.1 GCA_025358085.1 Deltaproteobacteria bacterium | reverse complement strand
GCGCGGCGCTGCACCGCATCCGCGCGCTGCTCGCCTGCCGCAACACGCTCTGGCGGCGCCTGCGCGCTTACGGAACAAAGGCGTCGGGAGCGCCCGCTCGCTGATGGCGCGCAAGCATCCTTTGCTGCTGCGGCCTTTCGTGCTGGTCGCGCTCGCGGTCGCGCTCGCCGGCAGCACGCTGGGCGCGATTTTGCTCCTGCGCATGCACCTCGCCCTCGGTCCGGTAGACACAACCTGGATCCAGGTCCACGGACAGGCGCAGGTCTTCGGGTTCATCGTCCCGCTGGTGCTGGGGTTCGGCACCTATCTGGTTCCGCGCATCGCTGCCGGAAAACCCATCCGCGCAGGCCTGGCCGCGCCGGCGTTGGTCGCGCTCATGCTGGCTGCCGTCCTGAACTTCGTCGTGCCGCTCGTGCCTGGAAGCGCGGCATTCCTGCTGCGCCGCGCGCTCGCGCTCCTGGTCGCGGCGGGGTCGCTGGCCGGGGCGGCTTGCCTGGAGGCACCGCTCGCAGCGCGCCGGCGCGAACGCGGACCCCGCCGCGGCCACGAATTGTTGATCGAAGCTTCGCTCGCCTTCCTCGCGCTCGGCGGGCTCGCGGACGCCGCAGCCTGGTGGCTCTCCGCGAGCGTGCCTTCGAGCGCGCTCCCCGCGGGACTGGCCGCAGCGGCGTGGAGACTTGCCATCGAGGGGTTCGCTCTCGGCATGGCTCTCGCTGTGTCGACGCGGATGTTCGCCGGTTTCCTCGGCCTCGCCCCGGGTCTCGCGGAACGGCAGCACGCCCCCACCCGCCGCGATAAAGTCTTTCTCGCCGCGGCATCCGCCTGGGCCGCTTCAGTCCTGCTCGGTAGTGTCGGGGCGCTGGCGGGCCTCGACCGGCTCGAGGGCATCGCGAATCTGCTCTTCGCGGCCGGAGTCCTTCCACTCTCGCTGCAACTCGGACTCTCTTCCACCTCGGGAGGGCCCGCGATCGACCGGACGCGCGACGCGGTTTTTCCCTTCGGAGCGCGCACTGCCTATGCGCTGCTCGTCGCCGGAGCGACGGTCGGAGCCGCGGCCAGCCTTGCCGAGCTGTTCGGCCTTCCCGTGCACTCGCTCTGGTTCGATGCGCGCCGCCATCTCATCAACATCGGTTTCCTGCTCACGCTGATTGCGACGATGGCAGGGCGGCTTGCCCCCGGGTTCGCCGGTCGCCCGCTGGCGCTTCCGTGGCTGCGCGTGTTCGCGCTGGCCGGCTTCGCGGCGTCCTCTTTGCTTCGCGCGCTCGAGGGGGTCGCCGGGCAGTGGGGACCTGCCGAATTGCTTTGGCTCTCGGGCCTGTCCGGCCCGCTGGCCGCATCAGCCCTTCTTGCGCTGGCCGCGAGCCTCGGAGCCACGCTCTTGATGCAACCGCCACCGGGAGGGCCGGCGGAAACGCCGCGCAGATGGAGCCTCTGTCGCGCTGTTCAGAAACACCGCAGCTGAGCCAGCCGCCCGGCCCCCGGAGCACATATAGGTGCTAGATACGGAATCATGAAAGCGTTCACCTTCGGCTTGATCCTTGGACTCCTCGCAATTCCGGTTGCTGGTTTCCTGTTTTTCAAGTTCGGCAAGCCGCCCGTCGCCACCGCAGACCCTTCATTGCCTTTCGAGCGGCAGATCGTTTCAGTCCCGCTGGAGGTGCGCATCCACCGGGAAATGCCTGGGAGTGTGCCTGTCTCAGCCGACGCGGCGGCTTACGGCGCGGGTGCAGCCATCTACCAGTCGCAATGCGTGGCCTGTCACGGTTTGCCCGATCGCCCGTCGTCCTTCGCGCCGAACATGTTCCCACGCGCGCCGCAGCTCTTCGAGCGCCACGGCGATCACGTCGGTGTCAGCGACGATGAAGCCGGCGAAACCTATTGGAAGGTCGCGAACGGCATCCGTCTTTCGGGCATGCCGTCCTACAAGAAGGTCCTCACCGAAAAGGAGCTGTGGCAGGTCACGCTGCTGCTGGCCAATGCCGACAAGTTACCGCCCGAGGTGCAGAAACAGCTCACGACACCGGCTCAGCTCATCAACTCCGCCGGGACGAAGAACGTCCGGGATGTCGCCCGGTAAAGACCGCCGCAGGCCGGGGATGGGCAATGAGTTGACCTATTGAGTCTCATCACTCGGACTATCGGCGCGCAGGCTGGGTGCGTGCCTCGCTCAGGCCCGCCGTTTGAGCGCGAAGCCGAACATCGCCAGCAATCTCACTCATTCTCAAGCTCGAGGCGCGCTACGAATGGTCAACATCACAGCTTCACCAGCAGCGCCGCCGTGACCCGGTTCTCGGACTTGCGTAGATCCGGAGTGAAGCCCTCCACTATTAATTTGGGGTCGCCCCTGTTTCCGCCGTCCGGGGTGACGCCGCCGCTGCCGGAGAAGTAACCCACGCTGGCGGCGCGGTGATTCCCTTCGAGCCGGAAGGTAATGAACTGGGAAGGCATATAGTCGAGCGTGACCGATCCATCCCAGGCGTTGTAGGCATCCCCGCGGTTTTCGGTGAAATAGGGCGTGCCTGTGGAAGCGGTGGCTCCATTGATCGGCGGCAGGAGCACGAGATATCGGCCGGGGTTGCGGATCGCTCCACCCCCGACGGTCAGGCCGAGCAGATCGTGCGCGAACCAGAGCCGCCCATAGGCCATGAACCCAAGGAATGATTGCTCCGGGGTATTGCCGCTGCCTGCGCAGCTCACCCCTCCGCCGGTTTCACAACCGGCGTCGAAGGTCAGACTGAAGGCCGCCTTGTCGAAGAAGCTGCGCGGGTCGTCGTAGACCTTGACCTGGATGCTGTCGTCGGTGTGAAAGCGCTTGCGGTCCGGCGTGCCGAGGGTGTCGGTGCCGTAATAGTTGTTCGATACGACCGAAACGGAGCCGGTCGGCCGCCAGAGCAGCTGGAACCCGAGCCCGGGGCCGCTGTTGAATTTGCCGTACGATTGCCAGCCGTTGATGATCCACGGCTCGATCTTGAGCTTGTCGCTGAGGAAGATCTGGATGCGCAAGCCATTGAAGAACCAAGGCGTATTCGAGGACACATACGAGGGTTGATAAGCCCAGTTGTCGAATTGATAGTAACTGAAGAGCCCCACGTAGGACATGAAGATCCCCGCGTCGACGTTGATGCCTTTCAATACGTCGAAGTGATAGCCGCCATAGGCTTCCGAGAGATAGCGATAGGCATCGGCGAGGTTCCACTGGCCGCGGGAGGGGCTCGCGTCGTTGCGCGGCGTGGTTTGCGAATAGAGCCCGAATTGGGTCATCAGGCGGCCGCGGACGTTCTGGTAATGGAAATCGCCGCCGGCACCGAGCTGGGTGAGCTGCAATTCCCCGGAGCGGAAGATCTCGCTCGAGCCTCCGATGGTGTTGTCCCGCGGGTGGTTGAAGTCGTAGACGAGGCTGGAGTCGACCCGGAATTCGCCGGTAAACGCCTTGGTATCGAGCGGCGATTCGTGAGTGCGCGGGTTGCCGGTCAGCCAGGTAAAATCCGCGAAAGCGAGCGGCTCGGGCGCGGTGGCTTCCGGAGCTTGTGCGCCGGGGACGGCACCCGGTGCTTCTGCGTGTGCTGCGAAGGCGCCCGATAGCGCGAGGAGGAGAGCGAGCGAGCGGTGGAGTGATGGCATAAGCGGTACTGCTCCTTTCGGATTGCCCGGCCACGAAGCAAGACTCGCGCCGCGGCGTCGAGGCGGTTCGATAGGGGTGCTCAGGTCGCGCCAGACGCGTGCGAGCCCCATCGATCTGCGCACCGCTTCGGCCAACGCCGGCCTGCATTCTGCACGACGCGTGAAACCCAGCCGTGCACCTTGCACGCTGGCACACCGGCGATTGCACGCCCTCGTCCTCTGCGCGGCCCGAAGGCACGGCCGGTGCAACGACCCGCGCCATGCCCGATGTCCTGTTCATCGCCGCAGCGCTCGTCTTCTTCGCCGGATCGTGGGGCTACGTGAAGCTCTGCGACCGGCTCTGAGGCTCCTTTGTCCATTGATTACGCAATCGGCGCCGCGCTGTCTGTCCTGGTCGCCGTGTATCTCGTCTATGCGCTGCTGCGCCCGGAGCGGTTCTAATGACTGCCGCCGGCTGGATGCAGATGATCGCCTTCGCTGTCGTGGTGCTCGCATTGACGAAGCCGCTCGGCGGATATCTCCACCGCGTCTTCGAAGGTGAGCGCCAGCCGCTCCCGCGGCTGCTCGGCCCCATCGAGCGGCTCCTGTACCGTCTCTGCGGAGTCCGGGGTCGCAGTGGCTCGGGCGAGCCGGCGGAGCAGACTTGGTCGCAATATGCGGGAGCCTTGCTCGCTTTCAGTCTCTTCAGCGTGATTGGCGTCTACGTCCTCCAGCGTGCCCAGACCTTCCTGCATTTCAATCCGCAGAGATTCAAAGGCGTCGATCCCGCGCTTGCTTTCAATACCGCGGTGAGCTTCACCACCAATACCGACTGGCAGGCCTATAGCGGCGAGTCGGTCCTGAGCTACCTCGTGCAGATGGCGCTCGGCTGGCAGAACTTTGCCTCCGCCGCGGTGGGCCTCGGAGTCGCGTTGGCGCTGGCGCGCGGGCTCACCAGCAGGCCTGGGCCGGCCGGTCCCCGTACGCTGGGCAACTTCTGGAGAGACTTGGTCAGGGCGCTGCTTTACGTCCTGTTGCCCGCCTCCATCGTCGTCGCCCTGTTCTTCGTCTCGCAGGGCGTGCTCCAGAATCTGTCGGCATATAAAGAGCTCACCACGATTGAAGGTCTCAAGCAGGTGCTCGCCATGGGCCCGGTCGCCTCGCAGGAGGCAATCAAGATGCTGGGCACCAATGGCGGCGGCTTCTTCAACGCAAACAGCGCGCATCCATTCGAGAACCCGACGCCGCTGACGAACTTCGTCCAGCTCATTCTCATCTTCGCGATACCCGCGGCCCTGACCAACACCTATGGGCGTATGGCGCGCAGCGAGCGCCAGGGCTGGGCATTGTTCGGTTCAATGGGCGCGCTGTTTATTGCTGGCGCAATCGCATGCTCCCTGGCGGAGGCGCAGCCGAACCCCGCGCTGCGCGGGCTTGGAATCGAACAGTCCGCCGGCAATATGGAAGGAAAGGAAGCGCGCTTCGGAACCCCCGCGTCCGCGCTCTTCGCCGTCGTCACCACCGACGCCTCCTGCGGCGCGGTCAATGCCATGCACGACAGCTTCACGCCGCTCGGGGGCCTCGTGCCCCTGGTCAATCTGCAGCTCGGAGAAGTGATCTTCGGCGGTGTCGGCGCGGGCCTGTACGGAATGCTGATGATGGTCGTGCTCTGCGTCTTCATCGCCGGGCTGATGGTCGGGCGCACGCCGGAATACCTGGGGAAGAAAATCGAGGCGCGCGAGATGAAGCTCGCAATGCTGTACGTGCTGGTCTTTCCCATCACCGTGCTCGGGCTGTCGGCCTGGGCGGCGGTCGCGCCACAGGGGGTTTCATCGCTTGGAAACACCGGCCCGCACGGGCTGAGCGAGATCCTCTACGCATTCACCAGCGGCGCGGCCAACAACGGCTCGGCATTCGCGGGCCTCAATGCCAATACGCCCTTCTGGAATCTGGGAATGGCGGCGTCGATGCTGGTCGGGCGCTTCTTCATGATCGTTCCCGTGCTCGCAATCGCCGGCTCGATGATTGGCAAGAAGGTGGTGCCCCCGGGTCCGGGCACCTTCCCAACCGATAATGCCTTGTTCGCGACGCTGCTCGTGGGCGTGGTCGTCGTGGTCGGAGCGCTGACCTTCTTCCCGGCGCTCGCGCTCGGACCGGTCGTCGAGCACTTCGCGAGAGGGAGGACATTCTAGATGGCATCGAAGATCTCGTTGCTCGATCCAGCGATTCTCCGGCCTGCCGCACTCGATAGCTTCCGCAAGCTCTCGCCCCGGCTGGTCGCAAAGAATCCGGTGATGTTCGTCGTCTGGATCGGCAGCGTGCTGACGACGGCGCTGTGGGTCCGCGACGTGCTCCTGCGCCCTGCCTTTTCACCCCCCGGCTGGTTCACGCTCACCACCAGCCTTTGGCTCTGGTTCACGGTCCTGTTCGCGAACTGTGCGGAGGCGGTGGCCGAAGGCCGCGGCAAGGCGCAGGCCGATACACTGCGACGCACCCGCAGCGAGACGGTGGCCCGCAAGGTCCGCATCTGGCCCAGGCCGGAGGACATTCCACCGCTCGCCAACGAGGATATGGTCCCCGCCTCGCAACTGAAGAAGGGTGACCTGGTGGTCGTCGAGGCCGGGCAGATCATTCCCGGCGACGGGGAAATCATTCAAGGCATCGCCTCGGTGGACGAGTCGGCAATTACCGGGGAGTCGGCGCCGGTCATTCGCGAGAGCGGAGGCGACCGCAGTGCAGTGACGGGCGGCACCAAAGTGCTCTCCGACCGCATCGTGGTGCGCATCACGGCGAACCCCGGCGAATCATTTCTCGACCGCATGATCTCGCTCGTCGAAGGAGCGTCGCGGCAGAAGACCCCCAATGAGATTGCGCTGCACATCCTCCTGGTCGGACTCACGCTGATCTTCCTGGTTGCCTGCGTGACCCTGGTGCCGCTCGGGCTCTACGCGGGCGTCAGGCTGTCCGCGACCGCCATCGTGGCGCTGCTCGTCTGCCTCATCCCCACCACCATCGGCGGCCTTCTGTCGGCGATCGGGATCGCCGGGATGGACCGGCTCCTGCGCAAGAACGTGCTGGCGATGAGCGGCCGCGCCGTCGAGGCAGCCGGGGACGTGGATGTGCTGCTGCTCGACAAGACCGGGACCATCACGCTCGGCAATCGCATGGCGACGGAGTTCTTGCCGGCCCCCGGCGTGCGAATCGAAGAGCTTGCCGACGCAGCGCAGCTCGGAAGTCTCGCCGACGAGACGCCCGAGGGACGCTCCATCGTCGTACTCGCCAAGGAGCGTCACGGCCTGCGCGGGCGCGAGACCAAGGGAGCCACCTTCATTCCGTTCACCGCGGAGACGCGCATGAGCGGCTGCGATCTTCAGGAACCGGCTTCGGCCGGCAACGCACAGGCTGCTGCTGGTTTCTCTGCGGCGGCTCCGGCTCTGGCGACGCGAATGGTGCGCAAGGGCGCAGTGGATGCCGTGGCGGAGCATGTGAAGGCGCTGCGCGGCCTCATGCCCGAGGAGGTCCTGCAGGCAGCAGGCAAAATCGGCGACGCAGGCGGAACGCCCCTCGCTGTGTCCGACGGGCACCGGGTGCTCGGGCTCGTCCACCTCAAGGACGTGGTCAAAGGCGGTATCGCCGAGCGGTTCACCCGCTTTCGCGCCATGGGCATTCGCACCGTAATGGTTACGGGAGATAACCCGCGAACGGCGGCCGCAATTGCCAAGGAGTCCGGCGTCGACGACTTTCTCGCGCAGGCAACGCCGGAAGCAAAGATGCGCCTGATCAAGGACGAGCAGGCCAAAGGCAAGCTCGTCGCCATGACCGGCGACGGCACCAACGACGCGCCCGCGCTCGCGCAGGCGGACGTGGGCGTCGCGATGAATACCGGGACGCAAGCCGCGAAAGAGGCCGGCAACATGGTGGATCTCGACTCCGACCCCACCAAGCTGCTTGAAATCGTCGAGGTCGGAAAGCAGCTCCTCATGACCCGCGGCGCACTGACCACCTTCTCCATCGCGAACGATGTAGCCAAGTATTTCGCCATCCTGCCCGCGCTGTTCATGGTCGCATTCCCGGAGCTCGCGCCGCTCAACGTGATGCGTCTCTCATCACCCTATAGCGCCATATTGAGCGCGGTCATCTTCAATGCACTCATTATCATAGCGCTGATTCCGCTCTCGCTGCGCGGTGTGCGCTATCGCCCGCTCGGCGCGGCCGCGCTCTTGCGGCGCTCGCTGCTCATCTATGGGGTCGGCGGCGTCATTGCTCCATTCATCGGAATCAAGCTGATCGATCTGTGCCTCTCTGCAGTGGGGATGGTCTGATATGCGTGAATCGCTCTTGCCTGCTTTTCGTGCGGTGCTGGTCACTCTCTTCTTGACCGGACTGCTCTATCCACTCGCCGTCACCGGCCTCTCTCAGGTGCTCTTTGCCGACCGTGCGAATGGCAGCCTGGTGAAGGACGAGCGCGGGGTGGTCATAGGCTCCGAATTGATCGCGCAGGCGTTTCAATCCGCCGGGTATATCCAGCCGCGACCTTCGGCAGCGGGGGACAAGGGCTTTGATCCCACTGCTTCCGGCGGCTCGAACCTGGGGCCTACCTCGAAAAAGCTGCGCGATCGGGTCGCGGCCGAAGTGCTGCGGCTGCAGCCGGACAACCCCGGAGTTCCTGTCCCGGCGGAGCTCGTCACCACTTCCGGCAGTGGGCTTGATCCGCAGCTCTCGCCGGCAGGCGCGCTCTGGCAGGTTCCGCGGGTCGCGAAAGCGCGCAACGTCGCGCCGGAGCGCGTCCGCGCCGTGGTCGAAGCGCAGACCGAGGCCCGCGACTTCGGAATCCTGGGCGAGCCACGGGTCAATGTGCTGCTCCTGAACCTCGCCTTGGACCGGCAGTTCGGACGCCTGACTTCTCCGAAGCGGTAAAGTGGCTGCCATGCCGCGCTCGCGCCCGGAGGACTTCCTGGAGCTGGTCCAGCGCAGCAAGCGCGGGCGGCTCAAGCTGTACATGGGGTTCGCCGCCGGCGTGGGCAAGACCTATCGGATGCTGGAGGAGGCGCACGCGCTCAAGCAGCGCGGGGTCGACGTGGTGGTTGCCTTCATCGAGACGCACGAGCGCCCCGAGACCGCCGCCCTGATTGAAGGGCTCGAGCTCGTGCCGCGCCGGAGAGTTGCCTATCGCGGCGTCAGCGTGGAGGAGATGGATCTCGACTCGGTGCTCGTCCGCAAGCCCGAGCTCGCCATCGTGGACGAGCTGCCGCACACCAACGTGCCCGGCTCGCGCAACCGCAAGCGCTGGGAAGACGTGCTCGAGCTGCTCGCTGCAGGCATCAACGTCATCGGCGCGCTCAACGTGCAGCACCTCGAATCACTCGGCGATGTGGTCGAGCGCAACACCGGCGTCGCGGTTCGCGAGACAATTCCAGACAGCTTCCTCGCGCAGGCCGATCAGGTGGTCAATCTCGACCTCTCCGTCGAGGACCTCCAGGAGCGCATGAGAGCCGGGAAGATCTACGCGCCCGACAAAGTGCCTCGCGCCATCGAGAACTTCTTCAAAGGCAGGAACCTCGCCACCCTGCGCGAGCTCGCGCTGCGCGAGGTGGCCGAGACCCTGGAGCGGGCCGCCGCCGCTCAGACTGCGCTTTTGCCGAACGCTCGCGCGGGCGAGAGGGTGATGGTCTGCCTGTCGTCGAATCCGCCCCGCGCGGCAGGGTTGTTGCGGCGCGGCTCGCGGATGGCGGGGCGGCTCAATACCGACTGGTTCGTGGTGTACGTCGAAACGCCGGAAGAGGCGCCGGAGCGGATCGACTCCGAGGTGCAGCGCCGCCTGCTCGCCAACATAGAAAAAGCGCGCGACCTGGGCGCGGAGGTCGTGCGCCTTAAGGCCACCGACGTCGTCGCGGCGATGCTCGACTTCGCCCGATCGCACTCGGTCGGACATCTCATTGTCGGCAGGAGCCGGGTGGCGCTCTGGCAAAGGGTCCTCGGCCGCTCCGTTCTGCAGCGGCTGGTCGACGAGTCCGAGGGGCTCGATCTGCACATCGCCTCGCACAAAGACGAGGACCCGTCATGACCCTGCGGGTAAAGCTGCTTCTGGCGCTGGCACCTCTGGCTCTGGTGCTCGCTGCGCTGGGCGGCATCTCCGTGCGCGCGATGATGAGGCTCGGCGAACAGTCGCAGCTCATTTTGCGGGACAACTACCGCAGCGTCCTCGCGGCGCAGGGCATGAAGGAGGCCATCGGACGCATCGACAGCGCGGCGCTGTTCCTGGTCGTCGATCGGCGCGACCTGGCGCTTTCGCAATCGGGACCCAGCGAAGAGAAGTTCGAGGCCGAGCTGCGCGCCCAGGAAGCCAACATCACCGAGCCGGGAGAGGCGGAGGCGACGGACGCACTGCGCCTGGTCTGGACCGAATACCGGGCCGAACTCCGGCGCTTCAAGGAGCTGCCGGTCGGTGCGGATACGCGCGCGGCCTACTTCTCGCGGCTGTTGCCGGCCTTCTCGCGCGTCAAGGAAACCTCCGATCGCGTGCTGTACATCAACCAGGACGCGATGGTGCTCAAGAGCGACCGCGCGCGGCGCACTGCCCAGCGCAGCACGGGGTTCATGATCGCGGCAACGGTCGCGGCCTTTCTCATCGGCTTGCTCGCCTCGGGCGCACTGACCGCGCGGCTCCTGCGACCGCTCGGCGTGCTCTCGCAAGCGGTCCGGCGCATCGGCGAAGGCGACCTGCTTGCGCGGGCGAACGTGACCGCGGTCGACGAGATCGGTCAGCTTGCGCGCGAGTTCAACGTCATGGTCGCGAGGCTCGGCGAGTACCGGCGCAGCTCACTCGGCGAGCTGTTGCAGGCGCAACAGTCGGCGCAGGCCACCATCGACAGCCTGCCCGATCCGGTGGTGGTGCTCGACGCGCAGGGCGCCGTGCTCAACGTCAACTCGGCGGCAGAGAACATTTTGCGCCCCATGCCGGGGATCGATGCGCTCACCGGCGCGCCGCCCGAGCTGCGCGCGACGCTGGAGAAGGTTCGCGCCCATGTGCTGTCCGGCAAAGGGCCGTATTACCCCCGGGGCTACGAGGAGGCGGTCGCTTTTCCCGGGCCGGACGGCGTGCGACATCTGCTGCCGCGCGCGACGCCGGTCTACTCCGAGCAGGGAGGCGTGCAGGGCGCGACGCTGGTGCTGCAGGACGTGACGCGGGTCATGCGCTTCGACGAACTGAAGAACGACCTGGTTGCCACCGTGGCCCACGAATTTCGCACACCGCTGACCTCGCTGCGGATGGCGGTGCACCTCTGTCTCGAGGAGGCGGCGGGGCCTCTGACCGAAAAGCAGAACGAGCTGCTGCACGCCGCGCGCGAAGACTGTGAGCGGCTGCAGTCCATCGTCGACGACCTGCTTGACCTCTCCCGGATCCAGTCTGGTCGAGTCGAGGTCTCGCCGGTGCCGCTGCACGCAAAGACGCTGGTGGATGCTGCAGTGGCCGAGCAGAGGGCCTCGGCGGATGCCGTCTTCGTGAAGCTTGTCGGCACTGTCGTGGAGCCCTCGTTGCCGGTGCTGGCCGATCCGGAGCGCATCTCGCTCGTGCTCTCGAATCTATTGGAGAACGCCATCCGCTACACCCCGCCCCGAGGACAAATCGAGCTGCGCTCGGAGCCGGAAGGAGGACGCGTGCGTTTCAGCGTCACCGACCAGGGCCCCGGGATCCCGCGCGAGCAGCAGCAGCGCGTCTTCGAGAAGTTTGTGCGGCTGCCGGGCGCCAAGGGCGAAGGCATCGGACTCGGCCTCTACATCTCGCGCGAAATCGTGCTCGCGCACGGCGGCGAGATGGGCGTGGAAGAGGCGCCGGGCGGCGGCAGCCGGTTCTGGTTCATGCTGCCGGTCGTGAGTTGATTCAAGCGTGCTCCGTCAAGCTTAACTTCCGTCTTCATATCGCTTGCGCTTGCGATACAGCGTCGAGGCGTCGATGCCGAGCACCCGCGCGGCATCTTCCAGCGACGGCGTGCGCGCCAGGACGCGCAGGATGTGCTCGCGCTCGACCTGATCCAGCGTGAAGTCCGCGCCGACCTGCGGCAGCGCGCGGCCGTGCGCTGCGATGCGCTCCGGCAGCGCCTGCGCAGAGAGCACCTGCGCGGGCGAGAGGATGACTGCGCGCTCGAGCGCGTTGCGCAATTCGCGGACGTTGCCCGGCCAGGGATAAGCGCGCAGGGCCTGCAGCGCCTCCGCGGACAATTCCGCCATCGCGCGACCCGCACCGCGGGCAAAGAAAGCGAGGAACCTGCGCGCGAGCCCCTCTATGTCTTGTGGCCGGTCCCGCAGCGCCGGCACGGTGACCTCCACCACGTTCAGCCGGTAGAGCAGGTCCTCGCGGAACCGGCCCGCCTTCACTTCAGCGTCGAGGTCGCGGTTGGTGGCGGCGACGACCCGCACGTCAGCGGTGCGGGTCCGTGCCTCGCCGACCCGCTCGAACTGCTTGTCTTGCAGAAAGCGCAGCAGCTTCGCTTGCAGCGTCGAGGACAGTTCGCCGACCTCGTCGAGGAACAAGGTGCCGCGCTCGGCCGCCTCCACCCGGCCCGGTTGATCTCGGACGGCACCGGTAAACGCGCCCCTGACGTGTCCGAACAATTCGCTGGCGAGCAAATCCTCCGTCAGCGTGGGGCAGTTCACCGTGACGAAGGGACCGAGCCGCCGCGGGCTCCAGGAGTGCAGAACGCGCGCGAGCACGCCCTTGCCGGTGCCGTTCTCGCCGCGCAGAAGCAGCGCCACGTCGTGGCCCGCGGCCTGCCGGAGCACCTCCAGCGCGGCCAGCATCCTGGGCGATTGCGTGGCGAGATCTGCTTCCGGGACGGCGTCCGCGACCTGCGCCTCGAGGTCGAGGACGCGCCGCTCGACGCTGCGCCGCTCGAGCGCGCGCTCGGTGACCTGTCTGATCTGCGCGGGCGTGAAAGGCTTGGGGACGTAGTCGCGCGCCCCGCGCTTGATGGCCTCGACCGCCGTGTCGAAGGTGGCGTAAGCGGTGATGATCACAACGTCGAGGCCCGGGCGCTCGGCCAGGAGCCGCGGCAAGAGGTCGAGACCGCTCTCCTGCGCGAGGCGCAGATCGAGAAAAGCGAGCTCGATGGGCTCGCGGGCGAGCGCCTCCAGCGCGGCCTGCGGGTTCGCGGCTTCCACGACAGAGAGACCCATGCTCTCGAGACACAGCCGCAACGTCGATCGGATGTTGCGTTCGTCGTCGATCACCAGCGCGGTCGTCGGAGGGCGGGCCATAGGCGGAGGGTACTCCGCCTCTGCGCCGCGTGCCGCAGGTGTTGAGTCGCAAGTAAGATCCGTAGCGATAGATAGCCGAGGAACGTAACCGATTCCCGTTACTCGTTCGCTTGACCTCCGAATCTAACGAGCCTCTACTGTTGCTTTCATGGCAATCAAGCGGCCGAGCGGCGAAAAACTTCCTGTACTTTCCCAGTCCGATGGCAGTCCGCTCTCGCGGCGCACCCTCGTGAAAGGAGGCCTCGCGGGCGCGGCGGCGCTCCTCTTCGCGGGCAAAGCGCGCGCCGCCAACACGGGCAGCGCCAGCGCGACGTCGGTTTACCGCATTCATCCTTCCGTCGGCATCGCGCGCGTCGGCAACGCCGATCCGGGCACCTACTTCATCGGCCCTGAGGTACCCGGTCAGGGGCCCTCGGGCGACGCGCCGGGCAGCGCCGCCGGTCCGTTCAAGATCAATGGTTTGGTCAAGCCGCAGGCCGCGCGCTTTCGCGTGTTCGAGTACCAGAACCTCAACGGCAGGCTCACGCCGGTGCGCGAGGTAACGCTCGCCACCCAGGGCGTGGCCGGCATCCGCTGGAACGTGCACCTCGCGAACAAGAAGGCCTCGTTCCACAGGTTCGTAGGCCCCCCGGGCGAGACCACGCCGCCCGCCGACCTGCGCAACGCCAGCGTCGCGGACCGCAGCTCGCTGGAGATCGACTTTGGCGCACGTACCATCTCGGGCGCTTCGCAGGGTCCCGCGGAATTCCGGCTCGGCACCAGCGCGAACCCCGCCTCCGAGACCTATCCGGTGGGGCCGGGTGGGGCGCCGGTCATCGATTACCTGGGCCAGGTCCGCACCGACGCGGCAGGCCGGCTCATCGTGCTCGGCGGGAAGGGCCGCGCCAACTACAACACCAACACGCCGCCGGCTCTGGGGTCCTACGCGAACAACGACGGCTGGTTCGACGACATCTCTGACGGACCGGTGACTGCCACCATCGTGCTCACCGGCGGGGTGCAGGTTCCCGTCGACGGCGCGAACGGCGCGTGGGTGCTGTGCACTCCGCCTGACTTCGCCCCGCGCATCGCCGGCTCCATCACGCTTTACGACCTGGCGTACGATCTGGGCGTCCGTTCCATCGCCATCCCGGCGCAGAGCGCGCTCTACGACGCCGGCGGCCCACTCGCGCGGTTCAAGCAGCTCAAGGCCGACTTCCAGCCTACCTCCGAGGTCGAGTTCCCCAACATCACGGCCGGCTGGGTCGAGGAGATCCAGCCCATCTGGCAGACCGCGTACCGCTATCGCTGGGTGACGGCGCTCGTGAACGCCAAGCACGACAGCCTCAACCTGCCCAACCTCGACGACAACAGCGCGGGGGCGGCCAAGTTTCGCAACCAGATGTTCCAGTACATCCGGACTTCACTGGGCGCAATCAACCCCGGCAGCACCGGCACCATGCCGCACCTCCTCGGCGATGACCCGTACAACGCGCAGCAGCCCGAGTCGGTGCGGAATCTGGCGCTGACGCGGACGCAGTTCGGCCTGATGCGCCGCTGGATGCAGGGCAACTTCATCGAGACGGTGGGCGCGCCGGCACCCACCGGCATCACGCCGCACGGGCTCGACCGCGCTGCGCTGGAGTCGGCCAGCGGCGGCGCCTTCTTCCCGGGAATCGAGGCCGGCTGGCAGATTCGCAACCCATCCCTCTGGGCCGAGCCCTTCCGGCTCAATCTGGCCGCCACCAGCGGCTATTATGGCGAGACGGGCCAGCCGTTGGTGGCGGGCCACTTCTCGCGGCAGATGGCGCTGCCCTGGCACGCGGACTTCAACGACTGCCGCACCGAGGGCGGGGACGGATGGTGGCCCTCGCAGCGGCCCACCGACGTGTTCGCCACGCCATCCAATGATCTCACCAAGCGCGTCGACTGGTCCCGGCCGGACGGGAAGTTCCCCGACGGGAACACCTCCAGCACGCACCCGGACATGATCGCCAACTGGTTCAAGTTTGGCTTCGTGGTGGAGCAAAACGGCCTCTTCGTCGAGTCGGAGCGCGCTGCGCAGGTGCCGTGATCGCGCAAGCGGACGTCGTCGTCCTTGGTGGCGGACCCGCGGGCCTTTCGGCCGCGGCAGCGCTGGCGGGGCGCGGGCGCTCGGTCGTGGTGGTCGAGCGGACGGGTTACGAGAAGGCGCGTGCCGGCGAGACATTCGGCAGCGAGGTGCGGCCGCTGCTCCAGCGAATGGGCGCGGGCGAGGCCTTTGCTGCGCTCATCCAGGTGCCATTCCGCGGCGTCCGCTCGGCGTGGGGTTCAGCGGATCTTGCCGAGCGGTCGTCCATCGTCAAGCCGCTCGGAGAGGGTTTTCACGTCGAGCGCGCGCGGTTCGACGCGGCGCTGGCTTCCTGCGCCGTTCAGGCTGGCGCGATCGTGCACACGGCTTCGGGTGCCGCCTCCGTCGAAGTGAGCGAAAACGGCTTCCGCGTAGCCAACGCCACCGGTCTCGAGGTGTCAGCGCGGTTCCTGATCGATGCGAGCGGGCGCGGCGCACCGGCCAGCGCCGCGGCCCGGCTGGCGCAGCGCCGCTGGTTCTCGTTCGACCGCCTCGTCGCCGTGATCGTCCGGTTCGCTCCCGAGGCTCCCCTCGAGCCTGCTCTGCTGCTCGAGTCGGCCGAGGACGGCTGGTGGTACGCGGTGCCGCAGCCGGATGGCGCGCTGCTGGTGGCCCTCCTGACCGACGCCGACCTGCCGGTGGCGGCGGGAGCGCGCACAGCCCTGGCCGAGCGCTTCGACGCAGCGCTCGCCAAGACCATTCACGTCGCCGCGCTCGTTGCAGGGGCGCGCCCTTGCTCGGCGCCCTGGTTGGTTCGGGCCGACAGTGGTTTGCTCCTGCCTGACCGCGGCGAGCGGTGGCGCGCCGTGGGGGACGCCGGCCTTGCTTGCGACCCGCTGGGTGGCGACGGCGTGCTGCGCGCGCTGCGCTCTGGGCTCGACGCGGCGGACGAGATCGACGGCCACCTGGAAGGCCGCGCGCCTGGGGTAACAGCCGACACGGTGGCCCGCTTCGAATCGTATCTGGATCTCCGCGGCGCCTATTACGCGGCCGAGTCACGCTGGCCCGACGCGCTGTTCTGGCGCCGCCGACGCGCGGCTGTTTTAGCCACGGCGCCCCTCTGGCTCGACCCGCGCAAAGCCCTGCGCTGGGACGGCGCCGCTCCCGACGCGCAGCGCACCGCCGCATCCGAGGCGCTCCTCCCGCGCGCCGCCGTCGCCACTCTGCTCGAGACGCTGCGCACGCCAAGGCCGGCTCACGAAGCGCTGGCCGTCTTGCGCTCAGCCGCGCCGCTCAGCGATCGCAGGCTCCTCCACGGGCTCCAGTTGCTGATTGCGCACGGCTGCATCTCTGAAGCCTGAGCGTCCTAATCCGCCTTTGCCTTTAGCCAGGCCAGCGCGGTCTCCCGCTCCACGAAGGTCTTCACCTCGACCTTGATGACGCCGGTGCTCTTCCCGATGGTGTTGGCCTGGGCCGCCGCAGCCTGGGATGAGACGATTCGCGCCGACCGCTGCATGCCATGGATGACAGCGTACGAGTTGGCGACGGAGACCTGGTCGAGCAGCTCTGCCGGCAGCTCGGTGAGCGAGCGTTGATCCACCAAGCAGTACCAGTGCGAGCGCTGGTCGTCGATGATCTGCTTCATCTGGAGAAGGTAGTCGCCTACGTCGTCGCCGGTTGGAACCGCCGGATAAATGACTTCGATGATCTTATCCTGCGGGTGCAGCTTGATCTGGAAGGGCATCCGGCGATCACCCCAGTGTGAGAATGAGATCAAGATAGATGAGCCGCCAAAAGAGTCCAGTCCGATGCGGCTTGCCTCGGACCGCAGTCGTCGATCCGCGCACGCTGCAGCGGCCCGAGTCGTCTATTTAGACGGTCGGGTTTCTACGCTGGGGGGGAATAAGTTGACCGGCGGCGACTCCTTCGGAGGACCGGGATATGGCGGGGCCGGTGGAGCGCGCTGGTACACCGGTGATTCGGGAAACCGATTGTTTCTCTCCGCGCAATTTGCGTTCAGCACCCAGCAAAGCCCCGGCGATCCCCGGGAAGGCTTCCCCGCTAACTGGGTTCAATCCAATACCACCACCGCGACCGCGGGCTGACGCTTTCGGTTTGGCAGCTTCCTTCTCGATCCGGGTGCTGGAGCAGGAGTCTTCCTGGAGAGCAATTGTTGCTCCCAGCGCGGGCTTCGATCGCGACTGGGCACGAATGGCACATTGGCGTTCGGTTGCTCGACACTCAGAGCAGCCCCTCTCGACACGGTGTGAGGCGACGGTGAGAGCGGCAGCGATCGTCGCCCTTCTATTGTCTGTCGGCACCGTCGCGAACGCCGCGCCGCCCCGGCATCCGCGGCTTGACGCCCTGGCGGCGGAGGCCCAAGAAGACGCCGTGTTGATTCTGATCATCATCCTGTTGCTCTGGCTGACCGGTAACCTGCATATGAGCGGCGGAAACATGATGGGCGGCGGGAGGTACTAGCCGCGCCCTGGTTGAGAGATATTGTGACGTCACCGATCGGCCCGCAGAATTCGATCCGGCCACGGTCCGCCTCGCGGGCCGCGCGGCGCCACGCCTTGATGATGTCGCGCGGAACGGCCCAGCCCGTAGTGCTCATCACCGGCGACCGGCGCGTCCCCGGCGAGGTACGGGTCGAACGATGGGACAAGCCCGCGAGACTGCTGCGGGCGGCGAAGAGGCTGGCCGTACTGTGGGGACTGGCCGTCGTTTCGGTCCTGATACCGATCGCGCATTTTGTCCTGGTGCCTGGCTTGCTCATCGCCGGCCCCATCGCCGCATACCTCCGGTTCCGGCAGGAGAGCGGGGTGCTGGGCGGGGAAGGCAGCTGCCCGTTCTGCGGCAAAACGATGACGATCGACGACCACCCCGACGAGTGGCCGTTCTTTGAAACCTGCGAGGCTTGCCACGACCCTGCGCGGATCGAGAAACCAGAGGTCGCGGCACCTGCTGCTTATGACAATGAGCCGACCGGCCAGACGTGACGGCCATCGACATGGATCGAAGACACCATTTGCGGCTCCAGGGTCATCTTCCGGCCACGCTGCGGCGACAATTCGCCTTCAGGCCGGAGATCGCGAACACGGTAGAAGACCAGATAACCTTCTTCCATTCCCGTGAAGCTCATTCCGCCGAAGCCAACGCGGGCGCCGGCGCCGGTGTCATCGGCAAAGACGATCTGATCGGTTGGCAAAGCCACCTTCCTGCCGTCCGAGAAGATGACAAACGTGCCCGGCGGACCGTTTTGAACGATGGGTAGCTTCGAAATGGTTTCCGGTTCGCGATAGAGGTTGGTCCGCGGAACGAACTCGACGAGTAGCGGAAAGTCATTCATCTCATTCTCCAGGTTGCTTGGTCTCAGCGGGCGTCCGCGTCTTCAGGCTGTCAACGGCATGTACCGGAGCCGCGTCGCCCTTCATCAGGTGCGCGATCGCGCTGTACACCAGGCGCTGGCTCTCCACCATGCTCTTGCCAGCGAACACGGGCGATGTGACCTCGATGGTGAAGTGCCCGCTCCCGCCGCTCACCTCCGCTCGTGAATCGGGGATCTGCCGCTCGATGGCCTCGCGCAGCGCCTCGGTGACGGAGCCCTGAAAGTCAGCCAGATGGAATGACATGGATGTCTCCCTTCCTGAGTCAGTACCGCGGCTTCACTTCGGTGGTTGGTTCGGGTTGGTGATCTTGAAGCGGGTCTTCGGCCCGGAGACCTACGCGCCGATGAGCTTCTGGAGCTCACCAGACGCATTCATCTCGCGAACGATGTCGCAGCCACCGATGAACTGCCCGCCGACATACAGCTGCGGAATCGTCGGCCACTGGGAGAACTCCTTGATTCCATCCCGGAGCTCGGGTGAAAGAAGCACGTCGACTGTTTCGTAGCTCGGCACCAGCTTGTCGAGGATCTGCACGACCTGGGCGGAGAAACCGCATTGCGGCATCCGGCGATTGCCCTTCATGAAGAGGACGACCCGGCTCTTCGCCAGGATCTCCGAGATCTGCTTCTGGACAGGTTCGTTCATGGACATGATTGTTCCTTTCAAGTGGGGTGATCTTCCGCAGGCGTGTCTCCGACAAAGGATGCAAGTCGTGACTTGGGTGTTTTGAGCTCAAGGGCCTTGGCCGCAGCACGAAAGCGAATGAGCCTTCTGGAACCGCTGCCGTCAGGTCGGCCCACACTGACGGGTCGAGATCGGCGCGGCGCTCGAGACCGTGCTCCTTGGGTGCGTAGTGATAAACGCCGGGACGGCCGTGGATGCCGTCAAGCGCAGGTAAGAGCGCGTATCCATCGGTCGGGTGGAGGTTCCCGCTCGAGGGATTGGCGCGAAGAGACCAGGTGGTTTCCTGGACCCGTTTCCACGCGGTCAGCGAGAGGGCGTAACGGAAGAAGAGCGAGATGGACTCGATCGAAAGCGGGGCCGGGTCCACGCCGTCGGCGACATAGAGCTGCCAGTACGGAAGCGCTCGCCCAGCCTCGGGAAGAGGGAGGCGGACCAGCGAGGCTCCGGCGTAGCGTCGGAATGGATTCGGCTGCGTAGCCCAATCCAGGTATCCAGGCGATGCGGCGTAGCGGTGATAGTGATGCTTCGTCCGCTCGTGATAGGCGACCACGACTTCCTCGGGAGAAAGGGCGCTGCCCTGGTCGCCATTGGAGTTCATGGGTCTGTCTTTCTCACAACATGCCGAGTTGCAGTCGAGCGGCCTCGGACATGCGGCTTTGGTCCCAAGGCGGGTCCCAGACAATCTCCACGTCGACCTGGGCGACGCCGGGAACCGTCTGAACCCTGGCGCGCGCGTCTTCTTTCAGGACATCGCCCATCCCGCAACCCGGCGCCGTCATCGACATCTTGATTTCGACCCGGTGGCCGCCGTCCGCGAGCAGGTGCGCTTCGCAGAGGTAGATCAGCCCGAGGTCCACCACGTTGACCGGGATCTCCGGATCAAAAACGGTCTTGAGCTTCTCGATCACTTTTTCCAAATCAAAGGGCCCGGACTCGACAGGAACGTTGCTTGCCTGGGTGGCCTCGAGGCCAAGCGCGTCCGCATCGCCTGCGGCAATCCGCACGAGTTGGCCGACCTCGGTCGTCACGGTGAAGCTGCCGCCCAGGGCCTGCGTGACGATCACTCGATGGCCCTTCGAGAGATCCACTTTCTGCCCGCCCGGAATGATCGTCGCCTCGCAGTCCCGCTTGAGTTCGACCTGGTTTGGGCCTTGGGCTTTGTTCGGGTTCTCGAATTCGGATCCAGAGCTATCCCGCCCCTGAATGTGATCGATTGAAACGCCATCGACGCGTAGCGCAGTCGTCTTCATCGGTTCGGCTCCCACGTCACTGCGTTGAACCCGTTGCTTCGAGAGCGTTTCGCAGCGTGTGCCACGCGAGGGTGGCGCACTTGACCCGCATCGGGAATTCCCAGACCCCGGACAGTGCCGCGAGCTTGCCGACTTCCTCGGGCTTCACCGCGCCGCTCGGTCCCTCGGTCAAAAGGATGTGGACGCGCCGGAACAGCGCCAGCGCCTCCTCTTGCTTCTTCCCCTTGAGCGCGGCGGTCATCAGGGAAGCCGAGGCCTTGGAGATGGCGCATCCGGCTCCTTGAAAGGCGATGTCCTCGATGACGCCGTCCGCGAGTTTCACGTAGAGCGTGAGTTGGTCGCCGCAGAGCGGATTGAAGCCTTCCGCAGTCCGCGTGGCGCCCTCGAGCTTCCGGAAGTTGCGGGGCTGTTTGCTGTGGTCGATGACCACCTCTTGATAGAGGTCCCGAAGCGCGGCGCTCATCGGAAGATTTCCCGGACTTTTCCGAGGCCCGAGACGAGCGCATCGATGTCCCGCCGCGTGCTGTGGCAGGCGAGCGACGCGCGCGCCGTGGCCACGACCCCGAGCCGGCTCATGAGTGGCTGCGCGCAGTGATGTCCGGTCCGGATTGCAATTCCTTCGCGATCGAGGATGGTCCCGATGTCGTGCGGGTGAACGTCGTCGAGAACGAAGGAAATGACGCTCGCCTTGCCTCGCGCGGTGCCGATGAGCCGAAGGCCCGGGACCTCGGCGAGGGCCCGGATGCCGTAGTCGAGGACGTCCTGCTCGTGGGCCACGAGCGCTTCGCGGTTCAGGCTACCGAGGAAATCGACGGCTGCCCCGAGGCCCACGGCGCCCGCCATGTTCGGCGTCCCCGCTTCGAACTTCGCGGGAGACTTGTTGTAAATCGTCTTCTCGAAGCTGACCGAGAGAATCATATCGCCGCCTCCCTGGTAGGGAGGCATCGCGTCGAGGAGTTCGCTCCGGCCGTAGAGAACGCCGATGCCAGTCGGGCCGTACATCTTGTGGCCCGAGAACGCGTAGAAGTCGCAACCCAGCGCCTGGACGTCGATGTCGAGATGCGGCGCGGCCTGCGCACCGTCGACGAGGACGCGCGCGCCCCGCGCGTGTGCCATCTCGACGATGCGTCGGATGGGATTGACGGTGCCGAGCACGTTCGAAACGTGCGTGACCGCCACCAGCCTGGTCCTCGGACCGATGAGCTTCTCGAACTCCTCGAGCAAGAGTTCGCCGGTGTCATTGATGGGCGCTACGCGAAGACGGGCGCCGGTCTGTTCGCAGAGCATCTGCCAGGGGACGATGTTCGAGTGGTGCTCCATTTCCGTGATGAGCACCTCGTCTCCGTCGCCGAGATGCGTCTTGCCGTAGGTTTGCGCCACGAGATTGATGGCCTCGGTGGTGCCGCGAACGAAAATGATCTCCTCGGCGTGCTCGGCGTTCAGGAATCGCTGGACCTTGGATCGAGCGCCCTCGTAGGCATCCGTCGCGCGCTCGGCCAGGTAATGAACGCCCCGGTGAACATTCGCGTTCTCCTTGAGGAGGAAACGCGACATCGCATCGATGACCGCCTGCGGCTTCTGGCTCGTCGCGGCGCTATCGAGGTAGACGAGGGGCTTGCCATGGACCTTCTCCCTCAGGATCGGGAAGTCCCGGCGCACCCGCTCGACATCAAAATCAGTCGCACCGATCCGGCCGGACCGCCCATGGACAAGTGCCGGGGCTGTCGTTTGAACCGTGGTCATGCCGCTACCTCCACGCCACCGAGCCGCCAGGCGACCATCTTCTCGACGCGGGATCGGAGGGCCTCCACGCGCACGAGCCTGAGCATCTCGTTGACGAATGCATAGCTGAGCAGGTCCCGCGCGGCCCCGTGCGGGAGGCCGCGCGAACGCAGGTAGAACACCGCCTCCGCGTCGAGCTGGCCCACGGCCGCCCCGTGGGTGCACTTCACGTCGTCGGCGAAGATCTCGAGCCGCGGCCGGGTGTCGACCTGCGCCGATCCGGAGAGGAGCAAGTTCTTGTTCGTCTGGCTCGCATCGGTCTTGAACGCGCCCGGGCGCACGATGATTCGCCCGTCGAACGAGCCTCGTCCGTGTCCATCGATGACGCCCTTGTAGAATTCACGGCTGGTGCAGTGAGGCGCGGCGTGCTCGATGGTCGTCGGATTGTCGAGATGCTGCTCGCCTCTGGGCATGTACAGGCCGTTGAGGGTGACTTCAGCCCCCTCGGCCTCGAGCCTCACCCTCACCTCGTGCCGGGCGGTCGATGCTCCCAGCGCCAGAGAGTGCGACGAAAAGCGGCTGCCTCGCCCTTGTCGTACGTCCAGGAGCGCGATGTGGAACGCGGTCTCGGTCTCGTTCTGGAGCTTGTAGTGCTCGACCACCGCACCCTCCTCGAGCACGATGTCGGTGACCGCGTTGTTGAGGTAGACGTCGCCCGGAATGCCGAGGTAGCTCTCGACGATGGTCGCGCGGCTTCCGGGCCCGGCGAGCACGAGACAGCGCGGATGAGACACCAGGGGAGAAGCGCCCGTGTCCGAGATGAAGACGAGGTGGATCGGCTCTTCGATGGTCGTGTTCGCGGGGATCCGCACCAGCGCACCGTCCTCGGCGAGAGCAGCGCTGAGCGCGGTGAAAGCGTGCGGCTGCTCCCGGAACGGTCGTGAGAGAAGCGGCGCGAGTTGCTCTTCTTCCTCCGCGAGCGCGGCGGCCAGGCTCATGACCTGGGCGCCCTTGGGAAGCGTCTTGAGCGACGAGAGCTCTTTTGCGAAGTACCCATTGACCATGACGAGCCGCGCTCCGCCGAGGTCGCCGGCGAGCTCAGCGATTGTTCCCGCGGAGAGCCGACGGCTGACGGTCGGCTCGGCCAGCTCGAACGGAACCTCGAGGATGGGCCCGAGCCGCGTGTACTTCCAGGCCTCGTCCCTCGCGGTCGGGAACCCTCGTTCCGCCACCCACTGGAAAGCCGAGCGGCGTAGCCCCTTCAGCCCGCCGATAAGGTGGCCGTTGCGCTTCACATCAAAGCGCGAGAGGCCCTCGAAGAAAGCGTTCGCCGTGCCGCTCATGACGCCGCTCCCGGCGCTGGGTTGTGCTGCTCGAATTCCGCGTAGCCGTGCTTCTCGAGCTCGAGCGCCAGGCCCTTGTCGCCGGAGCTGACGATCCGGCCGTTCGCCATCACGTGGACGCGATCGGGAACGATGTACTCGAGGAGCCGCTGGTAGTGCGTGATGACCAGCATCGCCCGGCCCTTGCTCCTGAGCGCGTTCACGCCGGAAGCGACGACCCGAAGCGCATCGATGTCGAGGCCAGAGTCGGTCTCGTCCAGAATGGCGAGCTTTGGCTCCAGGACCGCCATTTGAAAAATCTCGTTCCGCTTCTTCTCACCGCCGGAGAAGCCTTCATTGACGGACCGGCTCATGAAGCTCGGGTCCATCTCGACGAGCTTCATTTTCTCCTTGGCGAGACCGAGGAAGTCCATCGCGTCGAGCTCCTCGAGCCCGCGCTGCTTGCGAACCGCGTTGAGCGCCGTCCGAAGGAAATAGAGGTTCCCGACGCCCGGGATCTCGACGGGGTATTGAAACGCGAGAAAGACACCTGCGACCGCACGAGCCTCCGGCGACAGGGCAAGCAAGTTCTTTCCCTGGTAGAGCACCTCGCCGGTCACGTCGTAGGTCTCGCGGCCCGCGAGCACCTGGGCAAGCGTGCTCTTGCCGGACCCGTTCGGGCCCATGATCGCGTGCACCTCACCCGCGTTGATCTGTAGAGAGAGGCCGCGCAGGATTTCCCGGCCTTCGACCCTGGCGTGCAGATCCTTGATTTCGAGCAGCATCGTTTCCATCTCAGCCCACGCATCCTTCCAGACTCACGCCCAGGAGCTTTTGGGCCTCGACCGCAAACTCCATCGGTAGCTCCTTGAAGACCTCGCGGCAGAAGCCGTTCACGATCATCGAGACCGCGTCCTCCTCGCGAATGCCCCGCTGCCGGCAGTAGAAGAGCTGGTCCTCGCCGATCTTCGAGGTGGACGCCTCGTGCTCGACCTGCGCGGTCGGGTTCTTCACTTCGATCGACGGGAAGGTGTGCGCGCCGCAGGTTTCGCCAAGAAGCAGCGAGTCGCACTGCGTATGGTTACGCGCGCCAGTCGCCGACTTGAGAATCTTCACCAGCCCCCGGTACGTGTTTTGTCCGTGGCCGGCGGAGATCCCCTTCGCAAGAATCGTGCTCCGGGTGTTCTTCCCGATATGGATCATCTTGGTGCCGGTATCGGCCTGTTGGCGGTTGTTGGTGAGGGCGACGGAGTAGAACTCGCCGACGGAGCCGTCACCCTGAAGGATCACGCTCGGGTACTTCCAGGTGATGGCGGAGCCAGTCTCAACCTGGGTCCAGGAGATCTTCGAGTTTGCGCCGGCGCACTTACCGCGCTTGGTGACAAAGTTGTAGATGCCGCCCTTGCCGTCTTTGTCGCCCGGGTACCAGTTCTGGACGGTGGAGTACTTGATTTGCGCGCCCTCGAGCGCGACCAGCTCGACCACCGCGGCGTGGAGCTGGTTCTTGTCGCGCATCGGAGCGGTGCACCCTTCGAGGTAGCTCACAGACGCGGCGTCCTCGGCGACGATGAGCGTTCGCTCGAACTGACCGGTATCCGCGGCGTTGATGCGGAAGTACGTGGACAGCTCCATCGGGCAGCGGACCCCCCTGGGCACGAAGCAGAACGAGCCGTCGGTGAAAACGGCGGAGTTGAGCGTCGCGAAGTAGTTGTCCGTGTAGGGGACGACCGAGCCGAGGTACTTCCTGACCAGGTCCGGGTGGTTCTGAACGGCCTCCGAAAACGAGCAGAAGATGACGCCGACTTCGGCGAGCTTCTTCTTGAAGGTCGTGCCTACCGAGACTGAGTCCACGATGGCGTCGACGGCAATGCCGCTAAGTCGCTCTTGCTCGGCGAGCGAGATGCCGAGTTTGTTGAACATCGCCACCATCGCCGGGTCGACTTCGTCCAGGCTCTTGGGACCGGCCGCCCTGGGCTTGGGAGCCGCGTAGTAGATGATGTCCTGGTAGTCGATGGGCCCGTAGTGGACGTTGTGCCAGCGGGGCTCCTCCAGCGTGAGCCAGTGGCGGTACGCCTTGAGGCGCCAGTCCAGCATCCACTCTGGCTCGTTCTTCTTCGCCGAGATGAGGCGGATGACGTCTTCGCTGAGCCCGCGCGGCACCGCGTCCGTCTCGATGTCGGTGACGAACCCGTACTTGTATTCCCGGTTCGTGAAGTCGCGGATTTCGCTCTGGGGGTTCATCGCGATCCTCCTCTCTCTGGCAGCCAGCGAACTGTGACACGGCTGAACGTGAATTTATTTACTTTGGAAAGTACATTCTTGACTAATTGCAGTCAAGCCGATCGTGGATCCGGGGCAACTGCCTCAACGCAAAGAAAGTGTGTTCTTGCCTTTTAGTTTGTCAAGCAGTTACTTTTCAAACTTGCGAAAGCGACGGACGTCGTGTAGAGAAAGGACATGGATTCCAGCGTTCATGGCTCAGGCCGGGAGCGGGTGCTTTTCGTCCTCAAGACCAGGGGACCGCAAACCGCGGCCACGATGGCCAAACGCCTCGCCGTCACGACGATGGCGGTTCGCCAGCATCTCGCCGTGTTGGAGGGAGAAAAACTTGTCGACTTCACGGACGAGAGGCGCAAGGTGGGCCGTCCTGCCCGTCTCTGGCGGCTCACCTCCGCCGCCGATGATCGCTTCCCCGACAGCCACGCGGAGCTCTCAGTCGGGATGCTTCAAGCGATTCAGAGCGCCTTCGGTGAGCAAGGCCTCGAACGTCTGACCAAGGAGAGGACGCGGCAGCAGGTCGCGAGTTATCGGGCTCGGATGCCCGGCTCGGATGCGTCACTCGAGGAGCGCCTGGCCAGCCTTGCGCGCATCCGGCGCGAGGAAGGCTACCTGGCCGAGTCGCGGCGCCGCCGCGATGGAACGCTTCAGCTCGTGCAGAACCACTGCTCGATCGCGAAGGCAGCGCGCCTCTGCACGAAGCTCTGTGGCGGCGAGCTGTCGCTCTTCCGCCAGGTCCTGGGCAACGACGTCTCCGTCGAGCGCATGGAGCACATCCTCTCGGGAGACAGGTGCTGCTCCTATCGCATCAGCGACGCCAAATCATCGTCGGATCGAATCTAGAGACCCTGTCGTTCCCTATGTCCACTGCCAGCACCTCCCGAAACTTCGAGCAGCTTTTCCACGAGCGGATCGTCCTCCTCGACGGAGCGATGGGATCGCTCATCCAGAGCTATCCGTTGGCCGAGGAGGACTTCCGCGGCGAGCGCTTCGCGACGCATTCGCAGGATCTGAAGGGCAACAACGACCTGCTGTCGCTGACCCGCCCGGACCTGATCGAAGAGATCCACTCCCGTTACTTCGCGGCCGGCGCCGACGTCGCGGAGACCAACACCTTCAGCTCGACCGCGATCGCGCAGGGCGACTACCGGCTGGAGTCGATCGTCACCGACCTCAACACCGCCGCCGTCGGGTGTGCCCGGCGCGCCGCGAAGGCCGCAGAGGCAGCCACCCCCGGCCGGCGCTGCTACGTCGCTGGAGCCATCGGCCCACTCAACCGGACGCTGTCGATGTCCCCCGACGTCAACCGCCCCGACTTCCGGGCCGTCACCTGGAGCCAGGTGCTCAACTCCTACACCGAGCAGGTCCGCGCGCTGCTCACCGCGGGCGTCGACGCGCTGCTGTTGGAGACCATCTTCGACACCCTCAACGCCAAGGCGGCGCTGTTCGCGATCGAGGGCTGCTTCGAACAGCTGAAGCTGCGCGTGCCGGTGATGATCTCGGTGACCATCACCGACGCCTCGGGACGCACGCTCTCCGGCCAGACCATCGGCGCGTTCTACAATTCGATCCGCCACGCCAAGCCGTTCAGCGTCGGCATCAACTGCGCCCTTGGCGGCAAGGAGATGCGGCCGTACCTCGAGGAACTTGCCTCGATCGCCGAGTGCTACGTGTCGTGCTACCCCAACGCGGGATTGCCAAATGCGTTCGGCGGCTACGACGAGGCTCCCGAGCATATGGCGGCGATTCTCGGTGACTTTGCCAGGCAGGGCTGGCTCAACGTCGTCGGAGCTTGCTGCGGCTCGACCCCTGAGCACATCGCGGCGATCGCCAAGGCTGTTCGGACCAGCCCCCGGCGCCAGCCCTGGTCGAGGCCGGCGCCGGTTCTCCGGCTGAGTGGCCTCGAGCCGATAGCGCTGCCGTGAGCGACCTGACCCGCAAGGCGCCTGCGGTGGACACCGGGGAACCGGCGGCGACCAACGCCTCCCGGTTCCTCGTCATCGGAGAGCGCACCAACATCACCGGTTCGCCCAGGTTCGCCAAGGCGCTCAAGGCCGAGGATTGGAACACCTGTGTCGCGGTCGCCCGCCAGCAGGTCGAGGGCGGCGCCAACATCATCGACGTCAACGTCGACGAGGCGCTGATCGATGGCGAGGCGACGATGGAGAAGTTCCTCAACCTGATCGCCGCCGAGCCCGAGATCTGCCGGGTGCCGGTGATGGTGGACTCCTCGAAGTGGTCGGTGATCGAAGTCGGGCTGCGCTGTCTTCA
>JANYKT010000182.1 GCA_025358085.1 Deltaproteobacteria bacterium | reverse complement strand
CGCGGTTGCCGAGGCCCGCGCGCGCTTCGGCCGGCTCGACGGCGTGGTCAACGCCGCCGGGGTGGTCGCCTTCGGCTCGCTCGCCGACACCACCGACGCCACGCTGGAGGCCCTGCTGGCGGTGAATCTGCTCGGGCCGATCCGGCTGATGCGTGCGTTCGCGACGGCGGGCGAGGGTGGCTTCTTCGTCTCGCTGAGCGGTGTCGTCGCCGAGTCGCCGGTCCTCGGCCTCGGGGCCTACGGCGCGTCGAAGGCAGCGCTCAGCCTGGCCACCCGGGTCTTCGCCATGGAGGCGCGGCGCAAGCGGATCACGGTGCTGGACGCCCGGCCGCCGCACACCGAGACCGGCCTCGCCTCGCGGCCGCTCGCAGGCGCCGCCCCGCGCATGCCCACCGGGCTCCCCCCCGGCGAGGTCGCAGAGCGGATCGTCCAAGGCATCGAGCAGGAAGAGC
This sequence comes from Deltaproteobacteria bacterium, assembly GCA_025358085.1. Lineage (GTDB taxonomy): Bacteria > Myxococcota > Myxococcia > Myxococcales > 40CM-4-68-19 > JANYKT01. The sequence goes on along the minus strand of JANYKT010000182.1, from coordinate 20,338 downwards.
GGGAGATCGCGGCCGCCGTCTTCCGCCCGATCGCGGCGCGGCCGTAGCGGAGTTCGCACCGGCCGGGAGCCCGCCGCAGCTCCCGCTGGTGCTCAAGAAGGCAATCGCCAATGGTCGCTACACTCGGCGGAACCAGCACCGCGAGCGGCGCCTCCGGGCACCTGTTCGGCCAAGCAGGCCCGCCCTGAAGACTGGTCACAAACGCGGAACGCCGGCTGGATTTCTCCAGCCGGCGGTCCGGGGCGAACAATTCGGTGCGACCCGCGCTACTCGAGGTTGACCTGCTTCGCCATCAGCGTGCCGGTGGCGACGTCGAGTTGTCCCTCGACCTCGGCGCGCTGGCCGACCGTGATGTCGGAGGCCTGGGCGGCGTGGCCGCGCAGCTCCAAGGTCGCGGTCGAGACGTCGATGACGACCCCGCTGTCGAGCGTCAGCAGCTTCTTCGCGGCGTCGAACGAGGCAACCTTGCCGTGGATCTCGAGCTCGGCGCCTTCGTGCTTCTCGCCGCTGTCGTCGTGCTCGCCGTCATGGCCCAGGTGGTACGCGCTGCCGTCCTTCTGCACGGTGGGGACGAAGTCGATCACCGCGACGGCGGTTCCGGTTGCGCTGACGACCACGGCCGGCTTGAACTTGAACTCGAAGGCCGCCTTCGACTTCTTGTTGTCGCCCTCGAGGATCAGCGGAACGCTGATGGTGGGAGCGTCGGCGAAGACCACGCGCGCCGCGGAGATGGAGATCCGCGCGTTCTCGTAGGTGCCGGCCGGAACGGTGGTGTTTGCCACCAGTGCCGAGAAGCTGGTCACCGTCAGCAGGTCGATGGTGCGCGCGCCGCCCGTCGCAGCGTCGAACACGATCACGTCCTCCTCCTGCTCGTTCTTGTTGTCGTCGGCGCTGCCGCCGTCCGCGCCTTGCTGCTGGACGCTGCTTCCCTTGGACTCCAGCTCGATGCGGGTGATGTCGACTTCCAGCGAGCTGATGGTCCGGCCATCGCTGGAGGTGGGCGGGCCGTCCTTGACGCCGATCACCACGCGCCCGTTGGCCTTGGGCCCGCAGGCCACGCCTGTGCCCACCACCGTGCAAAGACCTAGACCGATTGCTGCAATCGAAGAGAGTTTCATTTGGTGCTCCTTTGGGCTTGCGGCAGGACCGCCGCCGGCTGACGTGCACTAGAAGAGCAAGGCTTGAGCCAGCGGCTCTCCAGAGGGGGACGCTCCCGCCGCCTCGCCCGCCCCGCACCATCCGGTACACCCGTGCGGCCCGGACGGTCCGCGGTACCGCGCCTACAGGTCCGGCTCTTTCTCACCCAGGCTGTGCAAGCGCGAGTAGAGGCGCCGCCGGGTGATACCGAGCAGGCGCGCTGCGGAGGCCTTGTTGCCGCCCGCGCGCTCGAGCGCGGCGAAGATCAGGTCGCGCTCGAACGAGTCGAGATCGAAGCCCGGGGTCAGCACGTCGCCCGCCGCACTCCTCGAGGCGGGCCGCGCTTGCTCGGCCACGTGCTCCGCCGCGATCTCTTCTTCACCGGCCAGGATGAGCCCGCGCTCGAGCGCATTCTCCAGCTCGCGGACGTTGCCGGGAAAGGCTCGCTGCCGCAGCGCCTCGCGCGCCGCGGGCGAGAGCTTGGTGCCCGGAACACCGTGCCGCTGCAGGAAGGCCTCGGCGAGCGGGACGATGTCGTCGGGCCGCGCGCGGAGCGAGGGCATCTCGATGGCGAAGACGTTGAGCCGGTAGAAGAAGTCCTCGCGGAAGGTGCCCTCGCGCACCGCCGCGCCCAGGTCCCGGTTGGTGGCGGCGATGACGCGGACATCGACCTTCTGCGGCTCGGAGGAGCCCAGCGCGACCAGCTCGCGCGCCTGCAGGAAGCGCAGCAGCTTCACCTGGGTGGCGGGCGTGATCTCGCCGATCTCGTCGAGAAAGAGCGTGCCGCCGTCGGCCGCCGAGAGGTGCCCGCGCCTTCGATCGGTGGCGCCGGTGAACGCGCCCTTCTCGTAGCCGAACAGCTCGGCCTCGAGCAGCGCCTCGGGGAGCGCGGCGCAGTGGACCTCGATGAGCGGCGCGCCGGCCCGCTTGCTGCTGAAGTGGATGTAGCGCGCCAGCTGGCTCTTTCCCGTGCCGCTCTCGCCCAAGAGCAGCACGGTGGCGTCGGCGCCAGCCACGCGGTCCGCGCTCTCCAGCGCCTTGCGCATGGCCGCGCTGGCGGCGACCAGCCGGGGGGTCAGCTCGCCCACCATTCGCCGGGCCTTCTCTTCCGCGCCGTGCTTTTCGACCAGGCGCCGCACCCGCAGCCGGAGTTCGTCCATCGAGAACGGCTTCATCACGTAATCGGCGGCGCCAGCCTTCATGGCCTCGACCGCGCTCTCTGCGGTGCCGAAGGCGGTCATCACCACCACCTCCAGCGGCGGCTTGCGCGCGCGAGCCGCCCGGAGGACGGCGAGCCCGTCCACGTCGGGCATGCGCAGGTCGGTGAGCACGGCGTCGAACGGCTGCGCGGCGATGGCCACCAGCGCCTCGCGGCCGCCGCCCGCGCGCACCACCGCGTGCCCGTCCCGCTGCAGCATCTCGGCCGCCAGCTTGCCTAGCTTGGGCTCGTCGTCCACGACAAGAATGCGGGCCATGTGCAGATCCTATCCGGTCGCCACTGGCAGGCGCACTTCGAAGGTGGTGCCGCGGCGATTGGGCTCCACCAGAGCAATGGAGCCGCCGTGCTGGTCCACCAGCAGCTTGGCGATGGTGAGCCCCAGACCGGTGCCGCCCGGGCGCGTGGAGGTGAAGGGCTCGAAGAGCCGCTCGCGCACCAGCTCTGGCAGGCCGGGGCCCTCGTCGTGGACCCGGACCACCACCTTGCCTTTTGCCTCCTTCGCCTCGAGCGACACCGTGCCTTCGCCGATGGCCGCGCACGCGTTGCCGAGCAGGTTCATGAACACCTGCCCCAGCCGGCCCGCGTCGCCGCTCACCGGAGGCAGCGCGGCGAAGGCGCAGCGGACCGAGACCGCGCGGAAGAGCGCCTCGGTGCGGCGCGCGGCGTCGGTGAGGACCGCGGCCAGGTCGAGCGGCGCCATCGCGAGCGGCCGATTGGGCGAGCCCAGCCAGAGGAAGTCGTCGGTGAGGCGGCGCAGCCGATCGACCTCTTCCAGAAGGTCCTGCTGGCTCTCGGCCAGCCACGGCGGAGGCTCGTCGCCCGCGCGCTCCCGCATCAGCTCGACCGTGCCGCGCAGAATGCCCAGCGGGTTGCGGACCTCGTGCGCCATCATCGCCGCCATCCGGGTCATCGCCTCTCCCCGCGCGGCCAGCCGGGCAGCCGTGGCGCGGCTGCGCTCAGCCTCGTTCCAGCGCGCCGCAATCACGCCCAGCGCGAGCGCCGCCCCGACCGAGAGCAGAGCGGCGGCGATGCCGGCGCGGTCGAGGCCAGCGCGCGCCTTGAGGAAGGATTTGCCGGCCTCGAGCGCCAGCACGGCCTGCACCGCGCCCTCGCGGCCGCGGACGGGAAAGTACCCCGTGCTGACCTCCAGCCCGCCCAGCGCGTAGCCCGGCCCGACGTAGCTATGGCCTTGGAACGCCGCCGACACGCGGTCGGGGTCGAGGCGCAGCAGATCGATCTTGCCGCCGGCGCGGCCGTCGCCGTCGGCGATCAGCCGCAGCGAAGGCGAGACCAGGCTGGCGCCGTCCAGCGCGTTGGCGCGCATCAACTCCGCGAGCGTCGCGCCCGACTCTGCATCGCCCTTGAGGAGCAGCGCCGCCGACTCGCCGGCGCCGCGCAGGCGCTCCTCGAGCACCCGGTCGAGCGCGTCGCGGGCCGAGTGGAAGAGCACCGCGGTGGACGCGAGCGAGCCCACCAGCGCCAGTGCCGCCGCCAGCAAGGGAGCCCCCGCGCGCGCCATGCTCAGAAGATCCCGGCGGTGTACGAGACGCCCAGCGTGGCGGTCATCCGGGTCCAGGAGTTGGCCGCATCCGACGACGACGAAGCCCGCGCGCCCAGGAGCAGCCGCACCGTCAGCCGGCCGAAGTCCTGCTCGGCGGCGACGCTGCCGAAGTAGACCGTGCTGGACACCGCGGCCACCCCTTGCACGGGGCCGCCGTCCAGGTTGCGGAGCCGCACGCCGCTCTCGACACTGGCGCGGAGCGTGGGTCGCAGCAGCAGGTGCATGCCTGCGCGCGGGCCGTGCTCCCAGGAGCTGGTCTCGGCCAGCTGTGTGGCGTCGCGGAAGACATCGTAACCCAGGGTCATGCTCGAGCCCAGGGGGAAGCGGTACGAGACCTCGGGAGAGAGCGAGTGCAGCACGCCCGAGTAGGCGCTGGAGCCCGCGGTCAGGTACGAGCCCAGGCGCAGCGCATAGACGCCGGCGACGGAAAAGCGTCCGAAGGGAAGCCAGCGACCTCCGGCGCGGAAGCGATGCGCCGAGAGATAGTTCGAGCCCCCCAGCCTGGTCAGCTCGTAGCCGTAGTCGAAGAGGCCATAGGTCTCGCCGCGTCCCAGCCGGTAGCCGGCCTGGCCGCCGAAGACGCCCAGGTCGCCTTCGTGCACCTGGAGCTGCTGGCGGAGGAACGCGCTCGCGCGCAGGTAGGGCCCCGAGAGCCCCAGCGGGCGAAGCTGTCCGAAGAGCCCGGCGCCCAGCGCGCCGTCGGTCGGCGCCGGTTGGGAGTCGGCGGCGTAGGTGACGTTCGAGTCGTAGCCCGACTCGGCGAAGACGGAGACCACGCCCCGTCCGGTGCGCAGCGCGGTCTGGCGCAGCACCGCAGCGCGCTCCACCAGCCCGCCGCTCCCGGCGAGCTCGACGCGCTCGAACAGGCTTGCCGCCTCTGCGCCGGCGCCGTCGCGCAGCCCGATCAGGCCCAGGAAGTACTGCGCGCGCGCGGACCACGCGGCCGAGCGCGCCGCCTCCAGCAAGAGCGGCCGCGCCCGCTCATCGTCGCCCTCTTCATAAAGCGCGATGCCCTCGAAGAGGTCCACGGCGGGGTCGCTGCGCCCGGAGCGCAGGCGCTCGAACAGAGCCAGGGCACCAGGCCGATCACCTTCGTCGAGCAGGCGGCGGCCCTCGGCCAGCAGTGCGTCGCCGTGCTGCTCGACACACGCCGCGAGCCACGCGAGCCGCGCGCGATCGCTGGAAGGGTCGAGCCGCAGCGCCTCGGCGTACGCGACCTGCGCGGTGTCCAGCGAGCCGGCCGCGCGCTCCGCGTCGCCCACCTCCAGGTAGTCGAGGGCCTCCAAAGGGCTCACGGCCGGAGCGGGCAACGGCGGCTCGCAGAGGGCGGCCGCGACCAGGAGGACGGCCATCACGGCGCGGCGCCCGCGCGCTTGAGGGAGGTCTCGGCCTCGGTCCTGCGATAGCCATCGCGGCGATGCGCGGCGAGGCCCGCCGCCTCGCGCAGGTACGCCGCGGCCAATAGGTGCCGGCGCGGGGCGGACTCCTGCGCCCGCGCCAGGTACCAGTCCACCGTCGCCTTCGACGGCTCGCCGGCCAGCACGGCGGCGACCCGGGCGCGCAGCCTGGACGCTTCCTCGCGGATGCGCGGACCGGATCGCTCTCCCAGCTTCGCCAGCAGGCCGTCGGCGCAGAGGTAGAGCCGCGCGTCGTGGCAGGCCACCGCGTTGTAGTAGCTGAACAGATCGTCGCGGATGTCCGGCGCGCGCCGCGCGGACTCGTCGAAGGCCTCGACCGCGTCCTCGGGACGCCCCAGCCGGACCAGGCACGAGGCCGCGTACCACCCGGCCTCGCCGGAGCCGTCCAGCCGGCCCGCGACGCGGAACTCCACCAAGGCCTCGGCGTAGTGCGCAGCCCTGAACGCGCGCGCTCCCGCGAGGACGTGCTGGTCCGCGGGTCCCGGCGAGGCCGCAGCCAGGGCGGCCAGCAGGAGGGCTGCAGGGCTCACCGTTTTCCTGGGGGGCTGGCGAGAGGAAACCGCTTAGTCCGGTCCATCGTGGCGACCGCCCTTTTCGTTGTCGCCGCCTCCTCGTCCGTGCTCGCCGTGCTCGCCGTTTTCGCCGTCCACGGTCCGCTCGCCGGAGCCGTGCTCGCCGATGTCGCCGAGTTCGGCGGCGCCGCCGTGGCCGTGCTCCCCGCCCTCGTTCCGCCCCCCCTCGTGCTCGTCGCGGCCCTCGTGACCGCGCCCCTCGTGGTCCTTTTGCCCGTCATCCTTGCCGTCGCGGTGCTCGCGGTCCCCCGGCTCGCGGCGCTCGTCGCGCGGGCGATCGCGCTTCTGGTCGCCGCCGTTGTGGTTGCCCGGGCCCGGAGCGGAGCGGTCGCTGGACCCGGGCAGCGCCGTTTCGGTGCGCGTGACGGGCAGCTCTGCGGAGAGCGCCTCGTGTACGGCGGCGCGGGCGCTCTCGTCGGCGCGCGCCGGGAGCGCCAGCCAGAGCGACCCGACCGCGGCGAGGAGCAGGCGTCTCGCAGTGGTGTGCATAGGGCGCTCCTCTCGGCCGGCGAAGGACCAGTCTACACAACACAAAAGCAAGCCGTGAGCCAACCCGCACGCGCCCCTGCTGGGAGGGTAGACCGGCCGCGTGCCGCAGGACGGCGTACCAGGCGGTACACCCAGAGGTCCGAAACGGTGCTCCTGCGAGTGACTCGCCACCCCCCAGTCTGAACGCGCGCGGATGACTTCTCTGCATGCAAGGCCCCCATCGCGGTCCTGCGCGAGATCCTCGCGCTCGGCCTGCGGGCGCAGGTCCGCAAGGAGCAGGCGGCGCGGCGCGGCGCGACGCCGAGGCCGCGAACCAGACCACGCAGGACCTGATGGCGGTGGTCCCGCACGATTTGAGGAACCCGCTCAATGCGATCGCAATGAATGTCGCGCTGATCTCGATCAAGTCGGGGATATCGGAGACATTGATGGCGAAGCGTGCGGCCGCGGCGCGATCGATTGCGATCTGGAGCTGCGAGCGCCGCGCCCGGAGCAACGATCAATTCGCATCGCTGAACTCGCACTCTGCGCCCACTTTAGCCAAAGAGAAAATGCGCATCCCTGCTTCTCGACACGAGGAGTAGACCGCCGGCATGCAGGCGAAGCTTCCGGAGTGAGAGTCGAAGGTGCACCGCTCTTTTGATAGGAAGGGCTCTCGAAATGGGCTCGAGCGAAAGAATTCAAGACCGTTGAAGAGTCAGGACCGACAAGCATGCTGAGACTCGTCGCATTCAGTGCCGCCACTCTCTTCGCCTGCGCCCACGCCGCGGCTCCCCCCGCGCGCGCCTACGCCGACGTCAATGGCGTGCATATGTATTACGAGGTCCACGGTCAGGGTTTTCCGGTCCTCATGCTCCATGGTGGCATCAGCGATCAATCATTCTGGTCCGGGACGGTGCAGGCGATTTCCCAAGGGCATCAAGTCATCGCGCCCGAGCAGATGGGCCACGGGCACACTCCCGACGTTCCCGCGCGCGAATTCAGCTACGAGCAGATGGCCGAGGACACCGCGGCACTCCTGCAGCAACTCCATGTGCAGCGCACGGACGTGGTCGGTTGGAGCGACGGCGGAGTCATCGGATATCTGCTCGCCATCCGCCATCCGGAGTTAGTCCGCAAGCTGGTGACTTCCGGCTCCAACATTGATGACGAAGGGCTGCCTCCGCCGAAGAGCGACAAGATCAAGCCCGAACAACTCCCGAAGATGTTCCAGGAGCGGTACGATCAGGTCTCTCCCGACGGCCCGCAGCATTACGAGGCCTTGATCAATCGCGTTGCTGCCATGTGGCGCAGATATCCCTATGTCGAGCGCAGCAGACTGGCCCAGATCCATTGTCCGACGCTGATCATCATGGGCGACCGCGACTTCTATTCAGTGGAAGTCGCGCACCACATTGCGAAGGACATTCCCGGCGGGCAGCTGTTGATTGTACCGGGAAGCGGACACGCCACCTTCCGTACGCGCCCGGAGCTGGTGAATCTGGCGGTGATTGAATTCCTCGAAGCGCCTTTAAAGTAGCTCCGACTCATATGCATGCCTGAGGAGTCGACTCGCTGGATCTCACCCTTGACTGTGGTCCAGCTGCTTGCCGCCCAGGGCGCGGTGATGAGCTCCAGAGCCTTCGAGTCCACGCCCACGAGCATCAGCAGGTCTTGCGCAGACAAGTACGCGGAAGCCTCGCCGAAGCGCCCGGCCTGCAGCGGCAAGCCCGGGGCAAAGCGGACCTGCAGCGGATCGAAGGTCTCGGTCGTGGTGAGGCCGGTCTCTCCGTCGATGGTCCCGCCCGCGAGCAAGACGCGCCTGTCGTTGAGCAGCGTGGCAGCGTGCTGCGAGCGCAGTGCGGTGACCAACTCGGTTGCCCGCGCGGGCTGGCCGCGGAGCGCCTGAACGAATTCGACCCGACCCGCTTCCCGAGGGTGACGGTGACCGAGGCCGTCCCGTCGGGCCCGGTCGGCGTGGTGGTGGTGGCCTGCCCCGCAAAGCTGCCGTGGCCGGTCATCACGGCCCAGGTGACGGTTGTCCCGGTGACGAGGTTGCCGGCCGTGTCGGAGACGAGGACTTTCAAGGCCGTCGGCAGCGCGGTGTTGACGGTAGCAATCGCGGGACTCCCTGCCGGGATGACCTCGATCTTGCTGGCCTCAGCGGGACGAGGCACTTGCCCGACGGGTTTGTCGCGTGGGCGCTGCAGGTCGGTGCCGCGGTCGGGCAATTCGAATTGTCATTGCAAGGAATGCAAAGTCAAAAGCACCGGAGCAGATAGCGAGTGGTTTCTAAAATCGGCGACAGTGTCGGGCGACAGGGCCATTCAACGGCGAATAGTCGCCGCATCTGAAGAATGAATCGACCACGGTGTGGAACCCATTGGTGAGCAACCTCTTGAGCGATATTGGCGAAGACGAGGCCCTTCTGATCATTCGCCAGGAAAGCCTCTTCCGCAGTGAGGATAGGGCCTGGAAAAGATTGCGCTCCGTTGTGGTAGCGGGGAATCTCGGCCACGCCCAATACCGGTTGCGAATAGGGATCAAACGCCTTGGTGCAGTAATCCAGCGAGGCGCGCACGGGACGCTGATTACCCAGGCTTTTGGGGCTATGAGCGTCGATCTGCCGGCACCATTGGGTCCGAGCACGGGGCCTCGATGCGCAATCAGCCATCTGGCGTTTCATCGGCCCTTACCAGTGTCATCTGTCGATTGCCACACCCAAGGTGCAAAAGCGAACAGACTGCGGCTGTGGTGGCTGCGCAGTTCGAGTCGCCCGAAATTCATCTACTGTCTTCCTTGACACCGGGGACCAAGAAAGTTGATATCGCGCTCCCGACCACTCAACTTGACCCAAAACTTTTCTGGAGGCGGTCTATGCGCACACGCCAGTTGGCAGCGATTCTCGCAGCGGTGACTTGTTCCTGCGCGGGCTCGGAAAATAAACCGCCGCTCACAATCACTCCCGCGGGGACGGCGGCGGCCACAGGTCCGGTGTTGATCAAGGCCTTTCCGGGCGATGTCGCCGGCGGCGTGACCTGGTCTCTGGTGGGGTCGGGCACTCTCTCGGACACGACTGGCCCGCAGACCGTGTACCGCCCACCGCCCGGTTTTGCCGCGCAGACCGCGACCGTCACCGCGAGCGCGAACGGCCAGACCGCGTCGGTAGCGCTGACCTTGACCCCGCCGAGCCAGGCTCCCGCGGTGATCGCGGGTCTCAATGGCGCGGTGTCGGTCTCTTATGATGCGCAGGACATCCCGCACATCTTCTGTGGCAGCGCGCTCGATTGCTTCGCGGTGCAGGGCTACATCCAGGCGCAGGACCGGCTCTTCCAGATGGACCTGTTTCGCCGCACCGCACGCGGGCAGCTGGCCTCGCTGATCGGTCCACTCGAGATCTCCTCGGACAAACAGTTCCTCACGCTCTTCGTGACCCGCGACGGCAAGCGCATCGAGGACAAGCTCGCGGCCGCGCTGGATCCAGACACCCGCGCGAAGCTCGTGGCCTTCGCGAGCGGCGTGAACGCGTACCTCGCGTTCCTCGTGCAGCACCCGACGCTGATGCCGGGCGAGTACGCGCAGCTCCCGCAAGTGGTCGCGCCGGGGGATATCCCGCCGTGGTCGCCCGAAGACACCCTGGCGCTGGGGCGGCTGCAACAATTCCAGCTCTCGGAGACGCTCTCAAAAGAGTCGGCGTACGGCCTGTTCGCAGCCACTTTTGCGCCCGGCGGAGCGCACCCCGACCTCAACCGTTTCGTCTCGTACGTGCGGGCGCAACAGCCACTGCCCGGGTTCACGCTCTCGGCGACCGACGGCCCGCCGGTAACGGCCGCCCGCCGCCAACCTGCGGCTGGTGCTGAAGCCGCAGCCGCTCCGGCCACTGGAGCTTCGGCCGCAGCCGTGCCGGACTATTCGCCGTGGCGCGATAGCCTTGCCCAACTCAACGCCTCCATGGAGGAGATGCACGCGCTGTTCGGGTCGCTGCACCTCGGTGACGGCTCGAACAACTGGGTCATTGACGGCAAGCACTCGGCGACCGGCAAGGCGCTGGTCGCGAACGATCCGCACCTCTCGCTGCAGTACCCACCGCTGTTCCATCTCGCTGCGCTCACCGCGACGGACGGGCTCAACCTGGTCGGCGGCGCTTTCCCTGGAATCCCCGGCGCGCTGATTGGCCGCGGCGCGCACGTGGGCTGGGGCGTCACCGTGGTCGGCTATGACGTCACCGACCTCTATATGGAGCGGGTCTCGCGCTGCGCCACGTCGCCCGCCGGGTGCGTGGATTTCAACGGAAACAGCGTTCCGATCCTGCCGGTGCAGTACGCCGTCAAGGTGCACGGTGCGAGCAGTCCCACCATGGTGACCGTGCTGGTGGTCCCGCACCACGGGCCTATCGTCAGCTTCGATCCCGCGCACGGCAGGGCCATCAGCATGCGCTGGACCGGTCACGAGACCACCGCCGACCTGAAAGGTTTCCTCGACCTGAACACAGCAACGGCTGTCGGCGACCTGACCGGAGCCACCGGCACCGCTTTCGCCGCGCTGAAGAATTACGCCGTCGGCGCGCAGAACTTCGTGCTCGCGGACGATGCGGGCAACATTGGCTATGACCCGCACGCGCTGGTCCCCAGGCGGGACTGGGCAGGCTCGTCGCTCAGGCTCCTGCCCTGGCTGCCGCTGCCGGGCGACGGCTCCGCCGAGTGGGGCGTCGCAGGAGCGGACACCCACTGCGCAACGCCGGGAGGCGTCGCACCTGCGGACGACTGCTGGGTGCCGGACAACCAACTTCCGCAGGGTGTGAATCCTGCCAAGGGTTATTACGCCACGGCCAACAGCGATCCTGCTGGATACACCAACTCGGCGACTGCCCCCTTCGTCAGTACCGTCAACCCGCAGTGGTATCAGTATCTGAGCTTCGATTGGGACGACCCCACCGACCTGCGCTACGCGCGTATCGCGACGCGGCTCAAGGCGCTGACCACCGCGGGGAAGGTCACGGTCTCTGACATGCAGAGTGTGCAAAGCGATCATTCCGTGCTGCTCGCGAAGCTGATGGCGCTGTCGTTTCCCCCCGCGGCCGCGCTGCCCTCCGCGCGGCAAGCGGGATATACGGCTGCGATTGGATTGCTCACTCAATGGGGTGCAGACGATTACGACTGTCCGACCGGGCTGACCAGCGCCGATCCCAGGAGCGCGCCGGACACCGACCCGAAGCACGTCCGCGATTCGTCCGCGTGCCTGCTCTTCCACACCATGCTGAGCAACCTGCTGCACTCGGTCTTTGACGACGACTTCGCGGTCGTCGCCGCGACGACCGGCTCATCCTTCAGCGGCGACGGCGGCGCCGAGATCCGCGCGCTCCTTTACATGCTCGGGCTCCCCCCGAACGACCCGCACGCGACTTTCTGCAACGATGTCGACACCGAAAACAACCTCATCGCGGCTCATAGCTGCACGGACAAGCTGGTGAGCTCGTTGCTTGTCGCCGCCGGCACGCTCCAGGCTGTCTACGGCGCGCCCGCAAACTGGATCTGGGGCCGCGCTCACACGCTGACCACCACCAGCGCCGCCGCTCCACTCATCGCGGGCCGGTACGCCGCCGGGCCGTTCGCGCGTCCGGGCGGCGCCTTCACCGTGGATGTCGGCAGCCCCGATGGCTCGCAATCAAGTCCGGTCGGATTCTCCTACAGCCACGGGTCCAACGTGCGCTTCATTGCCGAGGTCGGCGATCCCGCCGCCGCGGTGACCAAGATGCAGTTGCCCGGCCCCGAGCGCGACGCGCCCTACGGCGTCTTCTCCAATACGCCGGACCTTCTCGGTCAATACGTGCAGAATCAATATTTCGATTTCGCGCTTGGTCACCAGGTCGATGCCAACACCGTCTCCGTGCAGGGGTTCAGCGCCCTATGAAGACTCTATCCATCAGCCGTTGTCTCCTTGCCGCGGCGTCGTTGCTCGCGGCGTGCACGCCCAGCGTCGGGCATCAGGCAGCGCCCGCCTCCGTGGTCTCGGCGGTCTTTGATCCGTTGCATGGCCAGATACCGCTGCCGAACGATCTCGCGCTGCAGCCGTCGCCGGCGGGAGTGACGCTTGCGCCGGCCCAGCAGGAGCTGCTCGCGGCCTTCGCTGCACAGGGCGGCTTCCCCAACGATCAAGAGGTGCCGGTCACGATTTCATTGACGCGCGGAACCCTCAACGCCGACGGCACCAGCACGGGCGTTGCGCCGACACTCGACATCACCTCGCTCACGCCAATAACGCTTCTGGTCTTCCTGCAGACCGCGACAGGACTCGGGACGGTTGCGCTCGACCCGATCGCGCCAGGCGATTATGTCGCCGCGGGCGATCACGGCGTGCTCACGCTGCACAACAAAAACCGCCAGCCGTGGACGCCCGGTCACTACGTCGTCGCGATCCGCGGCGGACCCTCGGGAGTGAAGACGGCCGAGAACGATCCGGTCTACGCCTCGCAGACTTTCTATCTCATCGCACAAGGCCAGAAGCTGGAGAGCGAGCAGAACCTGGCGCTGCTGCGAGCGCAGGCCGGCTCGACCGCGGCCGCGCTGGTGCTGGCGAAGCAGCTGGATCAAATCATCGATGGCTACGCGCCCTCCTTCGCGGCGGTGAACCGCGTCTTTCCGCAGCAGGAACTCGCGGTCATGACCACCTTCGCCATCGCCCCCGCGAAGACGCAGGTGCAGCTCGATCCGGGCCGCGGACTCGTGCCGCTTCCCATCGACTTGCTGCGCGATCCCCGGCCCGCCTCGGCGACCTGCCCCGCGTGCGGCCACCTCACTCCGGTCGCTGCCTGCACGCTCGCGCAGGGGAAGCTCGACGCGCAGGGCGTGTGCCGGGATGCAAAGGGCAATGTCAACAGCGCTGCCGCTGGCTTCGCCACGCTGGACGGCTTCTCCACCACCGGCCTCATCCTGGCGCCAACTTCCAGCAACGTCTCGGCGAGCACCGTTACCCCTTCAACCGTACAGCTTTATGATCTGACCAATCCGGCCGCGCCCGCGCTGCTCGATCCGGCTTCCTACATCACCGAGCCGTGCGAGCTGACTTCCTCCTGCTCCGACCACATCAACGCGCTGTCGCCGGTGATCGCGCTGCAGCCCTCCGGGGCCACCGCGGGCAATACCAGCAACGTCGCCGCCGGCCTCCCGTCCGTCTTCACGACCAGGCCGCTCAAAGACAACACCGATTACGCGGTCATCATCAGCGATGGGGTCAAGGATCAGGCAAACAACCCGCTCGGCGCAGGAACCGTCGCGACGATTCTTCAGTTCAAGAACCCGATCGTGGACGCAAGCGCCAAATCGCAGCTCCAGGGCGTGGACGATCAGACCGCCGGTGCACTGGAAATCATGCGGCAGCGCCTGGCACCTGCGCTCGCGGCAGCGGCGACGAACGGTATCGCGCAAGGCCACGTTGCGATGGCGTACACCTTTCACACGCAGACGATTCTCTCCACCGCCGTGCAGCTCGCCGCGCTGCCGTACTTGACCGGTACCGGCACCGTCAAGCCGGTGCCCAACACGACGACGGTGCTGTACTGCTCGAATGCAACTCAATCGAACCCGGCCTGCTCCAGCCAGACCACCGATGACGCCTTCTCCGCGTATGGCATTCCCGCGCCGAACAGCAACGTGGGCTACGTCATTGATACGCAAATCCTTACCTTCAATAAGCTGCTTTGTAATCCCGGCGATACAACGTGCACGGACACCGGCGCCTTCAGCGGCCCTGCGGTGCAGCCTGTTCCCGAACCGATCAACGCACTCATCGTCCTGCCCGCGCCCCCCTATGGCGCCAGCGGTTGCGTACCGACCGCGACCTCGCAGTGCACTATTCCCCTCGTCATCTTCCGGCACGGTCTCGGCGGCGGGCGCGCGCAGATGTTGGCGCTCGCGAACACCTTCACGGCGAAGGGATTCGGCGTCGCCGCCATCGACGCGGCCAAGCACGGTGACCGCTCCTACTGCGCGGTCGATTCCGAGTGCGCGAGCCCGGCTACCTGCGTCGCCGACCCAGGCTTGGCGCATGAGGAAGTCGGCGCGGGTCCCACGCCGGGCCACTGCATGAACGGCACGGCGGCGGGGGATTTCGCGCGGCGGCAGGATTGCGGCGGTTGCACCAACACGCAGGCGGTGCCTCTCGCCTCGAGCAACTTCCTCGTCAGCGCGAACTTCTTCCGCACGCGCGATACACTTCGCCAGGACATCATCGACGAGTCGCAGCTTTTGCGCGTCCTTTCGCCCGACCCTGCCAAAATCTCCGGCAATCTCGTCACCACCCCGATCACGGGCGTGCAATTCGACTTCGCGCAGATCGGCTACATCGGCCAATCGCTGGGAGCCATTCAAGGCACGGTCGACGTGGCGGCGAATCCCCGCTTCTCGCGCGCGGTGCTCAATGTCGGCGGCGGCACCGTGGTCGATATCTTCACCAACTCCCCCGCATTCTCGTCGGGGACGAACGCGCTGCTCAAGAGCATCGGTATCGATCGGGTCCAGAACCCGGCGGGCTATCTGCAATTTCTGGTGGTGGCGAAGACCATTCTCGACCCCGCTGACCCGGTGAACTTTGCCGGCCACCTGCAGGCAAACACTCTGCCGAATTTGCTCGCCGACCCGAGCGGCAAGACGGCGCAGGCCGCAAAAGGCATCATCACCCAGGCCGCCTTCTGTGATCAGGTGGTTCCAAATCCATTCAACTTCATCCTCGACGCAAACGCGGGCACGGGACCGCTCCCGGGCCTTCCCGGCTTCGGTGGTCCCGGCACCTTTCAGCTCTTTTATAAGGGGAGCGCAGCTCCAACCGCGGCGGACCTGTCCGCGTGCCCCTCGCCCGGCAGCGGCCTCGATCCGCCCGCGAGCGCAGTCAGCCACGGCTTCCTGCTCGATGGCATTGATCGCAACATCACTGGCAAAGCGCAAATCGATGCGGCGACCTTCCTCGCCACCGGCACCACGCCGGCCAACTCTCTCGTCGTCATTCCTTGAGCGAGGAAATGAAACCCATGCGCATCGTCATTGCTGCATTGATCCTTGCCCCGGCAGCGTCGTTTGCCGGCGCCTATGCCATTCCCAATGAGAACGCGCGCGACCTGGGCCTCTCGCAGGCTACGGTGGCCGCCCAGACCGGGCCGGAGGCGACCTATCAGAATGCGGCTGCCTTGGCCGGCCAGACCGGACTCTCCCTCTCCGCCAGCCTGGAGATTCTTTACAACAGGACCGCCTGGTCCGATCCGACCCTGGGCAACGCGTCGCTGCGCCCCAAGGCCAACTTCCCACCAGCCCTTGCTGTGGCCTACGGCAGCAAGCTGCCCAATGGAATGCCCTACGGGCTCGGTGTCGCGTTCGTGGTGCCGGGGGGCGGTTCGCTCGAGTGGCCGACCGGCTGGGCCGGCGCGGGCCGCATCCAGAGCGTCGATCAGAAGGTCTACGCCGTCCAGGGAGGTGGCGCGATCCAGCCGTTGCCGTTCCTCAAGGTCGGCGCCACGTTCCTCTACTACCGCGTCACCGAGAGCCTCACGCAAGGACTCCCCTTCGGCGGCACCACCGGCGCGGCCAGCCTGGGCCTGGGCGGCAACGCGCTGACCTACGGGCTGTCCGGCGAGGTTCGCGTTCCCACCGTACCGCTCACCTTTGGTATCGATTATCGCCACCAGGCGCCAATCACGCTCTCGGGTGCCGCCCACTTCGATGGCGTGCCGCCCAACTTCGCGTCCGCCCTGCAGGACCAGGGTGTCACCGAGCGCGTGACCATTCCCAATCAGCTCTTTCTCGGCGCCGCTTATGACGTCATCCCCAATTTGAAGGCCATGGGAAGCTGGACGCTCGAGCGCTGGAGCGCCTATACGAGCGATACTTATGTTGGGGACAAGGGTCTCGTCATCACCGTCCCGCGCGACTACCACAATGCCTGGGTCTATCGGCTCGGCGCTGAGTACCAGCATGTCGCGGCGCTTCCGCTGACACTGCGCATCGGCGGCCAGCGCAGCATCTCGGAGCAGCCCAGCAATACCATTTCGCCCACGCTCACGGACGGCAACAGCTGGGCGGTGTCCGTCGGCGCAGGATATGAGTTCGTCAAAGGCGTACGCGCTGATATCGGATATCAATTTGTTTTCTTCGATACCGTCACCGCGACGGGTCCTGAAGCCTTTCCCGGGTCCTACGACACTCACGTTCACTTGTTGAGTGCCGGCATCACCTGGCGCCCGCCGCTCTAGCTTCGGCTCCAGCTTCGGCTCCAGCTTCGATCGTCCAGGTTCCAGCCGCGGGGAATCGGGTCGGGTCTTGCGACCGGGAATTGAAACCGCCGTCGGACGTTTGTCGACGGCGGGGCGCCCCCCGGGGTAGAAGGCGCGCATGTTCACCGGACTGATCGAAGATCTCGGCACCGTTGCGGCCGTCGAGCGCAAGCCGGAAGGTGCGCGCGTGACCATCCTGACGCGCTTCAGCGAGAGCGACCTCCGGCACGGAGCGTCAATCGCGGTGGACGGCGCCTGTCTCACGGTCATCGACGCCGGGCCCGGCCGCTTCAGTTCCGACGTGAGTCAAGAGACCCTCGCGCGCACCACGCTGGGCGCGCGCAGTGCCGGCGACCGCGTCAACCTGGAGCGCCCGATGGCGCTGGGCGACCGGCTGGGCGGCCACCTGGTGCTCGGTCATGTCGATGGAGTCGGCAAGATCCTCGAGCGCAAGAAAGTGGGCGAGGCCGAGCGGTTGGTGGTCCAGCTGCCCGCAGATTTGGCGCCGCTGGTGGTGGAGAAGGGCTCAATCTGCCTCGACGGCATTTCGCTGACCGTCAATGAGCTGCCGGCGGTGGATCAGATTGCGTTGATGCTCATTCCCGAAACACTCCGCGCCACCACCTGGGGTGAGAAGCGCGCCGGCGAGGCGGTCAATGTCGAGGCGGATATCCTCGGCAAGCACGTCGCGCGGTTGCTGCAATTCCAAGGGCAGATCAAGGAGAAGCCGCATGGATGACGAGCAAATCGAGCGCGTCGAGTCGGCGCTCGGGCAGCTGCGACGCGGCCGGATGGTGATCCTGGTCGACGATGCCGACCGCGAGAACGAGGGCGACCTGGTGCTCGCCGCCGAGTTCGCCACGCCTGAAGCGATCAACTTCATGGCCAAGCACGCGCGCGGCCTCATCTGCCTGTCGCTCAGCGAAGAGCAGGTGAAGCGGCTCGGCCTACATATGATGGTGCAGGAGAACGAGAGTACCTACTCGACCGCCTTCACCGTCAGCATCGAGGCGGCGCGCGGCGTGACCACGGGCATCAGCGCGGCCGACCGCGCGACCACCATCCGCGCGGCCATCAACCCGCAAGCGCTGCCTCATGATCTGGTGCGCCCTGGCCACGTCTTTCCGCTCAAAGCGCGCAAGGGCGGCGTGCTGGTCCGCGCGGGGCAGACAGAAGGCTCGCTCGACCTGGCGCGACTCGCCGGCCTGAATCCTGCTGGCGTCATCTGCGAGGTGATGAACGACGACGGCACCATGGCGCGGATGGCCGACCTGAAAATCTTCGGCAAGCTGCACGACCTGGAAATCCTCTCGGTCGCCGACGTGATTCATTTCCGGATGCAGCGCGAGCGGCTGGTGCGCCGCGGGGCCGAGGCGCGCGTGCCCACCGAGCACGGTGGCGACATGCGCTGCATCGCCTACGAGAACGACTGCGACTCAGCCCAGCACGTCGCCTTCGTCAAGGGCGAATGGGCGCCCGACGAGCCCGTGCTGGTGCGCGTCCACTCGAAGTGCCTGACCGGCGACATCTTTGGCAGCAAGCGCTGCGACTGCGGCCCGCAGCTGCAGCGCGCGCTGAAGATGATCGATAAAGCGGGGAAGGGCGTGCTGGTCTATCTCGATCAGGAGGGACGCGGCATTGGCCTGATCAACAAGCTCAAGGCTTATAACCTGCAGGACGAAGGGCACGATACCGTAGAGGCCAATCACAAGCTGGGATTCAAGGCCGACCTGCGCGACTACGGCATCGGCGCGCAGATCCTGCGAGACGTCGGCGTCCGCAAGATGCGCTTGATGACCAACAACCCGAAAAAGATCGACGGGCTCAAGCGGCTCTACGACCTTGAGGTGGTCGAGCGGGTGCCCATCGAGGCCGGGCTCTCGGACGACAACGAAGGCTACCTGCAGGTCAAGCGCGACAAGATGGGGCACCTCCTGTCGCTGCCGAAGAAGTAGGATGGCTGAGATGAGCGCCAGCGCCCCGCCTGAGGAGACCGTCGATGCCCGCGGGCTGCGCTTCGCCATCTGCGCAGCGCGCTGGAACGGGGAGATCACGGGCCAGCTGATCGAGCGCGCGCGCGCGGCGATTCTCGCTCGGAACGGCGAGGTCGAAGTGTACCGCTGCCCAGGGGCGTTCGAGCTGGCGCCGCTGGTCGCGCGAGTGGCGCGGCAGGGCGGGGTGGACGGCATCATCGCCTTTGGCGCGCTGATCCGCGGCGACACCGATCATTACTCGCTGTTGACGGCCGAGACTACGCGGGCGCTGGGGGCCATGGCGCTGGAGCTCGCGACCAATCCGCAGCCCATCGCGGTTGCTTTCGGCGTGCTGACCTGCGAGACGCTTCCCCAGGCGCAGGAGCGCGCGGGCAGGCTGGACAAGGGCGCTGAGGTTGCGGTGGCGTGCATCGAGCAGACCCGCGCGTTGCAGGCGATAGGAGTTTAAATGGGTTCGCGGACGAAAGCACGCGAGTGCGCGCTGCAGGCGCTCTATCAACTCGATACCTCCGGCGGCGACGGAAAGACGGCGCTCGACGGCATCCTCGCGCACTTCGAGGAGGTCGACGACGAGACCACCACCTTCGCGTCGGAGCTGGTGCGCGGCGTGCAACTCGACCGCATGGCCATCGACGAAGTGATCACCAGGAGTTCGACCAACTGGAAGATCGATCGCATGGCGCGGGTGGACCGCAACATCCTGCGGCTCGCGGTCTACGAGATGTTGCGGCGCGGCGACGTGCCGGTGCGCGTGACCTTGAATGAAGCGATTGAGTTGGGAAAGAAGTATGGCTCCGAGGAATCGTCAGCATTCGTCAACGGCGTGCTCGACCGCATCGCGCACCTGAGCTTGCCGGGCGCGGCGCCTAAACTTTCCCCCTGAGCCGCCGTGGACCTCTCGTTCTATCCGCTGACGCTCGAGGCAATCGACCAGTCCTCGGTCGAGGCGCTCTGCCTCTTCATCGCAGAAGACGAGCGGCCATTGACCGGCCTGGCGGGGCTGGCCGACTGGCGGCTTTCGGGCAAGCTCTCGCGGCTGCTGCGGCAAGGCGTGCTGACTGGCGCCGCGGGCGAGGCGGTGCTGACGCCGCCCGGCTCGCGGCTCGGCTTCCGCAAGCTCTTCGTCTTCGGGTTGGGGCCGCTTGCCCAGACCGAGAGCGGGCTGGTGGAGCAGCTCGCCGAAGCGCTGCGCAAATTGGCGTTGGCGGGGGTGCAGGAGGCGGCCATGCAGCTGCCCGCGCGGCTCTCGGCCGACGTCGGCATCCGCACGCTCATCGACGAGCTGCAGGGGCCGACGCGCGCGCTGGTGTTCGGGGCCGATCCGCAGAAGCTGGTTACCGCGCTCTCGAAGGCGGCGTCGAGCGCGGCGCACCTCGAGCGGCGCATCGTGAAGGTAGCGTCGCCGCAGAAGCCGCCGCTGCCGGTGGCGAAGACGCAGCCCGCGCGACCGCCGCCGGCGATCCCCAAAGCGTCGCCGCTGCTTTTCGCGCCCTTGGGATTGCCGGCCTCGGAAGTGACGCCAGCGCCGCCGGTGCCGATCCCCTGGGCGTCGCCGCTTCCGTTCGTGCCGGCAGCTGCCGCGCCGCAAACAGCGACGCCGCGCCCGCCACCGGCCGCGGCGGCACCGCTGCCTTCAATGCCCGCGCCCGCCACGAGCGGACCCGCCACGACCGGACCCGCCGCGACCGCGATGGTCCCGGCCGACGGCGGC